>CAYLXG010000099.1:0-6873 GCA_964387445.1 uncultured bacterium
AGTTTCCACGGTATCCGGTGCGGGGAGCGCCGTCTGGAACCCGGCGGGGCGGCCTTCAGGGCTGTACTTCGCCGTGGATGGGAATACCGGTGCCACCCAGGGTCTGGTCCTGCTGCGCTAGCCCTCGCAGTTTCCGATGGCCCTTACATCACTTTCGGTCACGATGAAATGGTCCAGTACCCGGAAGTCCATCTCCTTTCCCAGGGCGGTGAGTTTCCTCGTGAGGGCTATGTCCTCCCTGCTGGGCTCCAGCCTGCCCCCGGGGTGGTTGTGCACCAGGATAACTCCTGTGGCGCTGTGGGCGATGATCTTCTCCACGAGGTTCCTGGGGTAGACCTGGGTCCTGTTGACGGTGCCGAACTCCAGGTCAACCTCCGCTATCAGTTCGTTGGATGAATCCAGCAATAGGGCGCAGAACCTCTCCCGGCGAAGACCGCCCAGCCGTTTCCTCAGGTATTCCGCCACCTGCTCGGGGCCGGAGATCCTCAGTCTGCCGCAGGGTTCCTCGGCCATCACCGGAAGCTGGCTTGCCAGGGAGAGCAGGACCGCAGCGGATTCCCCCATTCCCTCAACAGCCTTGAGTGATGCAGGGGACTGCCTGAGAACGTTCCTCAGGCTGCCGAAGGTTTCCAGGAGCAGTTCCGAAAGCTCCCTGGTGTCCCTTCTGGGAAGGGCGTAGGTGAGAAGAAGCTCAAGGGCCTCACGCTGGGTGAAGCCCTTGACGCCTGCCCTGAGATACCTTTCCCTGAGCCTCTTCCTGTGGCCCTCCACTGCTTCTACTTCTCCAGGTATACCGTGGTGGAGGGGAAGGCGAAGTCCAGGCCGAGGCCCTGTACGACGTGCATGATCTTCAGGTTGAGGGCCTGGCGGGCCTCCAGGAACTCGGCATAGTCCGCGGTCCTGATGAAGAAGATCATGTCCACGTTCAGCGAAGAGTCGCCGAAGGTGTTGAAGTGAACATAGGATCCTTCGTGTTCCGCCATCTCGTCCTCCACAAGCATGTTCCTGAGGTCCTTCACCAGCTGGTCCATCTGTTCGGCGGTTGCGTCGTAGGTTACGCCTATGGTTATCTCGCATCTCCTCATGGGGCGCTTGGAGAGGTTGTCTATGGTGGAATCCACTATCTCCTTGTTGGGTATTGAGACCAGGGTCTTTCCCAGGGTCCTTATCCTGGTGGACCTGAGACCGATCTCCTCCACCGTTCCGCTTATTCCTCCCACCTGGATGAAGTCACCCACCATGAAGGGTTTGTCCAGGAACAGGGCCACCGAGGCGAAAATGCCGGCTATGGAGTCCTGCGCGGCGAAGGCGAAGGCAAGGCCTCCTATTCCCAGACCGGTGATGATCCCTGTTACAGGATATCCCTTGAGCTGCATGAAGAACACGATGCCCACCGCGGCGATGACCACCTTGGTCAGCTTTCTCAGAACCGGTATCAGCTGGTCGTCGAGACGGCTCTCGGTCTCCCCGGCGAGGCCCTTCATGTGGAAGGCCACATCGTCGGTGATCACATAAAGTATCCTTATCACCGTGAAGGTGAGCAGGAGCTGTATGATGTAAAGCGCTATCTGGTTAACTGTGCCGTGGAGGTTGAGGATAAGCAGCGAGAAGTAGAATCCCGTGAAGACCACCAGGAAGGCCACCGGCCCCGACAGCCCGTCCATGAGTATGGTGGCGAAGTTCTCCATTTTCTTCAGCGGTCTCTTCAGCATTGCTTTCACGAACCCCCTGAGGGCCAGGGAGAGAGCCGCGCCGGCCAGGAACAGCCCTATCCTTCCCAGGGGGATCCCCCAGGGAGCGTAGTCGGTGATCGATTCCAGAAAACCCATTGTCATCCTTCCTGATTTGCCTGTTCTGTATCAGCCTCAACTTTGCGCCCGGGGAGCCTGCCTGTCAATGGCTGGTTGACGAATGCCCCTGTTCTGGGCATTATCGCTTTCACCCCATTCCACAGGAGGGACCGTGAGCCCCAAGGCTGAAAAGTACGGTAACTGGTTTCTGCAGCTGGCTTTGGCTCTGCTGGTGTTCTTCGGTTTCCTCAGGCCCTATGTGATCGAGGCCTACAGGATACCCACCCCCAGCATGTCTCCCACCCTGCCGGTGGGTGACCATCTCCTTGTGCTGAAGGCGGAGAACGGTCAGCAGATCCCCTTTTCCGACAGGATGGCTCCCCTTTTCCACAACTTCAGGGGGACACACAGGTGGCTCCTGATGCCCGCGACCGGTTCCATAGAAGTTGGGGAGAGCATCGTTTTCCGCTATCCCGCCGACGAAGAGGTTACCTTCATAAAGAGGGTGGTGGCGCTGCCGGGGGATTCCGTAAGGGTCCAGAACGACACGCTGTACGTGAACGGCAACCCATCCCCATGGCCGGTGGCCCATCAGGATGTCTACAACCAGAGCATACTGGACCAGGGCTGGCCCGACTGCCTTCCAGGTCTCTACTCCTACGCCGAAGTTGCCGACCTGGCCTACGAGGAGATCGCTTCCCGGGTGGTGCTGGACGGGGCGGGCAAACCTGTATACATTGTACCGGAGGGCTGCGTCTTCATGATGGGAGACAACCGCGATCACTCCAGCGACAGCAGGATATGGGGTCCGGTGAACACGGAACTGGTCAAGGGTCAGGCCATGGTCACCTACTGGTCATGGCAGCCCGGCGAAGGCCTGCCCAAGATCGGAAGGATTGCGAGACTTGTACGCTGACACCTCGGTAAACCTGCCGTACATCAGGAGTTTTTTCGACACCGTCCCGGTGCATTTCCTCAACCTCGACGCCCTGGTCAGGGGCGGCACCGAGCTGAGGGATTTCAGGAAGGACTGCTACTGGTCCATCTCCGACGGAGAGACCATCTTCACCAGGATGATCTTCCGCCAGGGGAAGCCCTACTACATAGCCGGCTGCGACTGCCTGGACTCTCCCAGCTTCCTGAGCATGATAAGGAACGACAAAAGGGAGCTTTTCCTGTCGCTGCACTTCCTTGACGACAGGGCCCTGGGACCCGTGATAAAGTACCTTACCGAAGAGCCGGTGCTCACCGAGCTGGACAATTCCAGCGGGGAGCTGGTTCAGCTTCTGAAGTCCCTGAAGAAGTCCGGGGAGTCGGGGATGATAAGCCTCCATGTGAACGGCGGGATAGCCCTCATCCCCATCTGCGACGGCAAGATATCCAAGGCGTTCCTTCCCGGCGAGACCATCCAGGGAAGGGACCTCATCAAGTTCCTGAAGTCCCCCGAGGGGGCAGGGATCGCCGAGTTCTTCGACGGCCCCGTGGCGGAACCCGCCGCCCTTGGCATCGGTGAGATCAACCTTATCCTCTCCGCGGTCAACTCCTGGCTGGACAGCCTGGGCCCGGTCTGGCCCCAGTGCAGAAGCCTCATGCCCGGCTACGTTCAGAAGATCAGGCAGAAGTACCCGGCGCTGGAGCCCCTGAAGTACGATATAGGGGAGGGTCTTTCCCTGGAGAGCTTCATCGCCGAGTCCTCCGAGTTCCCGAAGGCCATGGCCACGCTGGTAAAATCCCTCTGCAGGAAGCATCCAGCCTCCGAGACCGCCATGAAGCTTTTCAAGAAGATCAACGCCGAAAGGACCACCGCCCTGCAGTCCACAGGGCTCATGAAGCTGCTGGACTGATCACCGTTCCCTGAATATCTTGATGTTCTTGCTGGAACCTATGAGCCAGAGCCTGTCGCCCTCCTGAAGCGTATCGTCCGGCCGGGGGATGCGGTAGTCGTAGCTGCCGTCCTCCTCCTTCTTGCCGATGAAGGCGATGTTTATGCCGTAGTTCCGCCTTATGTCCAGCTCCGTAACGGCCTTCCCCAGCATGCTCCTCTTAGGTTCGGTGACTATCAGCTCCATGTTCGACCTGAGCCTGAGGTATTCCTGCACACCGGTGTAGGTTATCTCCCTTGCCCGGGTTATTCCCTGCTCGTGCTCGGGTCTGAATACCCTGTCGGCGGAGAGGGCGTTGAGGATCGTCTCCTGAAGGTCGCTGCTGGCCCTGCTGTAGACCGTTACCTTCTTCTGCTTCAGTATGGCGGTGATGGTCACCGTGCTGCCGAAGTCTTCCCCTATGGCTATCACCACAAGGTCCAGCTTCGTTACGCCGTGGGCCATCAGCAGCGCTTCGTTGGTGCAGTCGAAGCAGATGGCGTTGTTGACCTCGTTCTTGATGTTCTCGACCAGCTCCTCACGGGAGTCTATGGCCATGACCTCGGCGCCCTGCTTCACCAGCTCGATGGCCAGGCTGCTTCCGAAGGAGCCCAGGCCGATTACCGCCACTTTCTTTGGTGTATCCTGCATGGTTTCCACCAGCCTACCCTATGGTTATTCTGTCTTCAGGGTAACTGTACCTTGAGGTACGCACCCTGATAGTTGCCGCGGCGAGGGTTGCCGGGGCGGTTCTGCCAATGAACATGGTGACTATGATTATCCACTTGCCGGCGGTGGAGAGCAAGGGGGTAACTCCGGTGGACAGCCCCACCGTGCCGAAGGCGCTCATGGATTCGAACACATAGTCCATATCGGTGAACCCTCCTGTGCCCCTTTCCGTGGCCAGGAGAAGAATGCTGCTCACTCCGAATGCCGCCATTCCCAGAAGAAGGACGGCCCCCGCCCTCTGAAGGTCGAAGATGGGTATCCTCCTCTTCCATATCTCCGGCTGCTTCCTCTGCTGGATCAGGGACCTTATGGAAACCACCAGGAGTCCGATACTGGTGGTCTTTACCCCTCCGCCGGTGCCTCCGGGGGATGCTCCGACGAACATGAGGATCACGAAGAACCACTTCACCGCAGGGACGAGACTTCCGGTGGGGACCGTGTTGAAACCCGCGGTTCGCGGAGATACGGCTTCCAGGTAAGCGTTGCCCAGCTTCTGGGGGAAGGGCATCCCGGCAAGGGTGTTGTTCCATTCGAAAACAAGGAAGAAACCAACTCCGGCAAGTATCAGGATCAGGGTTACCAGAAGGACCAGCCTCACCTGAACAGGCGGGGGAGTCCTCCTTCCCGTTCGCATCCGAAGGAGCCAGTTCCTGCCTATCCCGGTGAGTACCCCGAAACCAAGACCTCCCATGACGATGAGGGTTCCGATTATGTAGCCTGTGGCCGGAGAGGAGGAAAAGGCCTCCAGATTGGTTGCGTTGAGACTGAACCCCGCGTTGCAGAAAGCGCTTATGCTGTGAAAAACAGCCTGCCAGACGGTTTCCGTGGTGGTCCAGCCCAGGTCCATGGTCGACCAGGTGTTGTAGAGGAGGATGGCTCCAACCGACTCTATGGTGAGCGTCCATACCAGGATGGAGAGGAGGAGGTGTTTCAGTTCCGATGAGAACTCGCTGTCCATGAGCCTTGTCAGGTTTACCGTATCGCTGAGACCCAGCTTCTGACCCAGGGTGAGGGCAAAGAATGCCGCGAATGTCATTATGCCCAGCCCCCCCACCTGCACAAGGACCAGGATGATGAGCTGACCCAGAGTAGTGAAATCGTTTTCGGTGTCCAGGACTATCAGCCCGGTTACACAGGTGGCGCTGGTGGAGGTGAACAGGGCGTCGATGGGCTGCATGCTTCCGTCCTCCGTGGTTGCTCTGGGGCTCATGAGGAGAAGAGATCCGGTGATGATCACTATAAAAAAGCTCGATGGTAGGAAGAGTGATGGCGAGACTTTCCCGGCAAGGTACATCAGGTATCCGAGAACGGTGATGAGTGCCGTGAATCCCAGATAAGTGTTCGCTATTAAACCGATGTCCCAGTTCTGTATGCCTCCCTGGGTCGGCTCCGAAAGAAGATAGTAGATAAGACCTGCCAGGAACACAACCGTTATCATGAACTGCCAGGGTCTTCTGCGGAGGTCGTGTTTTGACCGGGTGAGACCGAGGGTCGCGGCCATGACCGATCCGGCAAGGAGGAACAGCATCCCCTGCAGAACACCTGCTGCAAGCTCATAATCATCAAGGAACAGGTGTCTGGCCGCTATCAGGCTAAGTATAAGAAGGGCCCCTTGTATGCTGAGAAGCTTCTCGAACAGGTTGCGCAAGCCTTTTCCCCCCCCGGAGGTATCGAGCATATTTGCCCGTGGAGTTTTCCTCAGAGTTGAATAATAACAAAAAGGAGTGAAGGAATGGACGCCTCTGTCTACGACCGATTTCTAGAACTCAGGCCGGTGAACGTCAGAAGGGCCCTGCCGGGAAGCAGGTGCGCCCTGGTGAGCGGCAGGGACATCGCCCGGGTGGCCGAAGAAAGCCACGCCATAGTCATGGCCTGCAACATAAGGAATCCGCTGAGCGCCATGGGCATACTCAGGGCGGCGAAGAGGGCCGACAGTTTCGTTCTCCTTGAGCTGGCCAAGTCCGAAGCCGGGTACACCGGGGTCACCTACGGGAACCTTCCCGGGCTCGCCATGCACTACTCCAGCCTCCTGGGGGACGGCGTGGTCTACTGTCTGCACATGGATCACTTCGCCGTCAAGTCGCCGGGTGACCTTATCGACGCCCTGGAAACGGTGCCCTCCGCCATTGCCGGCGGCTGGACCTCCGTGGCCATAGACGCCTCCCACAACCCCGACTGGGAGAACCTCATCTACACCAGGGACCTTGCCATGCACATCCCCCCCTACATAGGCCTCGAGACGGAGGTGGGGGAGATCAAGGGCGCCGGGGTGCTTACCACCGTGGAAGAGGCGGAGTACTACATAGGCGGGCTCAATTCCTGGGGCATCTTCCCGGATTACCTTGCAATAAGCAACGGCTCGAAGCACGGCACATACGACACCGCCGCAGGGGAGGACGAGGGCATAGACCTGAACAGAACAGCATGCAGTTGCTCTCCGTGCAATCAGGGTTTATTTTTCAATATATTTTGAATCCTTAACCTGAGGCCGT
>CAYLXG010000099.1:6883-7158 GCA_964387445.1 uncultured bacterium
CCCGGGCCATCCAGCGCTACGGAGTGACCATCGCCCAGCACGGCATCAGCGGAACCCCCCTGGACAAGGTGGGTCACTTCAGGGACTACGGGATCAACAAGGGCAATGTGGGCACGCTATGGCAGAACATCCTCTTCGGCCTGGAGATGGACGACCACAGCGGCAACGCGGTGATGGACGGCGGCAGCTACGTGAAGAGGCCCGACAGGGGGGTCCCCATGGAGCTTTGGGACCGGATGGTCCAGGAAGCGGATTCCAGGGGCTGGTCCAGGAAC
>CAYLXG010000099.1:7168-9376 GCA_964387445.1 uncultured bacterium
GCCAGTATCTGGCAATACAACCTGGAATGGGTTCGAGACCACTCGTTCATCGCCATCGGACTGGTGCTTTCCGGCCAGCACCAGCGGGCTCGCGTGCTGCTGCAGCGCCTGCTCACCCATTCGGTCAGCGCCGACGGCGACACCATCGAGTTGCTGCCCGGCGAGTACCGCGAGAGGATCCTCGACGAGACCGAGAGGTGGGCCCTGCGTTTCTTCGATGCCTTCGGATCGGTGGGCCTGGGCACTAAGGTCATCGAGATGATCGCCGGCAGGGGAGACTGGAACTCCACTCCGGAGAGAAGGATAGTAGCCGAGAGGGGCAGCTACACCGAGAAGCAGGCCCCCGACGGCGGCGAAGCCGCCCACGACGGAAAGGACTATTCTGACTGACAGCTATGCCCGGAGGATCCCCGGCGTAAGGATCCTTGATCCCTGGTCCAATACGGATACCCTGGCGGACATTACCGTTTCCAGGGAAGGGCTGGAGGGGGTGGAGACTTCCTCAGAAGACCCGTCAGGGCTCTGGCTGATGCCCGGCGTCACCGACATGCACGTTCATCTCCGGGTGCCCGGAGGTGAAGTGGCGGAAACACTGGAGACAGGCCTGAGGGCCGCGGCAGCCGGCGGTGTGACCGCGGTGGGCATGATGCCCAACACGACGCCGCCCCTGGATACCCCCGGAGCGGTCAGGGAGATACTTGCTGAGGCGGTCTCAGCCGGTCCGGTCACTGTACGCCCCGTTCCCTGCGCCACGATTGGAAGGTCGGGGAAGGTCCCGGTGGACCTGGAGGGATTTGCGGAGATGGGCATCACCGCCTTTTCCGACGACGGCGATCCGGTTGGTTCCGATGAGGTGCTCATGGAGATATTCCAGAGGATATCACCCTTTTCGGGAACACTGATAGAGCACCCGGAGATAAAGGCCCTGGCCATGGGCGGAGCTGTGAACCAGGGCGAAGCCTCCAGGATCACCGCCGCCGGGGGCATTCCCGAGAGCGCTGAGTACGAGGATGTAGAGAGATGCATACAGATACTGGAGCGGTCAGGCTCAGGAGCCAGGCTCCACCTCACACACCTGTCCTCGCCCAGGAGCGTTGAACTGGCGGCGGAGGCGGCTTCCAGGGGGCTTTCGGTGACCTGCGACGTTACACCCCACCATCTGACCCTGAATGAGAATGAAACGATTGAAAGGGGAGCCGTGGCCAAGATGAACCCGCCGCTGCGCAGCGAGGATTCCAGGAAACGGCTGGCGGCCCTTGCCGCCGGGGGCAAGGTGACGGCTGTGGCCAGCGATCACGCCCCCCATCCCCGGGAAAGGAAGGAACTGCCCCTGCAGCAGGCCGCCTTCGGGATCACAGGGCTGGAGACCATTCTTCCCCTCACCGTGGACGAGCTGGTGAGCAGGGGGGGGATGGCCCCGCTGGAAGTCGTGCGCCTGCTGACCTCGAACCCCGCGGCGATACTGGGCCTTCCAGACGGACCCCTGGTTCCAGGAGCAAGGCGAAGCATGGTCCTCTTCGACCCCGATGCCCTCTGGAAATACAGCCGCAGCTTTTCGCTCTCCCGGAACTCCCCCTTCCTGGGCAGGACCCTCAGGGGAAGGGTCCTTCAGGTCTGGGCGGGTTCACTCATCTTCAGGGAGGGCAGTTTTGTATAGGTCCTTTGTTCCCGCATTGCTTCTTCTGCTGGCCGGCTGCGCCTACTACAACACCTTTTACAACGCCAGGGAGAGCTACAATGAAGCGCTGGACTACGCCAGGGAACACCCCGACGACCCGGCGCACCACGAGAAGCCGCTGCTTGACGCAGCCATACAGGGAGCCGGAAGGGTGCTTTCACGGTATTCCGACAGCAGATGGGTGGACGACGCCCAGCTCCTGCTGGGCGACGCCCTGCTCCTCCGGGGCAAGAGGACCCTGGTGGGAAGCGGCACCAGCGACTTCGAGCAGGCAATGATGTCCTATGCGTCGGCGGTGGTAATGACCGAAAGCCGCAGCATCGAGGACAGGGCCCTTCTGGGGATGGGCAAGGCAGCCATGGAGCTCGGCAGGTACAACGATGCCGTTGCCGCCTTCTCACAGATATCCAGGGACGACGATTCCAGGTACACCACAGGAATGCTCCTTCTCTGCGAAGCATACATCCTTTCCGGCCAGCCGGAGAACGCCCTGGCCCCGATAAGCGGGGATCACATAAACGCTGTGGACC
>CAYLXG010000100.1:0-9340 GCA_964387445.1 uncultured bacterium
GAAGGTGGAACCCGGCCTCCACGCTGCTGGTCACAGGCACCAGCTTCACGCCGGCCATGGCTGCGAAGCCGTTGTAGTTGGTGTAGAATGGCTCGAAGCAGATCACCTCGTCCCCGGGGTCGCATGTTATCATGAAGGCGAAGAAGACAGCCTCCGATCCCCCGGTGGTGATCAGTATCTCATCGCGGCCCACATCGATGCCGGCCCTTCCGTAGTAGTTCGAGATGGCGTCCCTGAGAACGTCCAGGCCCTGGCTGGGGCCGTAGGCGAGCACATCCGGAAGGTTCTCTCCCATGGACTTCCAGTATTCCGGCGGAGTTGGTATGTCCGGCTGGCCGATATTCAGATGAAACACACCGATGCCCTTTGCCCGGGCCTGGTTGGCCAGGGGAACCAGTTTCCTTATGGGGGAGGCCTGCATGGCCTGGCACCTGCTGCTGACTGTTCTCATGGTTGCTGCCTTTCACCATATGTAATGCGCGAAACCCAATGTACATTGAGGAGCAATTATACAACTACCCGCCCCCGGTGTCCTGTGGTTTTTCTATATTCCTGAGTACCCCGCTCCTGAAGATTTTACGGGAGGTTGGCTTGAAGGTAAGACTCGCCCAGCTGCCAATAGAAGGCGACTGGGAGAATTGCGTGGACATGGCCCTGGAGGCAGCGTCGGTGCAACCGGTGCCCGACGTTCTCCTGCTGCCCGAGCTGTTCACCATCGGATTCGTCCTGAACGAGATACCACAAAGGGCCGTTCCAGTGGAGTACATCCAGAGCGGTCCGTTCTCCGCCGCGGCCAGGGAGAAGGGGATCTGCATCATTGCCGGCACCTTCCCCGTAAAAACCTCCGGGGGGATCGTGAACATGCTTCCGGTGTACGACCGCAGAGGCCGTCTGATCCACACCACCGAGAAGGCGCACCTGTTCAGGAACATGGGCGAGGACACCGTTTTCGTTCCGGGAACCCCTGCGGGGGTCTTCGATCTCTGCGGAGTGACCTCCGCGGCTGCGGTATGCTACGATCTGCGATTCCCGGAGCTTTTCAGGGACCACGCCCTTGCAGGTGCGAAGCTCTTTTTCATTCCGGCCCAGTGGCCGAAGAGAAGGAACGGCCTTTTCCGCAGCTACCTCATGGCAAGGGCCGGGGAGGCCCAGGTATTCGTTGCCGGATGCAACCTTGGGGGAGACCACCTGGGGGAGACATATCAGGGGGGGGGAGGCATTGCTTCTCCCGAAGGAGTCATGCTCGAAGGTGAGGAGCCGGCGGAATACATCACGGATTACGATGTGCTTCCGGAGCTGGTTGACGCCACCAGGAAGAGGATAGACTGCCTCAGCGACAGAAGACCCGAGATATACGGAGGTGCCGGATGAACCGGGGCAGACCGGATCCATTCAGGGTTTCGGTGACCCTTCTCGCAGTTCTTTTTACACTGGTGATACTCAAGCTGGGGGCGCCGATATTCGTTAAGATCGCCATTGCGGTTTTCTTCGCCCTGCTCATATCACCCGCCGTCAAGAAGACCGCTTACGGGGTGGACAGGCTTCTGAGGAAGCTCTTCAAGCGATACCGCAGGCGGGGCGACCGCAGCCAGTCAAACCTGGCTTCGGTGGTGGGCACCGCACTGGTGCTGGTGATGGCCCTGTTCATAACATCGGTTTTCTTCTTCCTCATATACGGCACCATGAGCATGCTGGTGAGCCGGAAGGACGACATGGTGAGCAATGTGGTCCAGCCCGTGGCCGGGTTCGTCGAGACGGCCAGGACCCACTGGATCCCGGACATATACAGCAGGCTGGGAATGGAGGAGGTAAAGGAAGTCACCTCCGCCGCGGACACCCTGGCAGCCGGGGGCAAGACCCCTTCTCCCCTGGGCGGAGGAGGCTCGTCATTCTCGCTGACCTCCATAGTACCCACAGCAGCGGGCCTTGTGGGCACGGTCAGCAACGGGCTCCTGAACACGGTTCTCATCACCATGCTCACCGTGTTCATGGTGAACGGCAGAAGGCTGTTCTCGAAGAAGCTCAGGGAAATGGACACCGTGACCCACCTTCATTACCAGAAGATCATAAGGGCGGTGGAAACGGTTCCCAGGAAGTACCTTCTGGCCAAGCTGGTAACCAGCGCTCTCACGGGGCTTCTCATCGGCGTCGGGCTGGTGGTGATGGGCTTCCAGCTGGACGAGGCCTTCATCTGGGGCATAACCGCAATGGTGTTCAACTTCGTGCCCTTCTTCGGCTCCATCGCCGCCGGGGTGATGATCGCACTCTATGTGATGTCCCTGGGCGGTTTCAACCTGGGGCTGGTGGCGGCCCTGATGGTTATCGTGGTAAACAATCTCGTGTCCAATATCATTGAGCCCAGCTACTTCGGCGACGTGCTCCCCATAGGGAAGGTCACCATTCTCCTCTGTGTGATAGTCTGGGGCTATCTGTGGGGAATAGTGGGCATCTTCATGGCGGTGCCTGTAACCATAATGCTGAAGGTTCTTCTGGAGGAAACCGTGGGGAGGAACTCCCTGGTGGTTTTCATGGAGGTATAGATGACAGTTCTTGCGATGATCCTTGTCCTCACCGGGGCAGCCCTTGAGTTCACATGGACCTCCGATGCCGTTCCCGAAACAGTCCAGGGCCCCCTGGGAACCAGGGTGGTACTCGAGGGAGCTGTTCCTGCGGGAGCTCCTGGAACCCCTCTCATCCCGGTGGTCCCCCTTACGGTGCTCCTTCCAGCCGGGGCCGTTGCCCGGAGCGTTGAAGTAACCGCCGTGGACGAACATATCCTTGAATACGATTTCCTCCCCATGCCGGCTCAGCGGGGAGTGCCACTGTCCATGGCAGGAACGTTCACCCCTGCCCAGGCGAACCCCGAGGCATACAGGCGTCCGATCAACATGGGAGCAACGCTTCAGGGACAAGGTACCCTTATGGGGTACCCGGTTGCAGATATTCTCCTCATGCCTTTCTCCTGGGATGAAGGATCCGGAGAACTGGCCTTTGCAGGAAATGTTACGGTAGTAGTTCATTATGACTTTCAGGGAAGCGTTAACAGCATACCCTCAAGGGGTATTGCCGGAACGACGGAGATAAGCTCGATCATGAATTCTGCGGTGGCCAACCCCGGGGGATTCACATCCCTTCCGGCGGCATCCTTGTACCTTCCCTGGGGAGAGTACTTCATCATAGCCGATGACGGCCTCGCCGGAGCCTTTGAGCCCCTTGCGGAGTTCAAGACATGGAAGGGCGTAGAGGCAAGGATCGTAACCATCTCCACCATAACGGACCTCTATTCCGGAGTGGACGATGCCCAGAAGCTCAGGAACTTCCTCTTCGACATCTACCAGGATTCACCGCCCACATACATCCTCCTGGCCGGCGACACACCGGGCATTCCCCACAGGAACTGCTACGCCACCGCAGAGGGCTATACAGGGGATCCCTCCAGCGACCTCTACTACCAGGACATGAACGACACCGCCCCCGGGGTGGACGCCTGGGACCTCGACGGAGACGGCACCTGGGGAGAACTCAACGGCAACGACAACATGGACTACCATCCGGACTACATCTTAGGCAGGGCCTCCGTGGAAACCGTCTCCGAGGCTGAGATATTCGTCGACAAGGTGCTGGCCTTCGAGAACACCCCTGACACCGACGCATGGTACACCTCAATGGGCTTCACCACGGGCATTCTCTGGAGCAGCCCCTACTGCCCCGGTTCCGCCGGCAAGGAAAAGGTGGATACTCTGTACACACCGGGTACATGGACCATAACCAAGCTCTACGAATCGGCGGGTTCACAGAGCTACGCCGCCACCATGGCAATGCTGAACACCGGCATGCAGCTGGTTAACCACGCGGGCCACGGCAGCGAGTCCAGCGTTTCAATAGGCAGCGGATATCTGGGCAACTCCGACTTCATGGGGCTCACCAACATATCCGCCAACGGCAGGCCCACCATATGGAACACCATTGCCTGCCTCTCAGGCTCCTTCGACACGGGCACATGCCTGGCTGAGGCCTGGATACGCTCCCCCGGCGGCGGCGGATTCTGCATAATGAACACCCGATACGGCTGGGGCGAACCCGCTGAACCGGGAGACCAGTGGAGCGAGCTTGTGGACCAGGAGTTCTTCGCCAAGTTCTTCACCGAGGATATGTATACCCTGGGAACGGCTTTCATGATGGCCAAGGACGAGTTCATCCCCCTGATCCCGTCCGACACCCACTATGACTGGATAGCAAAGAGCAATGTTCTCTTCGGCGACCCTGAGCTTCCCATGTACTCACAGGTCCCCCAGGACATCGAAGTGGGAGATGTGTTCCTCAGCGAAGGTCTGCAGACCCTTAATGTGACCGTATCCTCCCAGGGCAGCCCACTTGAGGGTGCAAGGGTTTGCCTCATACAGGGAGACTGGGAAGACCCGGAAACCTACGCAGTGGGGTTAACCGACGGAGCCGGAAGTGTAACACTGACCTGGCCCGAACCCATGCCCGGCCTTCCAGATGAGGCCAGGCTCACCGTCTGGGCCAGGGACCACCATCTCAACTCCCAGGTCCACACCGTCTACAACATGGGGACCGGGGGAGAGAGCGGCTCGGTTATCTCCATGACCCTTAACGCATCCAATCCCGTCAGCGGCCAGGCGGCAATAAGCTGGACCCTGCCCGCAATGGAAACCGCCACACTGACCATAGTGGACCTCGCGGGAAGGACAGTGGCCACCCAGGCGCTGGAGACCACCGAAGGGGTTTTCAGCTGGAACTCGTCGGAGAACCCCGCCGGGGTCTACTTCGTGCGGATGACCACTGGAAGCGGAACCACCATTAAGAGAAGGATGGCAGTGGTCCGATAAGAGAAAGGACAGGGTTTCGATTGAAGGAGCTGAAGAGAGAGAACGGAATAGTGATCCTCAGGTTCGACAAGGGCGAGGATTTCATGGGAACCCTCACAGGATGGCTGGAGGAACAGGGCATTCAGTCCGCCGCCATCCTGGGCGGCATAGGCATGCTCAGCAACATGGAGATAGGCAGATACGACGGCAGGGAGTACACGAAGATCACCGAGGAGGAGTCCTGCGAGATTCTCTCCCTCCAGGGAAGTGTTTCCATGAAGGAGGGCAGACCCTTCGTGCATCTTCACGTATCCTTTGCCGACCACGACTTCCACGCCATAGGAGGGCACCTGTTCTCAGGGACCGTCTCCATGACCATAGAGCTTGTCATGGCCCCCATGAGCCCAGGGCTGGTACGGAAACCCATGGGGGGCGTTTTCTGGCAGATGGACTCCTGACCCTTGACGCACGCGGGCCAGTTATTATTTTACGCTCGCTTTGCGAAGGGGCTGTAGCTCAGTTGGTATGAGCACTTGACTGGCAGTCAAGGGGTCACGGGTTCGACCCCCGTCAGCTCCACCAGAACAACCGCCGCCGAATAAGGCGGCGGTTGCCTTTTGTTCAAAGCGAGGCAAGGGGTTGCAACCTGCAGCGGTATTGTCTATCTTACCTGCTCCAAGTTGATAGAAGCATACCAAACCAACGATAAATACAAGTGTTACAGGGAGTAACACCACAAAACAGGAGGAAGAAATGACCAAGGCAGATATCGTTGCCAACATTTCAGACGAGACAGGTCTCACCAAGAAGGAAGTTGCCTCCGTGGTCAACCAGTTCTTCGAGGAGGTAAGGGCTTCTCTCTACGATCACGATCACATCGAGATCCGCGGTTTCGGCACATTCAAGGTTGTTGAGCGCAACCCCAGGATGGCCCGCAACCCTCACACGAAAGAGCCGGTGGAAGTCCCCCGCAGATTCGTACCTTTCTTCAAGTTCTCAAAAACTGTGAAGACAAAGGTCGCAAAGGCAGGAAAGTAAATGCCAAACGGTAAGAAGCGCAAGCGCGCGAAAATAGCTACTCACAAGCGCAAGAAGAGGCGTCGCGCCAACAGGCATAAGAAGAAGATCCGCTAAACTTGAGAATAGCGGTTTTGTCCGATACACATCTCCCGGTGAGGATACACTCCTTGCCGGGAGTCGTGTATGAGACCTGCGCCGATTCCGACCTGATCATCCACGCCGGAGACATCGAGGACAGAAGCGTAATAGAGGACCTGAGGCGAATGGCGCCCATAAAGGCCGTTCACGGCAATATGGACGGCTTCGAGACCACGAACCTCTATCCCGACAGACTCATCCTGGAGCTGGAAGGCTTCAAGGTAGGGGTCACCCACGGCAGCGGCGCTTCAACCGGCATCAGGAGCAGGATCAGGAACCTCTTCCTAACCCATAAGCCTGATATCATCATCCACGGTCATACCCATGAGTACTTCTGGAAGAAGGAGAACGGAACCTGGTTCCTGAACCCCGGAGCCATCGCCAACCCCAGGGGAAGACGATCCATGGCAGTCCTTACCCTGAATGGCGGGGAAGAACCCCACGCGGAGATGATACCCGTCTGATCCGACTTGAAGGAATCAAGGGAATTCGCTATCTTCGGTCTCACATCATTGCGGTGCCCCCGTAGCTCAGCTGGATAGAGCGTCGGCCTCCGGAGCCGGAAGCCTGGGTTCGAATCCCGGCGGGGGTACCACATGGGATTCATCCTTGCCCAGCAGCTCTAAAACATTGAAAGCTTTAGTATTTAGGGGGGTTCTAAACTCTCCGTTTTCCATGTACATGAGCCCATCGGGGAAAACTGCATCCTGTATCCTTCGCTTCATGCAGGTATCAGCATTTGTCCAGGTGAAAGCGATGTTCAGGAGGAAGTTAAGAGACTCATCCAGTACCGTGTCCAGTTCGAGATGGATGCTCCTTCGCTCAGACAGGGTTAGCTTGAGATCTGTGATCCTTGCTGTAAGATTGTCATTCTTCTCATTGTAGCCGGTCTTGGATATGTCACCATCGATGAACAGTTCATGAACAGGTTCAATATGTTCAGCAGTACGATGATTGGATGATATATAACTATGATACTGCGAGGTGCTGTTGCAGTCGGAAGATACCAGGTCAGGTGAACTCGATTTGCAGATATTGAAAGGCCTTCCCGACTTTGATGGTGCACAGCTTCATCTCCGACTCATTATTGAAGTTGACCTGATTCGTGATGCTTGTATGATATTAGCAACAAGGGGCGTAATATGTGATCGAAATGATGCTTCCAATGCTTTTGATAGCGTATCCTCTTGCAGGATCGATGAATCAGGCTACACAGAGCGATTGGTCCGGTGGCAGATTATGGTCTCTACCACCTTACGAATGGACAGATACTTTCAACTCAAGCAGCCACATCAACCACGGACAGAGCCTGAGCCTCGCCACAATGGCGGTATCTGTCGATTCAACATTCAACAGCGTTGATCTCTGCACTGCGGATATGGATAATGACGGCGATCTGGACATCTGCTATGCAGGGGCTCTTCCTGAATCCAATGTCGTGAGATGGTTGGAAAACAATGATGGCACAGGATATCAGTGGACGCAACACATCGTCTCGGATTCCCTGGATAAGGTCAGGAGTATTGCTGTTGCAGACCTGAATTCCGATGGAGCAATAGACCTGGTGGCTGCCGACCGGGATGGAGACCGCATAGTATCGTGGATAAATGTAGACAGTCTTGGCAGCTCATTTTCGGAAACAGTGATCGATGACTCGTACGATGGTGCGATGATCGTTGCCGCGGGAGATCTCGATGGAGATCTCGATATTGATGTAAGCGCGGTTTCAAGATTAGCCAACGACCTCAGCTGGTGGGAAAATGAGGGCGGTTCCGGTCTGATGTGGACCAGGCATACCATAAGCAATGAGCTTCCAGGTGCTGCTCATGTTACGGTTGTGGACCTTGATGAGGATGGGGACAACGACCTTCTGGTCAGCGTACAGAACTCGAACGAAGTTGTCTGGTTCGAGAACCTTGATGGTTCAGCTGCATCCTGGGAGGAGCATCTCATTACAGATCTTGCGGAAGGAGCCTTTTTCGCGTCACCCGGGGATGTGGATGGTGATGGAGACATTGACATTGCCTGTGCCAGTTGGAAGGACCACGAGATATCGTGGGTTAAAAATCTCGATGGAACAGGGCTTTCATGGAGCTGGCATCTGCTGTCGGACCAGATAGAACGCGCCACATCCGTTACCGTTGCCGATCTGGATGATGACGGGGATATGGATGTTCTCGGCTCGGGAGTTTACTATGGCGCAGTCTGGTGGGAGAATGTTGATGGTTCGGGCAGTGAGTGGAGCCAGCATGACATAGACAGAAGCATTTCAACTATTGAGGTTGTAAGAACAGGTGACATCGACAGCGATGGAAACATCGACATTCTGGGTTCCACCTTCACAGGCATGCGGTCTCTATGGTGGAAACTGTCTTCCGTGCATGGATGCGGTGAGCTTGTTTCCAATATCCTCTATGTGGAATGTGATCCGGCTTGGGGTGAACTCTCCTGGAACGGTGTTGAGCCGCTTGGAACTCACATCGGCATGCAGGTGAGATCTTCCGATGAACCGGGTGATATGGGTAGTTGGTCGGATACGATTTGGTGTCCCGGTTCTCTGGAGGGCATTCTAGCCCCTAATACTAGCTATTTTCAGTACAAGGTTATATTGGTTTCCGAAGATCATGTAGCGACGCCTGTGCTGGAGGATGTCACTGTTTCATGGGATCCCATGGGGATCAGTGAACAAGGGGCACCTTTCGTCGAGTTGCTGCCGTTCTATCCCAATCCGAGCAATGAGCATTCAGCAAGGTTTATTCTTCGAGGCCCTGCTGATATCAGGATTGATGTGTTTGACCTAACAGGAAGATCCGTGTACAAGTTCGACCTGATGGATTGCTGTGCCGGATATCATTGCCAACCCATTGTCGCACTGAACCCCGGAATGTATTTCTGTCGATTGGACTCAGAGGGATTCTCCTCTATAAAGAGGTTTCTTGTTGTAGAGTAGCGAACCCGGCTGCAGGGAATTACAGGATGAGCCCATGTGCTGATGGTGGAGAAAACCAGTTGATTGAGGAAAGATGCAATGCGCTCTTTCCATTCCCGAATTGACTCCACCTTGACGATACTGTCTGCTCAGTAACTCTCCGAGCCCACTCGATGAACGGGTTCCAAATAGAAATCAGGTGGGGTACCACCTGATTTAATCACTTCATTATTATGCAGCAGCCTGATAAAGATCCTGTGCCTGCAATTAGCTACACTAAATACCTCAGCAGGATACATACATCACAATGGACAACAACCTACTCGAGCTGAAAGACTTCCTTGTATTGATACCATAATCGACAGGGAGAAACTCACCGATGAAGCCCCATCTCACTCCTTTGAGCAGAACGCACGATTGACGC
>CAYLXG010000101.1:0-587 GCA_964387445.1 uncultured bacterium
GTAAACGGCGACTTCCATTGTCATTCAGTCCTCCAAGGGATGACCAGTGTCTTTCTCCCCGTTATGTTCAGAGATCGGCGAACCATCTTCGCGCAGTGTTCCCAGGGCGGTTAGGAAACCGACACCGGCGGGGATGAACAGTATGAACATTCGGTTGAGGAGGGTGAAAAGGGGAAGGTACCCGCCGGGTATGATCGGGGAAAGAAGGATGCCCGTGGCAACTTCCGCTATACCTCCTGCTCCCGGGCTCGGCGCGAAGTAAGAGATGAAGGTGACCAGATAGAGGGAGGAGAACATTGCCGCCCAGGCGGCATCCAGCCCCAGGCCCCTTGCTATCAGCCATGAGATGGTGAACTTGTTCATGTAGAGAGCAACAGTGAGAAGGATGCTGAGAAGGACCACCCCGGGGCTCCTGAGAAGGAATTCCAGGCACCAGCTGTGATACTCGTCCACCTTTCCCGCAAGGAAGGCCTCTCCCCTCACTACCCTGTCCCGGGAGACCCGGGGAAGCCTCTTCAGCAGCGAAGCGGCTCCCCTGAAGGATCCCTTGATCCACGACGGCTTGAAGAGTGCGGCTGCAAGCATGA
>CAYLXG010000101.1:597-9165 GCA_964387445.1 uncultured bacterium
CAGGAAAAGCCCTGCACACCCCCAGAGTATGGACCTTATGGTTCCGGAGAGTATCCACCGCTGGAAGAAGAGAAGAGCAGCGGCCACCCCGGTGCCGAAGAAAAGGATGGTTCCCGTGAAGTTGAGAACGGAAACCGAGACCGCCGCCCCCAGTGGTACTCCCCCAAGGTTCAGTACGGCAAGCTGGGCAGGGCCGCCCAGACCCTGGGAAGGTGTCACCGCCCCCATGAACATGTTGGCCGCATTGGCCCGGAAGCTTAGCATGAAACCAGCCTCCGGTCGGATCTTCCTTATGAAGATGTGGTTCCTGAAGCCGCCAAGAAAAAGGTCCAGACCCACCAGAATCAGCGCAGCGAGCATGTATCCCGGGCTGAGGGAACCGAACGCCGCCAGGGATTCCCTCCCACCGGCGGCCAGCACAAGGGCTGCAATTCCACCGAACGAAAGCACCGTAAGCAGCAGGGCCCCTCTGCGGAGGGGCCCCGCCAGCCTACTGAGCTTCTTTTTCATCTTTTCTGAACGGCGACGCCACCAGGGCCGGGGTAATGAGCCTTGTGTAGACCAGCCTCCAGAGCACCACCGTGAAGGCTATGAAAGCAAGCCCTCCAAGCATCTCCTCCATGCTCAGCCAGTTGAAGATGCCGTGGGCCGCCATGGAGGCCAGCAGACCGGTGACCACCGCTGCCGCGGGGCGCCAGCCCCTCTTTCCCGCCGCCCAGCCCAGGGCAGCGCCCCAGAAGGAGGAGAAAAGGGCATGACCGGGAACGCTGAACACCGACCTGGCAAGGAGGGTAAGAACCCCCGCCCCTGCCCCGGAGGCGCTCCAGCCGTCAAGCACATAGAAGGCGTTCTCGCATGCGGCGAAACCCAGGGCTGCGGAGGCGGCATAAACGATCCCGTCCAAAGGCTCGTTGAAGTTCCTGTTCCTGAAGACGGTCCAGAACACTATCAGGAACTTGCCGGTCTCCTCCACCACAGGAGCCCAGATAACCGCGGCGTATCTTGCTGGTCCCCATGGATATGGCAGGCCAGTATATGCGGTGCCCAGGGCCACCGCGAAGAGAACCCCCAGGAAGAAGGTCCTGTATACCAGCCTCCTGGGCTCCGGTTCATACCTGTCGGTCCTGTGGAAGAACCACAGCCATCCCAGTGCCGGGACCAGGGAAACCAGTGCGATGACCGCGTATTTCAAGGGACCCCCGCTTTCTTCTAGCCGGACATGAGTTCGGCAACGAACCGGCCGAATTCCACAGGTTCTTCGGGCTTCAGCCCGGAGAGCACCCTGGCCAGTTCAAGGACCATCCGTGCCTTCCTTGGGAATACTTCCGGATCCCCGCTCTTCCTGGCTTGCTCCAGCGAGTGAACGATGGGATGGCCGGGGTTGATCTCAAGTATCCTCTTCGCCTCGGGGGCCTCCTGATTCATGGCCCTCATCATCATGCGCATCATCTCACCGGGGTCGTCCCCGGCGGAGACCAGTATGCAGGGTGTCTCCCTGAGCCTGGGGGAGAAACGGACTCCGGAAACCTTCTCGGCCAGTGTGTCCCGAAGGGCTCCCATGAGCTCTCCGTGCTCCTTCTCCGCCTCAGCCCTGGAATCCTTCTCCTCCTGGGAAAGTTCCTTCTCGGAGGCCTCGCTGGCAAGGTTCACCAGCTTCTTTCCCCGGTACTCTCCCAGGGACTCCACGGCCAGAAGGTCCAGGGGTCCGTGAAGAAGGAGAACCGGGCCACCCGCCGAGGCTTCCAGGTGGGGAGATCTCCTGAGTTCGTCAAGGGAGGTTCCGGCTATGTAGTGCATCACGCCGTCTTCCGGGATATCCGAGGAGATATCCTCAAGGGACTTCGGTCCATCATGGCCGCTGGCGTCGAAGAGAAGAAGGTCAGCCAGCTCCTCCCTTCTTTCCGGATCGGAGTAGACGCCCTCCTTGATGAAGTCGCCGTACTCCGAGAAGAAGGTCCGGTACTTCTCCCCGTCTTCTTCCATGATGCCCTTGAGATGGTCAAGGAATTTCCTGGAAAGCGCCTTGCTTATGGTTCTCAGGACCCTGTCCTGCTGCAGCATCTCCCTGGAGACGTTAAGGGAGATGTCCGGGCTTTCCACTACTCCCCTGAGAAACTGCAGGTACTGGGGCAGAACTTTGTCCGCCCTCTCCATTATCATCACCCGCCTGGCGTAGAGGCTCAGCCCGGGACGCCTGTCGGGGATCATCATGTCCATGCCCCGGGATTCCGGGATGTACATCAGGGCGTAGAACTCGGTGGTTCCCTCTCCATGGTACCAGAAGCGGTCCAGGGGTTTCGAGTGGTCGTGGGTGAGGTGTGAATAGAAGCTGTCGTACTCGGATTCCTCCACCTCCGAAGGATTCCTGATCCAGACGGGGGTGCCTGTGTTGATCTGCTCCCTGGTGCCTTTTCCGTCCTTATCCTTCTCCAGGTAGACAGGGTGACTGACGAAGTCCGAGTAGTGCTTCACCAGGGATTCGATCTTCCACTCTTCAAGGTACTCCCTGGAGTCCTCCTTCAGGTGAAGCTCTATGGAGGTGCCTGACGGAAGACCGGAGGTCTCCCGGATGGTGTACTCCTCGGAGCCGTCGCTCTCCCATATCCAGCAGCTGTCCTCCCCCGCCCTCCGGCTCTTTACGGTTACCCTGTCGGCAACCATGAAGGCGGAATAGAACCCCACTCCGAACTGGCCGATAAGCTCTGGTCTGGCGGCTCCCGCCACCGCCTGTTCCAGGAACTTCAGAGTGCCTGAGGAGGCAACCGTTCCCAGGTTCTCCTCAAGCTCCGCGGCGTTCATTCCGGTTCCGTTGTCGGACACCGTAAGGATCCCCTTTTCAGGGTCCGGGGAGATAACTATCTCCGGGACATAGCCTTCGCCGGCAAGGTCAGGGTCCTCCAGGGCCATGTACCGAAGCCTGTCGATGGCGTCGGAAGAGTTGGAGACCAGTTCCCTGAGGAAAATGTCGGTATGGGAGTAAAGGCTGTTGATCACAAGGTCGAGGACCCTTCTGGTCTCCGCCTTGAACTTCATGGTCTTCTTCTCTGACATAGCATCTGCTCCTTTAACGCAGCAGGCCTTCCAGGAAAGGGACCTGGAAGACCTTCTCGGAATGGATTGGCCCGTGACCGAAATAGCCGTCCTCTCCGAAAAGCTCGCCGTGGTCCGCGGTAACCGTGATCCAGGTATTCCGTGGAACGATGTCGAAGAGCTTTTCGAACACCGTGTCGAGGTAGGTAACCGTGTCCACCTGTCGGAGGCGGAGCATCTCCATCTCTTCGGCGTCGAAGAACCGGTCTCCCGAGGTGCTCTCCCTCACGCACCCGTCGACCAGGTTGTCGTCGAGGTGCTTGAAGACCCCGTGGACGCCGCTTATCCTCGGCCACTGGTTCTCGGCTTCGGTGGGACGGGCGTAGGGATAATGTGTTTCTCCAACGTTCAGCATGTAAAAGCTGGGCCTGTCCGAGGGGAATGTCATCAGGTCCAGCATTGCGCTCATGTCGTTGTGCCTGTCCATGAGGCGGAACGTGTCGAATCCCCGGTTGACCGGGGTCATGCTGTTCAGTACCGGAAGGGATACCATTGCGTGGGTCCTGTAGCCCAGGGTATTCCGCAGGAAGTCAGGCAGCCAGAGCCCGGGCACGAGGCTTCTGAACTCTATGTCCCTGGCTCCCAGCCTCTGGTTGTACCGAACGAAGTCATGCTTGTAGTACTCGCTGGCGAACACACCGGAGGGGCTTGTATGGGGCATGAGGCCCATGAGAAGGTTGTAGTGGGAGGGGGCCGTCCAGCTGGCGTAGCTGTACCGCGCCTCGGTATCCCCCAGCTTCATGATCGTCTTCGGGGCGGCTTCCATGAAGCTGTCGTACCGGCAGCTGTCCAGGACCACCACTATGAAGTTGTTCATGCCGTCGAAGGGCGGGGTGACCCTCTCCGGCTTACGGGAAGGGGAAGACGAACTCTTCCTTGGTTTTTTTCCGAACAGTTTCAATGCGGCTCCGTTCCTGGCTTAGTATGAAAGGACTCCGTAAAGGTCTTCCCTCACAGCTTCCGACCAGGCGGAGGAGAGGGCTGACATCTGTTCGGAAAGCTCCCTGAAGCCCGGAGCGGGCATTCTCCTCTGGTAACGGTAGTTCTTCTGGAACAGGATCTCCATGCCCCTGTCTCCCAGAAGGGTAACGTCGACATCCAGCACCGCGATCCATGTGGTGCTGTCCACCTGCTGGGCTCCGAACTCGCGGATGTAGCCCTCAAGGGTTACCATTCCAGTGACGCTGGCAGCGGTCCTGAACACCCCGGCAAAGCCTCCTGCGGCCATAATGTCCCGGGAGAGCATTTCGCTGAGCATGGCTCCCGGTCTTGCCGCCCATCTGTTGTCGCTGCTCTCCCTGACGGTGCCGTCATCGCCTGTGATCACCATACCCGAGAGCTGGTAGCTCCCTGCGGCGTCAAGGTCCTTCACCCTTAGTGCAACCGGGAACTCGCCTGTCCTTCTGCCGGCCTCCGGGGGGTCCCACCTGAGCATCCACTGGTTCGTGGGCACGGATTCCCCGGTACCCAGCGGTACGTTGACGGTGATGCATCCTGTCATCAACAGAAAAGCAGCTGCGGCAAGGGCGGTTCTCATCTTCATCTCCAGACATCCTCTCCGTGTGTTCCTGCTGAAAAGCCCTCGAGCATCCTGTTCACCCTGGGCAGGAGCACACTGAACTCATGAAGTATTACACCGGTATCGTTGAATGTGTCCTCAAGGTCGTCAGCCAGGTATTCCAGAAGGGCGGACAGCTCCGAAAGCCTGCTGGTGAACTCGTGGATGTCGTTCATCATGGGAGCCATGTCCCCCTCTATAGCGTTCACCGCTTCGGTCAGTTCCAGCCCCAGGCGGTTGTAGGTAACGAGGAGGGTATCTATCCTGTCCAGGGTGCCGGTTACCCTGCAGCTCAGGGAGTCGCACTCAATGGTCTCGAGTATCCTGTTGATCCTTGTAAGGGCCATTATTGCCTGATCGTTCAGGGTCTTGGCGTCCACCTGCTCCAGGATCTCGAAAACCCTGTTCAGACCGGTGGTCACCGACTGCATGGTGCCGGACTGAACCGGTATGACGGGCAGGTCCGACTGGAAGGTGAGCTGACTCTGGGTCCACAGTCTGCCCGAGGAGTCGGGCAGGCTCTCGAGGTTCACGTTCCTGAGCCCTGTAATGCCTGTGATGTAGAGGGATGCCACTATGGTGTCGTCCACCCTGAACTTCTCGTCCTCGATGGTGAGCACCACCTTAACGAGCCTGCCGTCGGGGGCGATCTCAATGGCGGAGACCGACCCGACCGGAACTCCGTTGTAGTTCACGGAGCTTCCAACGTTGAGACCTCCCACGCTCCATCCGAAGTAGCAGGCGTAGTCGGTCCTTGCCTTGTTGGAAAACCCTCCGGCCAGCCAGAAGATGGAGGCTATGAACCCCCCCATGATGAGCACGAAGAACATGCCCAGCCTGAACCTGTTGGCCCGAAGAGCCATCTAAACCCCCGTCCTTCTGCCGAAAAAGTCCCTGACCCGCCTGTCCCGGGAGGATTCGGAAAGTTCCCTGGCGGAGCCCGCGGCGATAATGCCCTTTTCGTCAGGGTCAAGCATAACCACTCGATCGGAAATGGTAAATATGCTGTCCAGCTCGTGGGTAACCACTATGAGGGTGGTTCCCAGGCTCCTGTTCACCGACAGAATCGTCTGATCCAGCCCTGCGCTGGTAACGGGATCCAGTCCTGCTGAGGGCTCGTCGAAAAAGAGCACATCGGGATCCAGGGCCATGGCCCTGGCCAGGGCAGCCCTCTTCTGCATTCCCCCGGATATCTCCATGGGCTTCTCGTAGGCGGCATGGATCATGCCCACCATCTCCAGCTTGCTCATGGCGATGTCGGTCAT
This sequence comes from uncultured bacterium, assembly GCA_964387445.1. Lineage (GTDB taxonomy): Bacteria > Fermentibacterota > Fermentibacteria > Fermentibacterales > JCC-6 > Sabulitectum. The sequence continues at coordinate 6,511 of CAYLXG010000101.1, forward strand.
CTCCGGCCTCGTGAGTTCAGTGAACTCCCTCAGGGGAAGCATCACGTTCTCCAGGACCGTGAGGTTTCCAAGCAGGGCCCCGGACTGAAAGAGCACTCCCCAGCGCTTCCTGGCCCTGCGGAGGGCCCCTGGTTCCTTCCATATGTCGTCACCCTGGTAGAGGATGCGGCCTGAATCGGGCTCCATGAGCCCTATCAGATAGCGCATGATGGTGGACTTGCCGCAGCCGCTCTTGCCCACGATGACCAGCACTTCCCCCCTGAATACCTCCATGGAAACGTTCTTCAGCACTATCTGCTCGTCGTAGCCGCCGGTGAGGTCCTCGACCTTTATGATGACCTCTTTCACAGTGTCAGCCCCGGTCTGAGATGAACGAAAACAAGGGACAAAAGCGCGTCCACCAGAATCACCAGGAAGATGCTCACCACAACGGCAGACGTGGTTGCCTTGCCCACGGCAGCCGGTCCGCCCCGGACCCGCATTCCCATGTAGGAGCCGGTCACGGCGATGATCACCGAATAGAACACGCTCTTGATGATCCCCCAGTAGAGGTCGAAGGGGATAAGGGCCTTCCTGGCCTCGTTGAGATAAACTGTGGCGGGCATGTCCAGGAACATTCCCCCGGCGGCCAGTCCCCCGGCCATCCCCGCGAAATTGGCCACGGTGACAAGCAGCGGCATCACCAGGAAAAGGGCTATCATCTTCGGGGTCACCACATAGCCGTATAGATTGAATCCCATAACCTCAAGGGCGTCGATCTCCTGACGGACCTTCATGGTGCCTATCTCCGCCGCGAAGGCCGAACCGGAGCGGCCGGCCACCAGAACGGCGGTCATCATGGGCCCTATCTCCCAGCAGATGCTGTAGGCAAGGAGGGCCGGCATGAAAAGCTCGGCCCCGAACTGGCTCATCTGATAGCCCGCCTGATAACCCAGGACCACTCCCATGAGCCAGTTGAGGGTGACGATAATGGGCAGGGCCATCACACCTGTCTGTTCCATGTAGTAGGCGGTCATGGTGCCCCGTATCCTGCCCGAGACCAGCGCCCTGAAGGCCCCGGCGGTGAAGCTGAACAGCCCGGACACGGTGTCCCATGATTCCGCGACCCTGTCGCCTATGTCTGCGAAATGGTACTTAAGGGTCTTCCTGGAGCCGAAGGGCGGAGGGATCTTGTCGATCTCCTCGAACCTGTCGAACACCGCGTCGAGGTCCGGCGAGGCGTTCCTGAGCCTTACCTTCTTGCCCCGGCTCTTCCTGTTCCCGTAAAAGGACCACACCCTTGCGGCGATGGCGCTGTCCATGGAGGTGCAGTCGGCAAAGTCAAGGACAGCGTCTCCGAAGGGTATCCGCTCAAGGGCCGCGGTGACTTCCCTCAGGTCCCTGGCCGAAAACTTTCCATGGAAGGCCGCATGCCTTCCGGATATCTCGATCCGCGGCTCCAAATCCAGGTGACCACCCTTCCGAGAAGTTGCTTATTTCCTTCACGTAATAAGTTTAATATAATGGAAACCGGGAGTTCGCTGGAATCGTTCTTTGCCCTGGAGGTGGGTTCATGGGTACAATAGTGTTCGTTATCATCAGGTTCGCTTTCGGCATCAACAACTACGGCGACGGTCAGACCCTCGCCACCCTCGTGTCGCTGGACACCATAGCTCTCCTTCTTTTCCTCCACCTGAGAAAGGGGCGTTAAGAGGGTTCCACAAGCTCTTCGAAGGTTCTCCTGAAGGAGAGCATCAGATCGGTGAAATCACTGGACATCCGGTCCCGGGGTCTGGGCAGTGATACCATCTCGTCCCTTGCTATCCGGCCGGGCCTGTGCCCCATCACCACCACTCTGTCGCCCAGGAAAACGGCTTCCTCTATGTTGTGTGTAACGAAGACCACCGTGGTGGAGAGCCTGGTGCAGAGTTCATACACCATTTCCTGAAGAACGATGGAGGTCCTCTCGTCAAGGGATCCGAAAGGTTCGTCCAGAAGCAGCAGGTCAGGTTCCGTGACCAGACCCCTGGCCAGGGCCGTTCTCTGCTGCATTCCACCGGAAAGCTCGTGGGGAAAGCTCTTCTCGAACCCGGACAGCCCAACCTGTTCCAGGATCCTGCGGCTGGCGGTCTCCGCTTCCCTTTTTCCAGTTCCCCTTGCCCTCAGTGGAAAGCTTACGTTGGACTCAACCGTAAGCCAGGGGAAGAGCGCCCCCTGCTGAAAAACGTAGCTGAGTCTCCCGGAGCCCGTGTCGCAGGCACCTGAGGTGGGTTTCTCCAGTCCCGAAAGCAGCCTGAGGATGGTGGTCTTCCCGCAGCCAGTGGGGCCCAGAAGACAGAGGAACTGACCCTCTGGAACATTGAGGTCAACCGGGCCCACTGCTTCGAATGGGATGCCCTGTGGATCCTTGTATGCTTTCGCGAGACCTTTGACCCTGAAAGACATTACCTCTCCCCCGCCCTGAGCAGAAGGCTCTTTTCCCCGGCTGCCTCCAGGCCCCTGGAGAGGAGCAGCCCGATGATGGACACCACGAAGATGCAGGCCAGCATAACATCGAAACGTGACAGCTGATATGAATACCTGATGAGATAACCCAGCCCGGAATTGGTCCCCGGCAGCATCTCAGCGGCGATTATGACCATCCAGCATCTGCCTGCGGCCATCCTGTACCCGGCG
>CAYLXG010000102.1:0-8896 GCA_964387445.1 uncultured bacterium
GGGGGTATGGCACCTGGAAGACCCTCCGCTAGCGACCGTACCAGTTCCCTGGCGGCGGAGACACCCCCCCTGGACGAAGAACCCCTCACCGGGGAGAAGCCCATCTTCTCACAGACCGATGACACAAGTGTTCCGTCGCGGCTCCTGCTTATCATTATCCTTATGCCCATGTTCCTGTGGGTGTAGATCAGGGGAAGCTGAACGCCATGCCAGAAGGCGTAGAGCACCCCCCTGCCCCTGATGCCTGTGGACGGCCTAAGCCTCCTGATCCTCCAGCTTCCGCCCAGGAGGGAGACTGCAAGCCTTCCGGCGCCGGCGAGCTTCTCCGGGTTCACTCGGCCTCCCCGGTGAACCGCAGGATCTCCACCGCGGCATTCGCCGCAGGGTTCCCTTCGCCAAGGGCCTTCCGCACCAGGTCCAGCCTCTTGAGGGCTTCCTCCCTCGCCCTTCCGGGTTCCAGGAGGGAAGAGACCGTCTCCGCCATCCGCTCCGGGGTGACATGGTCCTGTATCAGCTCAGGAGCCACCTCCGTTCCCGCCACAATGCTTGCCATTCCGATCCTCTTTACCCCCCGGACCAGGAGCCTGGCGAGGGCGTAGGTGAGGGTTCCCGTACGATAGCAAACCACGAAGGGCACACCGTGCAGTGCCGTCTCCAGCGTTGCGGTGCCGGAACAGACCAGCGCCGCCCTGGACTGCCGGAGGACCTCCCGGGAGCCCGGTTTCATCACAAGACCGGGTATCCCCTCAGCCGGGGAGTAGGTTTCCGGCGGGAGATGGTCGGAGACCCCCAGGATGGCCCCCTGGACCAGGTTCTTCTCCCTGAGGATCATGTATGCCTCCACCATTGGTCCCAGCAGGTGCCTGACCTCCTGGGCCCTGCTTCCCGGGAGCAGGCCAAGGAACTCTCCGGGGGTCTGGTTCACGCTTATCCTCCCCTTCAGGGGATGACCGGTAAAAACGGCGTTGATCCCCCTATTGCTGAAGAACTCCTCCTCGAAATGAAAGAGGGTGAGAAGGAGATCGCAGCTCCTTCTGAGCTTTCCAGCCCTCCAGCTTCCCCATGCCCACATCTGGGGCGCCACGTACTGTATCACCGGAATGCCGGCCTTCCTGAGCCTTCTGCCCAGGCGCATGTTGAAGCCCGGATAATCCACCAGGAGAGCCGCATCCGCCTTCCGTTCAACTGCCATCGCCGCCATTTCACCCTCCAGCGCCAGGAAACGGGGAATGGATGCGAGTATCTCGGTGAAGCCCATCACCGCATAGCTGGACATGTGCATGGTGACATCCATGCCCGCTTCTGCAAGCATTCCGCCGCCGAGACCGAAGGCTTCCACTGGGGTCCTGAGGCCAAGCTCCCCCAGGACCTCAGCTGCCCTCTGATCCCCGGAGGGTTCGCCGGCGGATACCAGGAGCTTCATCTCAGAATGCTGATGCTCTGTTCGGACTTCTCGAGAACCGCCGCCGCGGCTTCAAGGGCCCTGAGGCCCTCCTCCCCGGTCACCGCCGGCTCACCGCCGGTGGAAACCGCCTCCAGGAAGCTCTTCAGTTCTGCTGTAAGGGCGTCGTAGTTCCGCACCGTAACCGGGGCCGGCAGAATTGTTCCGTTCTCAAGGGTGAGGGCCGTCACCGATCTCTCCCCGAAATCCACGGAAACGTACCCGTGTTTCTGGAAGAATCTCAGTTTCCTTTTGGGTTCTGCGGATATCCTGCTTGCGGTAAGGTTGGCAACGGCTCCGTTCTCGAACCTTATCCTGGCGTTGCAGATGTCCACCGTGTCGGTGAGCACCGGAACACCCGAGGCATGTATCTCTGCCACCGGAGAGGGTGACTTCCAGAGCACAAGGTCGATGTCGTGTATCATCAGGTCCATCACAACGGATACATCGGTGCACCTCGGGGTGAACCCGGCCATCCGGTGCCCTTCCATGAAGATGGGCGTCTGGATGAGACCGCTCACCGCAGCCATGGCCGGATTGAACCTTTCGATGTGTCCCACCGCGAGGAGGGTGCCGTGTTCGGCCGCCTGGTCCACCAGATTCCTGCCCTGCTCCACCGTTGCCGCCAGGGGCTTCTCCACAAGGACCGGAACCCTTCTGGATATGGCCTCAGCGGCTACTTCGTAATGGGCCGTTGTGGTGCATGACACATCCAGGGCATCGGACCACTGAACCAGCTCGGAGAGGGAACCGGCTGCCTCTATTCCAAGCTCCTCGGAAACCTTCCTGAGTCTTTCCGGATCCGTGTCGTGTATCATCACCTGGTCTGCAAGGGTCTTCAGTATACGGGCGTGGTGGAACCCAAGATGTCCCACTCCGGCTACTCCAGCCTTCATCACAACTCCTTCTCGATTCTGTTCATGGCGGTCTCGAAGTCCCCCGGGGATATGGATAGGTGGGTCACCAGCCTCACGGAGCTGTCATCCAGGGCAAGCACCCTTATCCCCAGGGAGTCCAGCAGCTTCACTGCCCTCTGCGACTCCCCCGGGGGCGTCCCGAGGAAAATCATGTTGGTCCTCACAGATTCGGGATCCCCGTTGAACCTGCCTGTGGCAGTTAGCACCTCCGCCAGCCTCCTGGCCATGGCATGGGTCTCCCCCAGGCGGGGAAGGTTCACCTGGATCGCGAACCTGCATGCGGCGGCAAGTATCCCGGCCTGGCGCATGCCTCCCCCCATCCTCTTCCTGTACCACCTGGCCATCTCTATCATGGGCTCCGTTCCCGCAAGAACGGATCCCACAGGGGCTCCCATTGCCTTGGAGAAACAGACCGACACCATGTCGAACGGTGCGGCGAGTTCCTCAAGTGAGGTATTCGAGGCAACGGAGGCATGCCAGAGCCTTGCGCCGTCAAGATAGGTGTAGAGGCCCTTTTCATGGGCATATTCACAGGCTGCTGCCACTCTGTCCCCTGGAAGTACAGTTCCCCCCTGGAGATTGTGGGTGTTCTCCAGAGCGAGGAGGGTCCTGGGGGCCCTGTGTATGTCTTCCTTCACCGTCAGGGCTTCCCGGAGCAGCTCCAAGGGTATCATCCCTGCGGCGTCCTCGTCCAGCCTGTGCATCTGCAGGGCGCAGTTCAGGGAGAACTGGCCCCCTTCGTAGTTGTATACATGGCTCCTGGAGCCGCAGAGAACCTGGTCCCCCGGTTCAGTGAGGACCCTTATTCCCAGACCGTTGCCCATAGTACCGGAGGGCACGAACAGCCCGGCCTCCTTTCCAAGGAGGGCGGCCGTCTCCTCCTCCAGGGCGTTCACCGTGGGGTCCTCGCCGAACACATCGTCACCCACACTGGCCTCCGCTATGGCCTTCCTCATCCCTGCGCAGGGGACCGAGAAGGTATCGCTTCTCAGATCGAGAACTCCGTTCATTCCTTCTCCGTTTCCTTCAGCAGACCCTGCTCACCCCGGTTGACCGCCTCCTGGAGTATGTAGTTCAGCACCTCCCCGGAATCCAGTCCTGAGGCCTCCCAGAGCTTGGGGAACATGCTTATTTCGGTGAAGCCGGGTATGGTGTTGACCTCGTTGAAGAAGACCCCCTGATGGTTCATCAGGAAATCGACCCTGGCAAAACCCCTTCCCCCGAGAAGGCGGAAAGCGCTTTCGGCCATTATTCTCATGTCCTCGGATTCGGATGCCTCCAGAGCCGCCGGTATGGAGAGCCTTGATTCCCTGCAGTGGTACTTCGCCTTGAAGTCGTACCACTCCCTTCCCGGTATGACCTCGCCGGGAATGGAACTCATCACCTCCACCCCGTTCCCCATCACGCTTACCTCTATCTCCCTCGGCCTCTCCACCGCCTTCTCCACAAGTATCCTGGAGTCGTACTCGGCGGCCCTGGCCAGGGCCCCGGGCAGTTCACCCGGGGTGTCCACCCTGGATATCCCTACGCTGGAACCCAGCCTGGAAGGCTTCACGAAAAGGGGGTAGCCCAGGGACTGTATGCTGTCCTTCAGGCAGTCGTAGCAGGCGGCGGGATCCTCATGTATCAGCACCCAGGGCACCACCGGTATCCCCGCCGAGGAAGCCAGTGTCTTCATGGTGTGCTTCTCCATGGCCAGCGCGCTTCCCAGGACACCGACCCCTGCGCAGGGCCATCCAGCCGTGGCGCACAGACCCTGAACGGTGCCGTCCTCGCCGTAGGAACCGTGCAGTACCGGAAAAACGGCGTCGAATGCCAGGGGAACGCCTCCGGAGGAAAGTCTCCAGGGTACCGGGCCGGTCTCCACGACGAGATGATCCGGCGAGCCCTCAAGGGACCATCCGCCGCCGCCGTCGATCAAGGCGTCGGTAACCTGGTGCCCGGCCTTCCTGAGCTGCCCTGAAACCCATTTCGCCGATATGCGGCTTATATCATGCTCCGGGGACCTGCCCCCGGAAAGGACAAGAACTCTCATGGCTTCCTCCATCTCTGAATACGGGAGATTATAAGCCACAGGGGCGCCGGGGGTCTATCTTTGTATATTCTCCCTTCCCACGGGGTACGACTGGCTGCTTTCGCAATCTTTCAGGGAGGTGTCTCTTGAGGATACTGGTAACCGGCGGGGCCGGCTTCATAGGCTCCAACATCGCCGACGCCCTTCTGGAGCAGGGTCACACGGTTCATGTGATGGATGATCTTTCCACGGGTTTCAGAAGGAACGTGTCTTCGGGAATAACACTTCACGAGATGGACATAAGGTCGCCGGAGGCTTCTGAAACGGTGGAACGGGGGGGGTACGACATACTCTGCCACCATGCCGCCCAGATGGACGTGAGGAGGTCCGTAAGGGAACCGGCCTTCGACGCCGATGTCAACATCAGGGGCACCCTGAACCTCCTGGAGGCCGCTGTCAGGGGTTCGGTGAAGAGGGTGGTCTACGCCTCCACGGGAGGCGCGGTGTACGGAGAACCGAGATCGCTCCCAGTTACCGAGGACCACCCTGTGAATCCCATCTGCCACTACGGGATCAGCAAGCATACCGTGGAGCACTACCTTTTCCTTTACAGATACCTTTACGGGCTTGACTACGTCGTCCTGAGGTATCCCAACGTATACGGCCCCAGGCAGAACCCCTTCGGGGAAGCCGGTGTTACTGCGATCTTCACGGTGAAGTACCTGAAGGGCGAGGCCCCGGTGATAAACGGCGACGGAATGCAGCTTCGTGACTACGTGCATGTTGCAGACATCGCCAGGGCCAACATCGCCGCCATGGACCTGTCCAATGAAGCGGCCTCCGGAGGCATCTACAACATAGGCTGGGGCAGCGGTCGGTCGGTGCTGGAGCTGGATGAGATAATAAGGGGCTTTACAGGGACCGCCCTGGAACCCTCCTTCGGCCCGGCCCTTCCGGAGGAGATACTCCGGATATCACTGGACTCCTCCAAGGCACGGAGCGTTCTGGGATGGGAACCCGAGATCCCCTTCGAGGAGGGTCTCTCCGACCTGGTGGAGTACCACAGGAAGAGGATCGTCGGTTGAGACCGCCGGTATTCCTTGACCGCGACGGCGTGATCAACAGGAACAGGCACGATTACGTCCGCAGACCATCCCACTGGATCCCGATACCCGGGGCCATTGATGCCGCGGCAAGGCTGGGAAGGGCCGGTCATCCCCTAGTGGTGGTCACTAATCAGTCGGGGATCGCCAGGGGCTACTACACCGAAGAGGACGTGGAGCTGATACACCGCATGATGACCTGCGCTTTCAGGGCCGCGGGGGTCAGGCTGAACGGCATCCTCCACTGCCCCCATCATCCTGATGACCGGTGCGGGTGCAGAAAACCCGCCGTCGGGATGGTTGAAGAGGCCAGACGGACCCTTTCCCTGCCGCAGGGGGGCTGGATGGTCGGGGATGCCGGGAGCGACATGGAACTGGGCAGGCGTTCCGGGCTGACAACGGTGATGGTGGAAACCGGCAGAGGAGCGGCCCAGCTGGAGATGATCCTTGAAAGGGGCCTTCCGCCGCCGGACCATGTGGTTCCTTCATTGAGGGAAGCCGCTGACCTTATCCTCTCCTCCGGATAGACTACTCCATGGCGAACAGGGTTACCAGGTCCATAGTGGCCCTGATCCCGTCCTGATGGGTCCTCTCTATGGCATGTGAAGTATCCACTCCGGGACCGACCAGTGCGTGTCGGGCGTCGAGACCCATTCTCAGAGCGGCTCCCGCATCTGAACCGTAGAAGGGGAAGGTGTCCACCACATGGGGAATGCCGTTTATCTCCGCCAGGTTGATGAGATGCCTGGTCAGTTCATAATTGTAGGGACCTGAGCTGTCGGCGGCGCATATGGTAACCTTCTTCTCGTCCGAGGTCTGATCCGGGCCGCATACCCCCATGTCCACCGCCAGGAAGTCCGACACCCTTTCCGGGAGCCATCCCGCTGCGCCGTGGCCCACCTCCTCGTGCACGGTGAAGAGGAAATGTATGTTCCTCTGGGGCTTGACCTTCTGCCTCACCAGGTTCTCGATTACCCCCACCAGGACGGTTACACCCGCCTTGTCGTCTATGTGGCGGCCCTTTACGAACCCCGAATCAAGATGCTGGGCCCTGGGGTCGAAATGGATGTAGTTCCCCACGCTTATTCCCAGGGATTCGGTCTCCTCCCTGGAGGCCACGCTCTCGTCGACTCTGACGTACATCTCTTCGTGTGTCCTTGTCGCCTGTGCCTTCTCCCGGCCGTAGGCGTGCACGGATGTCCGGTCGAAGAGGATCGTGCCGGGGATCATCTTTCCGCTGAAGGTCTCGACCAGGCAGTACTCCCCTTCTATGCTCCCAGGTGTGAACCCTCCCACGCACTTGTATCGGAGGGTGCCCCTGCCCTCGATCTTCGAGACAACCGCGCCAAGAGTGTCGATGTGTGCGCTGATAACCGCAGAGTCGTCGGTGGTCCCCTCCAGGGTGGCTATCAGGGAACCCTTGTTCGTCTGCTTCACCGGTACTCCCAGTGATTCAAGCCTGGACCGCACTATCTCCACCGCCAGGTAGGTATTGCCGGTGACGCTCCTTGTCCTGAGGAGCTGCATGAAGAATTCCATCGTATTCTGCATTTGTGTCCTTTCTTCCTGCTCCGATTATATTCACCACCGCTATGGCAAGAAAAGGAAAAATCCGTCAGCTCCTTCCGGTGATGCTTCCCATGCTCCTTCCAGTGGGTCTGCTTCTGGCCTATCTGGTAAGGGAGAGCCTGGGTCAGCTGAACGATCCGGTGCAGATACTGGCCTCCATCGACCCCTCCGGCGACGGCACGGCCTACCTTTCCACCATACTGCCCGACGGCGCCCAGGCCAGGTGGACATGCTCCTCCGGCAGGTTCACCGACACCGATTCCACCGTTGCATTCGGCAGGAGCGTCACATGGCAGGCCTCCCCCGGTTTCCTGGACAGCGTCACCGTGGTGGTGGAAACACCCTCCGCAATGGATTCTGTGCGCTTCCTGCCTGTGATCCTGGAGGTTACCCCCACCATCACCGTTTCCAGCGCATATCATCTGGCCATTCTGGAGCGCACCAGGTCACTGTCGCTGCCCGCGGGGAGCTACACGGTAACCGTGGAGGACGACGGCCTGTCGGGCTACGACGGGCTCACGGTGCTTATCGGCCATTTCCCCGGCGGAGCCAGGGACGCCTGGCCTCTTTTCCCCGGTGACACCATGAGTATAGACCTTCCCCTGGGAGCAGAGTTCGAAGCGGTGGCCCTGGATCACCTGGAAGCTGCACTGGACAACTCAGGCTCCATTTTCATACGGTTCCTGGCGGATGAGGGATCCCAGCCTCCCCCCCCTCCTCCACCTCCACCGGAGACAGTGGAGGACGAGGAGGAAACCGACAGCCTCCCTTCGCTGCCCGATGTATATGAGATCCCTGCTGACTCCGTGATGGAGGACGGCGTGATAGAGGACTCCGTGGTCCTGGAGTTACCTGAACCTTCTGTGGAAGCCGTTCCAGAGGGAGACCACCCGGAGCCCCAGTAGGGCAGCTCCCCACAGCGGCCAGAGCGTTCCCGGTTCCAGATGAAGGGGTTCATGGGCCATGGCGTTCAGAATGCCGGTCCATAGCCCCGCGGTCCATGAAAGCCCCTGGGAAGCCAGCGGAACCCCCGCCGCCGCCGCTGCGCCAAGGGCCATGACCGCCGTCATCAGCGGTATGGAGACCACAGTGGCCGCCGGCCCCAGCCATGACACCCCCCCGTACATGGAGTTAACCAGTGGGGCCAGGGCGATGGTTACGGTAACGCCTGCCCAGAGAGGCGTGAGAATGAACCCCCCCGGCCCCCGGAAGCTCTTTCCCAGAAGTATCAGCGAAAGGACTGCACCGTAGGAGAGCCAGGCACCCCTGTCCTGAAGGGTGGCGGGAACGAACACCAGGGATGCCCCGGCGGCGGCGAGCCAGAACGAGAGGGTGTGGGACCTGCCCCCCATCCTCCACATCCACAGGAGGGCGCAGCAGCACATGATGCCGGCCCGGACGGTGGAGGGCCTGGCGCCGGACACCATTACGAAAAGCACCGTTCCCGCCATGGACAGAAGCCATGACATTCCCCTGCGGCCGAAAGCGAGCCTGCTGAACAGTGTGAACACCGCAGCTGCCAGGGCGGTGTGCATCCCGGAGAGGGCCAGAAGATGGGAAGTTCCCGAGCCTCTGAAGGCCCGGGCGGTGCCCGGGGTTATTGTTCCCCGGAGCCCCATGAGGAGCCCCCCGGCAAGGCCCCTGGCGGACTTTACGAAAAATAGGATCCATAAGAATGAAATCATTACAGAGGGAAATCAATTAATATTGAAAATATCGAAAAACAACTGGAAGGAGAAACTGTTAAAGCAGTAAAGGGTGTTTTAGGATATTTTCAATGGGAAGTCTTAAATGGCAATATTGATCCAGAAAAATATAATGGTTGGGCTTTCGGTTTTGGGGAAAGATTAGC
>CAYLXG010000103.1:0-8885 GCA_964387445.1 uncultured bacterium
ATATATGGATTTCCACCCGCGCGGAGGCAAAAGGGTGGGGGCATGGTCCACCAGTTTCAGAAATGCCTCCTACAGGGATGGTAAAAGAGTACCTGAGATAGGTAATATTGTAATGAATTTTCGAACTCAGAGGGTTCCGGGCGGGAGGCCTTCAGGAACTCCACACCGTCTACCTTCACGGAAAACACCTGGCCGCAGGCCGCGGGGTCCAGGAAAGCTCTCAGCCTGCCGTTCTCCAGGAGCAGTACACCTTCGGGCTCCCTGGAGCGCACCGGCTCTGCGGAGCCGTCCACGAGAACGACCTGCTTCATGGTGGACCTGCCTGCCATGACCAGTTCTATCTCCGAAGGTCCGGTTCCGTCCACGGGCCCGGCTATTCCTTCGCCACAGGCCACTCTTCCCCGGGCGATAGAGGTACCATTGCACCTTATCTCCGCATCCCTTTTCCCCCTGAAGGGGTTCTTCAGGGTTGCCTCTTCCCCGGCGGCCATCACCGGGAGCAGATCGTCCACCGGGAACCCGGCGGCTTCACCGCTGCGGTCCACAGGCCATCCCAGGGCGGCGGCTCTCTCCAGCAGTTCCCTGTGACCGCCGGTGACGGCAAGCACAAGAAGCTCCGGTGAGGCGAGGGTATCCCCCGGGGCCACCACGGCGTCTGAGGTACCCGGCAGATCGTACTCCAGCTCGGTCCATTCCGGGAAGTGGCACATCACCGATATTCCTCCCCCGGAGACCCCAAACCAGGGAGCGGCCAGGCTGGCGACCTTCTTCGGGAGGTCCTCGTCCCAGTCGGGAACCTGGTTGTAGACCCTCTTCGTCACCACAAGCCCGGTCTCCAGTGGGATGAGGTCGGTCTTCGGCTCCAGGGCCTCGCCGTATCCGTTCCTTGCCCGGAACCAAACCTGCTGCGGGTTGTCCGAACCGTTCTCCACGGATCCCCGGAGGGAAAGCACGCCGCTGCCCTTGAGTGAGACGCTGAAACGGTAGACCAGCCCGGGCCTGGACGGCCAGCTGGTCTCGCCGGTAATCTCCCCGTCACCGAAGGCAAGACGGTAACGCTGCAGGGGCAGGTCCGAGTTCCAGGAAGGGGGTCCCGGGCACACCATGAAGCGGCCGGCCTCCAGCGGCTCTCCGCCTTGTCCCCGTCTGTACAGCCTGCTGTATCCCCCCATCCGGTTCACAGCCAGGACCATTCCTCCGGCCACAAGTATGCCCTTTGCCCTTGTGTCCACGGCCAAGGTTTCTCCGGAGGGCATGCCGATGATCAGGGCCACGGTTTCCGGGTAGCCGGAGGCTCCCACGCGAACCGACATTCTGTGCACACCCTGGGGCAGTTCAGGCACAGGGAGGGTGACGGACTGATAGAAGCAGTTCCGCAGGGGAACGGTGGTGGTGAGTTCTTCCCCATCGTTGACCGACCAGACTATCTCCACGGTTCCAGTTTCCCCGGAACGCTTCAGTCCCAGGGTGACCGACCTTGCTCCCACCGGCAGGAAGCGGAACTCGGAGCGGTACAGGCAGACCTCCTCCACCGGGTCCATTCCTATTCCCAGCTTCACCGGGCCGCAGTCCACCGTAACCATGTCCCCGGGTTCGCCGGAACTCCTGGGGATCCGAACCGCGGAGGGGGTCACCGTTATACTCCGCTCCCCGGAGACCTTCCAGGTCAGGCTCTCCGCGGCGTTCACACTTTCCTTCGACACAAGGGGAACGGTGCCCTCCACTGTGAGTTCAACAGGCTTCCCCGCCAGGTACCTTTCACCGGGGGAGGCCTTCAGCGCCGCGGAGAAGCCCGGGTAATCCACCCCCGAAAGGCATCTTCCCCTTCGGTCGAACTCCGCGGTGAACTCACCGCTGTCAGTCACGAACCGGCAGGTGAAAACCTGGCGCCCTGAGGGGCTCCTGTTATCGTCGGGCTCCACATTGAGTTCCCTCTCCATGACCGAATACCAGTGGTCATCCCCCAGGAACTCCCTGAATCCCTCCATCCTGAGAAGCCCCGGGATGTAGTTCTGCATGTACACCCTGGTGTCCGGCACCCAGAAGAAGCCTGTCTTCTTGTACAGGGGAACCGCCTTCATGTTGGCGGGCCATGTGTGGAGGTCGATCCTGTTCATACCCGCCTGTGAGGAACGCTCTATGGCGTCGATCAGGAGCATCCGGCCTATACCGGCGCCGTGCCTGTCCGGTACCACGTTTATCAGCGAAACATAGGAAGCGTCCGGTTCTCCCCCGTAGGGGGATGTACGGCAGTATCCGACTATCCTCTCACCCTCCAGCGCAATCACCGAGAAGATAGCCCCCGAGGACTTCTCCTCCTGCTCCACGCTTGAGGCGGTGACCTCGGATGCTCCGAAGAACCCCGGCGGCCATCCGCTTCTGCTCTCCTTCCACATGCCCACCAGAGCGGAAACGTCCTCCATGGTGAAAGTTCTGTAAACAATACCTTCCATATCACGTCCTTTCTTCCCTCTGAAAGGGAATTACATCAAAATGTTATTACTAATACTGGAAACCCGGCAGAGGCATCCACCCTGCGTGGATACACCGCTTCTCCGGCGATGCGGGGTCTCAGCGCTCCCTGTTTGCAAGGGTATTCAGTATGAGAACTGGTTCAGCGTACTGAAGGAGAGGGAAGCTAGCTGGCCCGGCACCCCTGCCGGTATCCCTTCGCGTTGATCATTGAGCCTCCCTTCTTCCGTGCCGGCGGAGGACCGGCGGTGAACGGCTGTGAATCAGCCTGTCGGAATATATTCACTCGCTTAATAAAGGGTCAATCTTTCAGGGCTGCCCGGAGGATCTCCATCTTGCTTCCGGTTTCCCAGTGGGGGTTGTTCTCCTGCAGGAGGGTCCCCGCCTCCAGGGCCTGCTCCGCGGATTCCCTGGTGCCCAGCACCTTGAAAAGCTCGAATAGAACGTCGAATCTCTCCAGAATGGAGTCCGCCAGGGGAAGAACGCCCTTCAGTACCTCAACGGCCTCCTCCCTTCTCCCCGTTCTCCAGAGAACGGCTCCCCTGATGTGCCCGATGGCCACTGCGTAGTCAGAGGCAGGTTCGGCTTCCTCGATCTCTTCCAGTATGTCCCGGGCCTCATCGGTCCTGCCCGCTTCGGCCAGTGTGCAGCCTAGCTCAAGGAGGTAGTCGATGAGATAGAGACCCATTTTCTCGGAACGGCAGATGCCCACGGCTTCCCGGTAATGACCCACCGCCTGTTCGACATTGCCTTTTCTGGAATGCGCCCCGGCCAGGTTGGCGTGGGCGATGGCCACGGAATCGTTGCCTCCGTGCTTTTCTGCCCTCTTCAGTGCTTCCCTGTAGAGTTGGAAGGCCTCGTCCCTGGGAGCCTCCCTCTCCAGGATGGAGGCCAGGTTCCCCAGGGCCTGCATCTCCACCAGCCTGCTGCCGGTCCTCCTGGCCAGCTCCAGATGCTCCCTGGTCATCCTCAGGGCGTCATCCATCCTTCTGGGCATGTACTTGTAGGTGAGGGCCAGGTTTCCCACGCATAGGGTTTCCATGAGGAGGTTCCCGGTTTCCCTGGAGTACTCCAGAACGGTCTTGAAGGCCTTCTCTGCTCCCTCCAGGTCATCCCCGAGCCTGAGGGTGCTTCCCGCGGCGTTCCCCAGGGCCTTGTGGGCGGTGAGCCTCTCCTCCTCGGTTCCGTTCCTGAACTCCCGGTACAGGGAGAACATGAGATCCCTTGCCTCAGATGTTCTCCCCTGCAGCATCAGAAGCCTTCCGCGGAGGTGCATTATCCTGTGGCGAAGGGCGGGGTTCAGCTTCTCGGTTTCCTCGAGAAGCTCCTGTATGGTCTCCGGCTGACCCCGGTGAACGGCAAGGTCTACCCTCATCATGAGGATCTCGGCCTCCCCGGCCCTGTCAAGCCCGGGCTCTCCGGCGCAGAGGTCGATCTCAGACTGTGCCTGGTCCATCTCCCCGGAGGAGACGGACAGCTCGAAAAGGATCTTCCTGGCGGCAAGCCGCATCTGAGGATCAGCGGAAAGTTCCAGTACCTTGTCCATCTGCAGCCTGCAGGAACCGTTCATCCTCCTGGAGAGCGAATACTTCCCGGCGTCCATGTAGAACGATGAAGCCCTCTCTCCGTTCCCGGCCATCTCGTGCTGCCTGGCGATAACGGCGGACTTGTCCGGCATGCCTTTCCAGAGCCCCTCCATGGCCTCCGCCGCCGCATGGTGAAGGGCCGTTCTCTCGCTGTGGGGCTGAAGCCTGTAAGCCGCCTCCCTGAGAAGGTTGTGGGTGAATGAGCAGACCCCGGCGGAGGGTATGTGCCAGATGCCCTTCCTTATGCCGCTTTCCACGGAGTCCCTGAGCTCCACCTCGCCGCAGAGCCTTTCAAGAACCCCCACGGAGAACTCCCTCCCCAGGATGGAAGCCGCAAGAACGGTTCTCTTCAGCGGGGGATCGAGCCTGTCCAGCCTGGCCACAAGAAGCGAATGGAGGCTCCCGGGGAAGGAATCCTCATCCGGGGGAGCGGCGGGGGACTCCAGCATCCCGGCATACTGCTCCATGAAGAAGGGGTTCCCCTCGGTCCGCCGGTAGAACCAGTTGACCAGCTCCCTGGAGGGGGCTTCGCCCAGGCTCCATTTCAGGTACTTCTCCACACCGCTCCTGGAAATGGGCTCCAGCGTGATCTCCGCTGCAGGGTTCCACTCCCCGCCTCCGCCGGACTCCGAGGTGAGAAGAAGGAGGGACGGCCTGTCATCCCCAAGCTCCTGAAGCATCTCCCGGAGAAGCCTCCGGGAATCCGGGTCCATCCATTGGAGGTCGTCCACAGCCATCACCCTGCCCCCGAGTATCATCATTGCCCTGACCAGTGCGGCAAGGACCGATACGGTGTTGGCGAACCTGGCCCCGGGCTCCAGACCTCCGTAGAGGGAACCCTCCCAGGTGAGGCCCACCATGGCCGCCAGCACCGATTCCGCCCTGAGCAGTTCGTCGGCCACTTCGTCGGCGTTGGGGCTTTGGGAATCCTCCACCCTGTCTATAAGGTCGTACAGTTTTTCCCTGAAGGAGGGGAGATCACCCGCCCCGGTCCATTCCCCCAGCCAGGAGCTGAAGATATCGGTACCGGACTCGTTCAGGCTGCGGCACCTCATTGTCATGAAGAAGCCGCCGGATCTCCCGGAGGCTTCCTGAAGCACGCGGGTCTTGCCTATTCCGGTTTCGCCTGTTACAAGCACCGTCGAGCAGGGGAGCGCGAGCTTTGCCCCGATCTCATCCAGCACATCCCCCCTCTCCAGAAGGGGAGGCCTGGAAACGGTTGCTCCGCGCCTCTTCCTCCATGGGGAGAGCACAGTATAGGGAACGGTTCCGGGAAATCCCTTGAGGCGCGCTTCATTCCTGCTCCTTTCCTCCATCTCCGACGAACCGCCGAAGTGGGAGTCGCAGGCCACGCTGTTCCAGGCTGCGGTGTCATGGAGCCTTGCCGCGAGGTTTACCGACGGCCCCAGAACGGTGTAGGCGTCCAGGAGCGGGGTTCGGACCATTCCGGAAAAAACTATTCCTGAGGAGGCACCGGCCCTTACCCTGCCCTGGGCGCTTGAGAAAACCCTTTTCAGGAAGGTGTCCGCCCTCCGCGGGTCGTCCTCCCGTGAAACCGGGGCTCCGAACACCGCAAGGAGCCTGTATCCCTCATCACCCGCCTCCAGGCCGGAGACGAATCCCCCGGTCTCCTCAGCCGCGTCCAGCACCAGCTGCTGGAAGGCCCTGGGGCACCCTCTGCGGCGACGGTTCTCCAGGGAGATGAAAACGCTTCTCACATGCCTGAACTCGCTGGTGGTATCCCCGGGAAAAAGCGAGGGGGAAAGGAAGCGCGGCGACATTACCGGCGACATCCTTACCGTGGAACCGTCCTGAGCCCGGCGGAACTGATCCCCCTGCTGGTCACCCTTCATCCCCAGGGCGGAACCCTGGAAACCTGAGAATATCCAGCCTTTCATGGAGAGACAGTCCCACTCCACGATCCCCCGGGCGGTATGGGCCCTCATGGGGAGCACATCCGGGCTCTCCAGGTGGGCGTTCTCTATCTCGCCGGCGGAAGCCTTCGCCGCGTCGGGATCGTTCCTGAAAACTATGGTCACTGCGTCGCCGGCGAAGGATACCGGCACCCCTCCCCTGGTCAATGCTATCTCGACGGCCCTGGAGAGGGTCCTGCTCACTGTGAGTGAAAGGGCTTCAGCCCCCCGGGAACCCCCGGCGGCCATGTCCATGAACCGGGCGGTGAACCCGATGATGTCCGCCTTCAGGGCCGCAGCCGGGAAAGACCCTGAGAACTCCCCCCGGGCAAGGGCTTCAAGAATGAATTCCGGGGCCTGTATCAAACGGTATCCCTCCTGGTTGGCGCATGGATAAAACTGAAGCTATGAAACACCCGGGAGAAAAGCAATCCGAACTACACCCCGGGGCTGATGGAGGGTCTGGTGCTGCACGGGGTGACCCTGAGGGCTTCGATCCTTTCCCGCTTCTTCTCCACCGTTCCCTTCAGCTCCGGTATTTCCCGTTCCACCAGTGAGAGGGTGTCCTGCTGGAACCTGTACAGAAGTTCCGAACTCTCTCTGCCCGGTTCCTTCAGGATCCGTTCGATGTTCTCTGCGGAAAACCCCTGGGGAAGAAGGGACATTTTCCCCAGGTGATACCCGAGCCATCTCAGTTCACCTGCGTGGAACCAGACCCTGTTCACAGCGGCGAGCACGTTCACAATATTCGTTATCGTCTGCAGCGCCCCCTGATGCCAGGCGATCAGGTCACCCCGCTCCAGGCACTGCTTCTCCAGATAATCCTTCACGAAGAAACCCATGCTTCTCCTGGCCACATTCTCCGCCAGAGCATCCGGGTACCGGGAGATATGGCTGCTTATCCTGCGATATTCCTCTTCACCGTGGAAGACGATGGATGAGAGGAAGCCGCCCACGCTTCCCATGGCTTCCAGGTCGGGCTCCGGTGTGGAGAACAGAGGCTCCACCCATTCTTCCCAGGCATCAAGCTCCACATGGCCGAGATCCGCCTTCAGACCCTGGAGATGGTAGCTCTCCAGAACGGTGCCGGAATCGTGGAACGAGACTGCGGTCCTCTCCAGTGGAAGGGGAGGCTTCCGCAGCCACCCGGTGTCCATCGCCTTCCAGTAGACGATGATGTCCAGGTCGGACCAGATGTCGGCGATCCCCCTGGCGGCGGAACCGCCCAGGCAGATCATGGCGATCATGGGGTGCGGGGAGTAGTACCCGGAGAGTTCCCGGGCAAGCTCCACCCTCCACAGGCTGGCTTCGTTTCCAGGGGTATGCATATGCCGTCCTTGTCATCGGCAGGGCGCTGCATGCCTACTATGGTTCAGAGAGCCCCCCGTGGCAAACCCGTTCCCTAGTTGCTCTCCGCCTCCGCCGGTAGGAAGGAGATCCCGGAAAGCCTCTCCATGTCCCTGGCCATCTTCACCGAATCCTCCATCATGTGGGCGGGGATCATCCTGGCCATCTTCTTCCCCCGAAGCTTCACATGGATGGGACCCTTGAGCCCTGTGGACCTTTTCTTCACCGCGGATGCAGCGGCAAGGCCCACCAGCCCGCCGCCGAATTCGGCGCCGCTGATGTTAGAGAGGGTAATGGATTCCACTTCGTCCCAGCTGAAGGCAACGGTGGTCAGATACCTGAAGGCGAAACCCTCCTCGTTGATCCCTATTCCCGCCTTCCTGGCCCTGATGATGATCCATACCCCCAGGGGTATCGTTATCACCAGCAGGCAAGTGAGGACCCCGGCAAAGATCTGGTAGTTCCTCCAGCCCTTCTTCATGGGATAGAACTGACCCACGCTCTTCGCAAGGTCGATAAGGGCCTTCCCGTCGATTCCGGCCATTTTAACCCCTTTCCCTAATGCCCCAGGAACTCGTCCAGGAACATTCTGAGACCTTCCCTGCTGAACATGTGCTCGCCCTGGAAGGTAAAAAGATCGACATCGTAGCCCATGGAGGTGAGTATGGAGTCCCCCTCCAGGGCAGCGGCGTAGTCTACCACCCTGTCCTGTTCGCCGTGGACTATCCTCACCGGAATCTCCCGGGCGGCCTGAAGCTCTGCCTCGGTGAGAACGTCCATGTCCAGCCAGCCGCTGAACGGGGCCAGGGCGGTGAACCTTTCAGGAGCGGCCAGCCCGGCAAGGTATGTCATACCCCCGCCCTGGGAGTATCCGAAGAGGTACACGTGGGAGACTTCGTATCTTTCCTCCAGCTGGTCAAGCAGGGTGAGAATGTAGTCCCTGGACGAGACCGACGAGGCGTACCTCTCCTCCGGGGTCTCCCCGGTGAACCATGAATAGCCCAGCCTGTCTCCCACGAAGAAGGGCACAGGCCCCCTGGGACAGGCGTATATGCATCCGTACTCCTCCATCTCCTCCCAGAGGCCGATGAAAAGCTCCGGGGAACCGCCGTAGCCGTGAATGCCGATCACCAGGGGAACGGGGGTGGAGCCGTCGTAGCCCGATGGAACCCTCACCCTGCATGTGAAAGGAGCCCCGGCATAGAAAACGATCTCCTCGCCCAGTTCCTCCACGCGCAGCTCAGAAACATCCCACAGACTGTCCACCATGGAAGAGAACACATCCTCTTCCCTGACAAGGTCGAAGTCCGGATCCCCCATGGCCCAGCCGATGTCCTGGAATCCGGCGTTCCAGGCACGCAGAAGGTATGCTGAAGCAAGGTCTGCCCGCCCCAGCAGGCCGTAACAGCAGGCCAGGTTGTAGATGGCGCCGCTGTTCCCCGGCTCCGCCTGGAGACCCTGCAGGTACAGTTCGGCGGCGGTCTCGTAATCCGCGGCCCTGTAGACCGAGTCAGCCATGGCGAACAGTTCCTCAGCGCTTGAGGCGGAATCCAGGAAATCCCCCGAG
>CAYLXG010000104.1:0-8848 GCA_964387445.1 uncultured bacterium
CGGTCTGCTCTTCGGTGTGACCGAGAACGCCATCTACGAAGAGGGCGAACTGCAGCTGGAGAACGGCGACATCGTTCTCATGTACACCGACGGGGTCTCGGAAGCCATGGATTCATCGGAAGAGGAGTTCGGGGAGAAGAGGATCGCCTCGCTGGCCGCCAGGAACAGGGCCCTCTCCCTGGCTGACCTGCTGGCCCTGATAGAGCGAAGCGTGAAGCACTTCCACGGCGATGACCACTATGCCGATGACTTCACGCTGCTTGCCGCTCGTATTCTCGGGGACTAGGGGTTCTTCACCCTACCTGCAGACGACTATTCTCTCACCTTTATCGGTATGCTCGAAGCTGGTGATGTTCTCCAGACCTATCAGGTTCCTTATCTCGTCGTCGGTGTACCTGCGGAAGAGCATGCCCTTCTGCGGGCCTTCGGTGAAGTAGAGGCTGCCGTCCTCCTGGGTCTGGGCCTCGCCCTTTATCTCGCTGTCTCGGTTCGGGGGGTCGAAGGTGATGAACGCCAGGGCCTGGGGGGATTTCACCCTTCGGATCTCCTTTATGGTCTTCTTCGCCCCCTGGAGGGTCACATGGTCCAGGGCCGCCACGCATACAATGCCGTCGAAGAAGCCGTCTTCATAGGGTATGGATGTCATCTCACCAACGGTGAACGTACCGGAAAGACCGAACCTGTTCATCCTTTTCCGGCAGAACTCCACCGCCGCCGGGGCGATGTCCAGCCCGTGGACCTCGCAGCCCTCCTGGGCCAGGTACTGGGAGTTCCGGCCGCCTCCGCAGCCTATGTCCAGCACCCTGGCCTTCCTCTTCAGGTAGATGTCGCAGAAGGTCCGGAGGTTCTCGTCGGGCCTGCTCTGTGAAAGGTCGGCGGTCTCGGGGTCCTTTTCCTGCAGGACCCTGTCCCAGAATTCACCAGAGGCGTGTATCGTCATCCGGCGTTCCTTTCTTCAAAGAGTTATGGACCGGAAACTGACCCGGTAAAATACACTTCCCCAGGAAAATGTCTAGTTCTCTCCATGCAGTTTGGAGTAGAGGGTGCCCTCGTCCACAAGGGGTTCGGTTTCAACGGGGTCGCCGAACGCTTCATGGAACCCCCGGGCGGTCTTTATTCCCATCTCCTCCACCACCGTTTCGAACCAGTCACCATAGCTTTCATCCCCGGCCCTTGCATCCACTATCACCGGTACTATCTGATGTCCGGCTTCGTACAGGTCGAACTGCCTGTTCTCGGCCAGGACCGTGACCTCTTCCCATCTGTGCATGAAAAGGAAAACGTCCAGCCCCGGGGTGGATCCCCCGGGAGGAAAGGCGGTGTCAATGATGCTTCCGTCCTCTTT
The DNA here is from genome assembly GCA_964387445.1 of uncultured bacterium. Lineage (GTDB taxonomy): Bacteria > Fermentibacterota > Fermentibacteria > Fermentibacterales > JCC-6 > Sabulitectum. The sequence continues at coordinate 1,346 of CAYLXG010000104.1, forward strand.
CAGGAACACTGCGTAGTAGTAGTCTCCCATGCTGTATCCGGCGAAAACGCCTGTGATCTCCAGGGTGTCCGGATAGCTGGTGCCGGGCTGAGCCGCAAGGGCCATTATCAGAAGAAGTGCGGTCATTGATCGTTCTCCCCGGGCAGCTGACGGCACAGCGGCACCTCCGGAGCGGATTCCCTCTTCTCCAGCTGGCCCGCCAGCTTCCTGAGGGCTCCTCTGATGCCCTCCTCCAGCACCGGATGGTAGAAGGGCAGCTCAAGCATCTGGAACACAGTGAGTCCCCTCTGTATGGCCCATGAAAGGCTGTGGGCCATGTGCTCTCCCCCGGGTACGGCCATCTCTGCTCCCAGGAGCTTCGAGGTAACCTTGGAGGCATAGAGCTTCATCAGGCCCCTGTTCTCCCCTGCGGTGATGGCCCGGGACTGGGTGGCATAGTCCTCCGCCGCGGTTACCGCCTCGTCCATCTCCAGGTCGGCGAACCTTGAGCCGGCGTAGGCTATGTTCGGGTCGGAAAACACTATTCCTATGGGTGTGCGCCTGCAGAAGCAGTGCTCGTCGCTGTTGGTTATCATTGCGTTGTAGCCTGCTATGTGACCGTCGTCGGCGGCCTCGTGGAGAATGGGGGCCCTGCCGTTCACATCGCCCGGCAGGAACACCGGAAGGTCCCCCACCTGGAGCGTGTGCTGGTTGAAGCCCGGCAGGCCGTTCCCGTTCAGCTCAACACCCAGGTTCTCAAGGCCCAGGCCCTCTATGTTGGGCTTCCTGCCCACCGCCACCAGCCCCTTGTCGGCGGGGGCGGTATTTCCGCTCCAGGACGCCCTTACCTTTCCCCCGGGGATAGTTTCCAGGTTGACCTTCGCCCCCAGGTGTATGGGAAACTCCTCGCCAATGATCTTCACGGCGGATCTTGCAACGTCGGGATCGGTGATGCCCCCGATGGTGTGCAGGGCATCGAATCCGGTGACCTTCACCCCCAGGCGGCTCATTGCCTGGGCAAGCTCCAGCCCTATGGCCCCCAGCCCCACCACAAGAAGGCTCTCCGGAAGGTCCTCCATCTCGAAGATGGTGTCGCTGGTGAGCATGGCGCTTCCCAGTTCCTTCCACGGGCCCGGGACAACGGCCCTGGATCCAGGGGCGATGATCAGCTTTTTCGTTCTGATCCTGGTGCCGTTGACCTCCACCAGGTCCGGGGCCAGTATCCTTGCCCTGCCGGGTATGTTCTGATGGTCATCCAGCCTGTCGGTGGCCCTGTTCACACCGGAAACGAACTTGTCGCGGAGCCTTCTCACCCTCTTCAGAACGGCTTTCCCGTCAACCGCCACGCTGCCGTTGAGGTAGAAGCCCATCTCACCGAAGAGATGCCGTTTGTTATACACGTCCGCCGCTTCTATCAGGGCCTTTGAGGGCATGCACCCCACCCTGGCGCAGGTGGTGCCGTAGGGTCCGTCGTTGATCATCACGAAGCTGCCGGTCCTCTTCCTCACCTGGCCCAGGGCGGAGAGCCCCGCTGTTCCGGAACCTATTATCGCAACGTCAACTTCCCTGGTGTTACCTTCAGCCATTGTCTTCCTCCATTCTTTCTCTTTCGTATTATAGCAAAACAGGAATGCCCCCTTATCATTCCAGGCGCAATGGCATATACTTGATATGGGTGCATCATCTGGTTCCGGGGCATCTGATTATTTAAATAACTGATGGGATCATTATGAAATCATCGATCATCCTTCTTGTATTGCTCAGCGCACTGCTCCATGGAGCATCGAACCTTTCCATCACACCGGCTGATGATGGAACCGACTACCTCTGGGTATCATGCCTTGACGACAGCGACACCGGCTTCATCTGGCGGTTCAACGGCTCAGTGTCTGAAACCTGGAGAGCGTTCCCGGAGAGATATCACGGGGTTTCCACCACCATCACCCTTGACCCCTCCCTGGGCATGCACCTCATCGCAGCGGTGGACAATGTGCTTCTTTCACTGGATCCCTGGGACGATATGTCCACCGAAGACTCCATCGTTTTCTCCCAGGATTTCGAATGGAGCGTTCCAGGACTGCTGCGCAGGACCGCAGTTCCCTGCTGGGGCCTTTTGAGCAGGTACATGGCCACCTACTTCAGCAGCGGCGACGAGTTCATGTGGGTGACAAACGAGTACACCGTTTCGGAATCCGGCGAGTTATCCTTGGGGAACTCTCTGTTCCTCCACGACCCCTACCCGCTTCCCTCCACAAGATACCCCGAGGATCTGGTGCACAATGTGACATTTCCGGTGATGGACGCCTTCGGCAGCCCTGTCATGGCCCAGAGGCAAGCTCTGTCGGGGTCTCCCATGCCCCCTGAACCCGGAAGCTGGCGCATCGCCGCCCAGTGCCACAATACCACCGCCTCCTCGGTGTACCTCACCGCCGACACCCTGACCTGGTCCACCACCGAGTCCACGGAACCGGAACTGCTGGCGTCGGGGTCCGACTACTACGAGGCCCTCTTCCTGTGGAGCGATTCCACCGGTACTGTCTTGTACTCCGTTCATGACTGCGTGGAGGGGTTCACATCCACTTCCCCCTTCCCCGGTCAGGGCCCCTCAAGGCTCCAGGCGGCGGCCATGTCTGCCAACCCCGCCGACCCCGGGCTGCTGCTGGTGTGGCAGAGCGGGGATGACCTCTACTGCCGGCACTACTCTAACGGCTGGAACGACTATGCCCACCTGATCAGGTCGGGGCTCTATCCCTTGTCTCCCGGTGCCCTGGCGGTCTGCAGCGTGGAGGACGGCTACTGGGTGGCTTACAGGGAGGCCTCTCAGCCTGATGTGTTCTTCGTTGACAGGAACGATGTTACCGGGATCGGTTCTTCCAGCTCTCCGGTTGAGCCGGTTCATCCCTCCGTGTGGCCGAACCCGTTCTCCTCGTGTCTTTCCGTGGGTCTTTCAGGGGAAGCGCCGGTGGAGGTCGACTTGTTCGACGCTTCGGGAAGGCTCTTCGCTAATGATTCCGGAGAGGGAACAGTGCTTATGGACACCTCTGATCTGCCCTGCGGATGCTACCTGGTGAGGATAACCTCCGGTGATGCGGTCTTCATGGAGAAAGCGGTCCTGGCGAGATAGGCGAAGGGGGCGGAGATGCCGCCCCCCTCATTCTTCCTTATTCCTTCTACCGTACCACAGCGAACCTCTCGGTGAGGCTCCTGTTCCCCGCCTCGCAGTGAAGCACATAGGTGCCGCTGGGAAGGCTGGTCTGTATCACCACATCGTTGTGACCAGCGGGAAGGGTTCCGGCTGTGTACCTGCCGGCGACCCTGCCGTCGATGGTGAACACCGTGAACTCCGGTGCTGCGGCCTCCCCCAGATTGATGTGCACGGAGAGGTTCCCGGTGGAGGGGTTCTGGTTCATTCTCAGCGACTGAGGAACGATGAGACCCGATGAGGTCTCTTCCGTGGAGACGCCGTTCCAGGCAAAGTAAAGGTACACGTAGTCGTCGTAGTCGCCTGTGACCAGGGCGATGTGGCCGTCCTCGTCCCAGTCGCAGATGTCCAGACGGCTGTCGGAGTGGTCGGTCATCACCGTGCCGCCGGACTGGTACTGAAGCGGCGAGTCAGCGGCGAAGCTTGGGCTGCCCGGGGTTCCGGTATTCTCGTAGTAGTGGAACTTCTTGTCGGTGGCTCCCATCACCACGTCGAAGAGGCCGTCGCCGTTCATGTCGTATATGCTGGGGGTGGAGCGGTACCAGTTCACCACCGATCCGCCGGCGGTGAATTCAGTATAGCCGTTGAACTGGTAGGAAGAAGCGCTTCCCACGTTCTCGTAGACCCTTACCGGGGTGGTCATGTCGCTGCCAACTATCATGTCCAGGTCGCCGTCGTCGTCCCAGTCAACGAAATCCGGGGCGGAGTTGCCGCCCACGTCAATTATGGTTCCACCGCTCAAAAGCTTCACCCCGGCGGCCAGGGTGCCGTCGGGATTCCTCTGGAAGTAGCTGATGAAGCCGTTCCTGTCCCCTACTATGAAGTCTGTGTCGCCGTCGTCATCCCAATCCACAGCCTGTGGATTCGTTGCGCCGGTGCATCAACCGCTGGGAACGGTTATGGGCGAACCGTTCGCTTCGAGAAGACCGGTGTAGTTCAGTATGGGGGAATCGTTGGTGCCGTTGTTCTCATACACCATGATGTTGCCGCTCTGGAAGCGGCCTATGAACAGGTCCTTGTCCCCGTCGAGATCCCAGTCGGTCACAAGCGGGGCGGCGTGGCCTATGGGCAGGTCGATCCTGGCGCCGTCGGCGTACACGTACCAGTAGTCCTCGTAGGTGGGAACCTGGGCAAAGGCGCCCAGGACGAACACACCTAAGATAAAGATAGATAGCTTCATACACTCTCCTCGATTGGGTTCATGAAACGCTTGCGATGAATTATGTACCTTTATCCTGAAAAAAGAAAGGGCCCCTTCCGGAGCCCATCCATTGAATGCTTGTATTCTATTGTGCCAGGGGGACCAGCCCTTCCAGGTGCACCCTCATGCAGTTTATCATGTTGGCGTGATCCACCGTTCCCGCCATCTCCCTGGCGGAGTGCATGGAGAGCATGGGGTTGCCCACGTCCACCGTGGGAATGCCGGTACCGGCGGCGGCTATGGGGCCCAGGGTGCCACCGCTCCTGCCGTCGGCCCTGGAGACGAACTTCTGCACGGGGCTGTCCGCCAGTTCGGCGCACCTGGCGAAGTAGGCCGCTGTCCTGGAGCTGGAGGCGTAGCTGCCCCCGGCGGACATCTTGATCGCCGGACCGGAGTTCAGGTGGGGCTTGGAAAGCTTGCTGTGCTTCCCTGCCCAGCCGGGGTGAACCGCGTGCACGCAGTCGGCGCTCACGTTCATGGAGAGGGCGCAGGCCCGGAAGTATTCCTCCCTGCCCCCGGCGAGCCTTTCCAGTATTCTCTCCATGAAGGGGGATGCGGCGCCGTTCACCGTTCTTGAACCTATCTCCTCGTTGTCGAAGAGAAGGGCAACTGCGGTGCAGTCGGACCTGTCTGCCTTTATCATGGCCATCACCGCGGCGTGGGTGCTTGCCAGGTTGTCTATCCTGGGTGAGATCAGGTAGTTCTCCCCTATTCCCCCCAGTGCCGGGCTCTGAAGGTCGTACACCTCTCCGGAGAAGTCCAGCATTGCGTCCTTCTCTATCCCCGCCGAGTCGGCGATCAATTGCCTGAGGGCTTCCCAGTCGTCGTCCTCCTTGTCTCCGAACACAAGGAGCAGCTGGTCCTCCGCGTTCACCTTGAAGCCCTTCTCGTTGGCTGTTCTGTTCAGGTGTATCGCAGGCGAGGGGAACCTTAACACCGGGCGGCTGATGTTGTACAGCCTTGTCTCCAGGCCGTTCTCCCCCATGAAGGTAACAGCACCGGCAAGGCCCAGGTCCCTGTCCACCCAGGTGGCTATGGTGGGTCCTCCGTATATCTCTACGCCCAGGGTGGAAACTCCCTCGATGAACGAATAGGGCTCGGGCTTCAGCCTGAACCCCGGAGCGTCGGTGTGGGTGCCCACGGTCCTGAAACCGGACCGGGACGGAGGCCTCTCTCCAACGGTGAAGGCGGCCAGTGTGGAAGCCGAGTCTATAACGTACCTTCTGTCGCCGGGCTTAAGGTCCCACTGCCCATCCATGGCAAGCTTTTCGAAGCCGGCTTCCTTCAGGAGCAGCTCGGCCCGGGCAACGCAGTGGGCGGAGGTGGGGCTCTTCTCAAGGAAGGCCATCAGTTCGATTGCTTCGCTTCTCATTTCCCGTCTCCCGCCTTTCCCTCATGCAGCCTCCGCACCTGGTGCATGAACGCTTCGAATCTTGATGTATTGTCCGTGTCCTCCTGGCCGTCGAAGGCCAGGTTCAGCCAGGGAAGCCCCGGCTTCTCGCGCTTTATCCTTCTTGATACAGCGGATACCACGGTGCCCGGCAGGCAGCTGAAGGGTTACACGTTCACCGCGCCGTCGATGCCTCCGTGTTCCAGAAGGGCTATGGGGGTACCTATGCAGAGCACCGCCTCGCCGCCGATGTTCTCGGCCATGTAGGGGGCCGAGGCCTTCATGATCTGCTCGGCGGTGGCGTGGGGGGTGCCCTTAAGGAGCCTGTCGAAGGGCTTTTCCACAGCCCGTTTCACCTTGGAGATGAGTATCTCCCTGGCCTTGCCCTTCAGCATTGCCGAGGTGCTCCCCCTCTCCCTGGACTTCTGTATGTAGCTGTAGTTCACATAGTCGAACCACTCGGTGAGCGGGGTGTAAACCACCTCGGCGCCCAGTTCCTCAAGCTTGAGGATGGTATTGTCGTTGGCGTAGTCGTCGTTCCTTACGTAGATTTCTCCGAAGACTGCCACCAGGGGCTTCCTGGGGGTTTCCCTCACCGGAAGCCTTTCGAACTCGGCGGCGGCCCTCTTCGCCTGGGAGGTAAGGGAGGAACCATCTTCCAGGGCTTTCTCGAAGTTTGACAGCCATTTCCTGAAGAGCCCGTCGGCGGAGCCCGGTTCCAGTTCGTAGGGCCTGGTGCGGAGAAGGGCCCTCTTCAGCACATCGGCTGAGGCAAGACCCTGGAGAAGGTCCTTCTGGAACTTCCTGCTGCTGAGCCCAGGAACCTCGGAATATGAATCGCTGGAGCTTGCGGTGAGCACCGGAACTCCCTTGTAGCCCCTCTTCTCGAGAACCTGCCTGTGAAAGTTGCAGTACCGTCCGAAACGGCAGGGGCCCGATGCGGTGGCCATGAAGAAGGCGCTCTTCTCCGGGTCGTGGTTCTCCAGGATCTTAAGCATGTTGCCGGCGGTGATAATGGCCGGGTAGCATTCCTTGCCCGTTGTGACGGTCCTGCCCATTGCCACGGTCTCAGCGGTTGTGGGCGGTATCGCCCTGGCGTCCAGCCCCCTGTTCCGTACCGCCGCGGCGGCGAGGTAGGTGGCCTCGCTCATCAGGGGTATCCACACAGTTCTGCCTGTGAGGTCCGGCGGTTCGCTCTTCCAGGGAACATGGGTGCCGGTGCCTGTGGTTCCGGCTCCGTCCAGGGCGTCCAGGAAGGCCTCGCACCTGGTGATCACCCCGGCGTCCGCCGCATGCTCGTCGATCTCTATGGAAAGGTAGGGCTTCTCCCCCATAACCTCGGCGAAGGTATGCTCTATGAACGAGTCCGGGCCGCAGCCGAAGTTGCTCACATATACAGCGTGGAGGCTGCTGTTCTCCTTAACGGCTATGGCCGCGGCGAGAATACGCTGGCCGTAGTGCCAGTACATGTTCCTGAACTCGTCGGCGGTCCTGCCCATGGGAAGGGGAAGCATGTCCAGGGGGATCACCACCCCGCCCAGCTTCGCCAGCTTCCCCGGGAGGTCGGTGTTCACCATGGGGTCGGAACCGTTGTAGGGCCTGCTCACAAGAACGAAGCCCCTCCTGCCGTTCAGGTTCTCCACCGCCCTGGTGCCGGCTTCCCGGTTTAGCTCCGTGAACCTTTCCTGGGCCAGTTCCGCTGCCGTCAGCGCCTTCTTTGCCTCACCGGGG
>CAYLXG010000105.1:0-2806 GCA_964387445.1 uncultured bacterium
ATTAAATTTACAAATAAACCTGTTATACAAAATAACCAGGACCTCCTCCCCGATTCGCCTGTTGCCTTCATCGGGATCAGCAGGAACGAGAACACCGGTGAACCAAGCTGGCACTACTCATCAATCCCAAACGTTGCCGGCAGGAAGGTCCTCGTGCTGGACCCCATGCTGGCCACCGGGGGAACCGCAGGGGCGGTGATAGAGTATCTCTTCAGCAAAAGGGCTTCCGAGGTGATCCTGGTCTCGGTGGTGGCGGCACCCGAGGGCATAGCGAAGCTGCAGGAGTTCGAGAATCTTACCATCATAACGGTCTGCGTTGACAGGGAACTGGATTCCAACTGGTTCATCCGTCCCGGTCTTGGCGACTACGGAGACAGGCTTTTCGCCGACAACTGCTGATCCCGATCGGAGGACCATTGCTGCGCCACAGAAGGAACATTGCTGCGGTGCTGCTGATAACCGCAGCGGCTTTTTTCACATGGCTTCTCACGGGCACCGAAGGCGAGGTCTCAGGGGAGCCCTGGGGGTTCGCCTCCGAACTCAGGGCCATGGATTCCTGCAGGACCCTTATCCTGGCGGAAATGGCCGACACCGTGGAGGTGCTCACATCCACCATAGGGGATGGCTTCCTGGGTGGGGCGGTACGGGAGCTGGGTCTCTCCGGCGGGCAGTACCTGGCAACCTGCAACGTGCTCATGGACAGCCTGGGATGGTCGGTCCAGAGGACCGGTGACACCCTCACCGCTATTTACTGCAGGGGCATCCTCTCTGAGGTAAGGGCCTTTCCACGGAACAGGAGGGGCTTTTACAGGGTCTCGTTCCAGGAGGGCACCCCATTCAGCTGGGAGTACGTTCCCCAGGAGAGGTGGGTAAGGCAGAGGGCCGTTTTCTGCGTCGTGTCCACCACGGTGTGGGACGCTTTGTGGGACACCGCGGTTCCCCCGGATCTCACCCCCTCGGGAATGCTCCTCACCTCCAGGGACTCGTCCAGGGCGGTGGGGTACATCTCCGAACTGCAGCGGGAACTCACCGACAGGCTTTTCTGCTACGACATCGACTTCTATTACGATGTTCAGGTTGGCGACAGCCTGTGGATACTCATAGAGGAGAACCGCTATCCCGTTGACGGGGAAACCGGCTTTCACAGGATCATCGCCGCGAAGTACCGTTTCGCCGCCGGGGGAATTGCCGAAGCCCTGCCTTTCTTCCACAGGCCGCAGGAAGCGGAAGAGGCCGAGATCATCCTTGACCATTACCACCGCGACGGCGCTTCCCTGAGGACCATGTTCCTGAAGATGCCGGTGCCATACGGCAGGATAAGCTCCGGGTACTCCTCCGCACGGATGCATCCCGTCCTGGGATATACCAGGGCCCACAGGGGCATAGACTACGCCGCTCCCCTGGGAACGGAGATATACGCCGTGGGGGACGGCACCATCACCCAGAGGGGATGGAGCGGGGGATACGGTAATATAGTAAGGGTCAGGCACGCAAACGGTTACGAGACTGGATACGGTCACATGAACGGATTCGCCTCCGGCCAGAGCGTGGGAAGCTATGTTCGCCAGGGTGAGATCATAGGCTATGTCGGTTCCACAGGTCTTTCCACCGGCCCCCATCTGCATTTCGAGATGAAGAAGAACGGCTCCTATGTGAACCCGGCGGAGGAGATCGTTCCTCCCGCGGATCCCCTGGAGGGCCAGGAGCTGGAGCGTTTCCTCGCGGAGCTGCCCGTGCTGGAATCCCAGTGGAGCCTTCTCGCCGGGATGGAGCTGCCTGTGCCCGCCGGTGAACCTGAACCGGAGACGGCTTCAGAGTGAGATCCTGGGCGGCGGACGAGTTCTTCTGGGATTCGGTATTCTCCAGGATGCTGGACAGCCTGGGAGAAAAGCCCAGGACCACAGCTGGAGGCCTAGGGGGAGCATCCCTGGCAATGGCGGTGGTTTCCGCCCACAGGCTCGCCGGCCCCACCATCGTGGTTGCACCCACCGTGACCACCGCGGAAGCGATCAGGGATGACATAAGGTCGATCACCGGGAAGGAAGTTCTCTACTTTCCCGCCTATGAAACCCTTCCGTACCAGGGCGAAGAAGCCCACCAGGGGGTGATTGCCGACAGGGTGGAGTGCCTGGCGGGGCTGGCATCCGCAAGGCCTGACACACTAGTGGTGGTACCTGCCAGGGCCCTTGCCAAGAAGCTTCCTCCCAGGGATTCCTTCCAGACCCTCTCCCTCTACCGCGGGATGAGGATGGACCCGGCCCAGCTTGAAAGCTGGCTGCTCTCCGCGGGCTACATCAAGGAAGCAGCGGTCTACGAACAGGGCAGATGGTCCAGGAGGGGCGGCATACTGGACATCGGCACCTACGGGTCCGACAATCCGGTTCGACTGGAGTTCTTCGGCGACGAGATAGAATCCATAAGGATCTTCGATCAGCACTCCCAGAGAAGCATCAACAGGACCGGTTCGGCGGTGATACTTCCCGCAAGGGAGGCGGTGCTTGGTCCCGAACAGTGGGACAGGGCGGCGGACCTTATCCCCGAAGGCCATCCCCTGGAGGAGTTCATGTACGGTTCAGGGGGCTTTCCCGGAATAGAGCACCACCTTCCCCTGTTCTTCACCGGACTGGAAACCATCTTCGACTACCTTGCGGACATCGGCACGCTGATACTGATCGAGCCCGAGAGACTCCGCTCGGTGATCCAGGAGACCCTGTCCTCCCGGGGGGGCGGGTTTCCCGTGGACCTGCCCTTCACAATGGAGGATGTTTTCGCCGATTGGGAGGCCATCAGCCGGGGAATGGACAGC
>CAYLXG010000105.1:2816-8829 GCA_964387445.1 uncultured bacterium
ATACTCGAGCATACCCTGGTCCCTTCCGGTGATGTTGATTTCTTCCTGCCCACGGAACCGCAGACAGGTTTCATGGGCCACAGGGAAGAGATGTTCCGGCAGATGCGAAGCTGGCTGGACCAGGGTTTCAGGATTGCCGTGGCATGCGACACTTCCGCGGAGCTGGGAACCTTCAGGGCGCTCCTCCCGGAAGACCTTGCTGACTCCGTGGACCTTGTCCCCCTTTCGATCTCAGATGGATTCATAGCCAGAGACGCCCCCGGTGGAGGCATAGCCCTTCTCTGCGAAAGGAGGCTCCTCAGCACGAGGAGGCGGCCGGAAAGGGTCAGGAGGTTCAGGGGCGGCGAAGTGCTTGCCTCCTGGGAGGAACTCCAGCCCGGCAATTTCGTAGTGCACGAGGCATACGGAATAGGCAGGTTCACAGGGCTGAAGAGGGTCTCCCTGGAGACCGGCGACATGGACTGCCTGGAGGTTGTCTACAAGGATGATGACAAGCTTCTTGTCCCCCTGGATCAGATCGGTCAGCTTCAGAAGTATCTGAGTCCCGGTGGAAGCGCTCCCTCTCTGGACAAGATAGGCGGGTCATCCTGGGCCGGCAGGCTTTCCAGGGCCGGGAAGAAAGCCCACGAGATCGCCGGGCGCCTGGCCATACTCTACGCGGAGAGGGCCGTCCGGAAGAGACCCGCCCTTCCTCAGCCGGGACCGATGATGAAGGCCATGGAGGAGAGTTTCCCCTACGAGGAGACCCCGGATCAGGGCCAGGCCATCGGCGCGGTGATGAAGGACTTCACGCTGGACTCGCCCATGGACAGGCTGGTCTGCGGTGATGTGGGCTACGGGAAGACCGAAGTGGCCCTCCGGGCAGCATTCCGGGTGGCGGAGGCCGGCCATCAGGCCGCGGTGCTTGCCCCCACCACGGTCCTTGCTGAACAGCACTACAACACCTTCAGGGACAGGCTTGCGGAGTTTCCCCTCAGGGTCGATGTACTCAGCAGGTTCCAGAGCCGGGCCGAGCAGAAGCGCACCCTGGAGGACCTGGCCCAGGGGGACGTGAACATAGTGGTGGGTACCCACAGGCTCCTTCAGAAGGATGTGCGGTTCCACGACCTGGGGCTTCTTGTGATAGACGAGGAACAGAGGTTCGGGGTGAAGCAGAAGGAATACATCAGGGAGATGAAGGCCAACGTGGACACCCTGACAATGACCGCTACACCCATACCCAGGACCCTTCACATGGCCCTCTCGGGTTTCAGGGCCATCTCGATCATCGCCACCCCGCCCAGGGACAGGTATCCCATCCAGACAGAGATCACCACCTTCAACCGTGAGATAATCAAGAGAGCCGTTGCCAGGGAGCTGGAGAGGGACGGCCAGATCTTCTTCGTACACAACAGGATAAGCACCATCGAAAAGGTCCGGTCGAAGCTGGAGGATTTCCTGGACATAGACATTGCCGTGGGTCACGGGCAGATGTCCCCCCAGCAGCTGGAGGACGTGATGCATTCCTTCATGGCGGGCAGGTACCAGATGCTCCTCTGCACCAGCATCATCGAATCGGGGATCGACCTGCCCAGGGTGAATACGATGTTCATAGACAACGCCCAGAACTTCGGCCTGGCGGAGCTCTATCAGCTCAGGGGCCGGGTGGGAAGGAGCCATCACAGGGCCTACTGCTATCTTCTGACCCCCGGCGGGCTTGGAAAACTGAAGCCCGAGGGGAGAAGCAGGCTGGAGGCGGTCCAGAGGTACACCAGGCTGGGAAGCGGATGGCATATCGCAATGAGGGACCTGGAGCTCCGGGGTGCGGGGGAGTTCCTGGGGGCCGGGCAGAGCGGTCAGGTGGATGCCGTGGGATACTCCATGTTCGAGGAACTCCTTGCCAGGGAGGTGAGTCTCCTGAAGGGCGAGCCAGGAGCGGACAGGAGGGCAGCGGGCACCCGTGTGGAGATACCTGGAGCCGCGTACATTCCCGAGGAGTACATGCCGGACACAGCCGAGAGGGTCCATTTCTACAGATGGGTCTGGCGAGCCGGTTCCGAGGAGAAGATCGACGAATGGCTGGCCTATGTGGAAGACAGGTTCGGCACGGTTCCGGACCCTGTGGCCGGGGTGGCCATGAGGGCCCGGATCAACATGCTGGCTTCCGCCTGCGGCATAGAGGACGCAGTGGTTGCCGGGGTTTCCGCCGGCCTCGTCTTCTCCCCCGGAAGGGCACCTTCTGTGAAGAGGACCCAGTCCCTGGCCGGGGAGAAGTGGTCAGTCTCCAGGGACAAGACAGACAGGATATCCCTGAAAGCGACCTTCCCGGATCGCTCTCCTGAAGAGCGGATTTCCGCCGTACTTAGCGTTTTGCGTATATTCTACGATTACTTCCGGTGAGAACAGGAAAACGAAAGAATCTGAATCAGAGGTGAACCGATGACGAAAAGGTCAGCGACGCAGGTAATTAGCGTAATTGCAGCACTACTATTTACCGCGGGGTGCGGAAGCTCCGACGAACTGGGCCGGGTGGGCGACCATTCCATAACGAGGCAGGAATACCTCGCGGTCTTCAACGGGCTCCCCGCCGAGGAGCAGGTGGAGGTCCTTGAACCAGGGGGCCGAATGGAACTGATGGAGAGGATAGTGAGGAAGAGGCTGCTTCTGCTCGCCTGGGCCGAGGATCCATCCATCTCCGCCGACCAGGAATACCTCTATTCCGCCTCCTTCCTGGCCGACAGCATGCTCCGCAGGATCGCTCAGGACTACGATCCGCAGGCCTACATGGATTCCCTTGCGACCTGCGGGTACTCCTCCTTCACCCTGAGGACCGTATTGCTGGACGACAGCGCCCAGGCAGCCTCCCTGGCCGAATCCTGGAACGAGGGGACCTTCCCCGCTTCCGTTCCCTCTCTGCCTGCTCCATGGAGCGGCATCGACGGTTCCAGCGAGAGGATGATCTCGGGTCCCATACACCGCCTCACCACCAATTTCTTCCCCTTCATCGACGCGGATCCCGGAACGGCAACGGTACTGCCCATGTACGGGGAATGGTGCACAGCCATGCTCGATCTGCATCCGGGTGAATGGGTCCTGGATGAGAACGCCGCTTCCACCGGGATGATGAACCTTATCTCCCGAAGGACCGATGTGACCGTTCTTGCCAGGGGCATAATGGAACTTGCGGCTCACTGCACGGTCTCCGGCACCACGCTCGTACCCTCCGGCGACGGCAGTCCCGTACCTCTGTTCATCACCGGCGGCGACACCGGAACGGTGGCCGAAATGATAGCCATGATGAGAACCGCTTCCCCGGAGAACTTCTATGGCCAGGTACCCGGGGAGATCGCTGTTTTTTCCCCTCCCCAGCTTTCCATCAGCCCCATGGTGACCCTCTGGTTCCATGTTAACTCCGTTGCCCAGAGGCTCGCCCTGGCGGACATGGCATCAGGCTCAGGCATCGCACTCCAGGAAGGCGCACTGGATTATCCCAGGGCGGAGAGCGTGGTCAGGGAGAGGGTGCTGGGGGCATCCATTCCGGACAGCTCCTCCATTGCCCGGTGGTACGGCGAGAACTCCTCGAACTTCGTTCTGCCTGAGAGGCGTTCCGTGCTCCTGGGATACACCGACAGCGTTTCCGCCGCCTCGGTGGATCTTCAGGGAGGGATTGCCGGCATAGACGGGCTTCAGACCGTTGCTGACAGTTCCGGAAATCCCGTTCCCACGCCGCTGCAGGTAATGGAGTCCTTCGGAGAGGTGCTCGGCCCGGAGATCTTCGCAGCGGAGCCAGGGGTTCCAACGGGGCCGGTTTTCCTGCAGGGGGAACTTGCGGCCTGGTTCGAAGTAGTGGAGGTTGCACCCCCGGGGGTTGCGGAACTTGAAGAGATCTACCCGGTGGCTGCAGCGTCTGCCGCTGGGGAGTTCTTCGATCAGGGATTCGAGGAACTGATGGATTCCCTCCGCAGCGTTTACGGCGTAGAAGTTGACACAGCCGCGGTATCGCAGATAGACCTCTGGGGTTCTGTGGAGTAACCGGAAGGATACATTTAATGAGAAGCTTTTGCATCACAGCATCGCTGGTTCTGCTTGCGTCCCTTTCCGCCTCCGCCGATGTACTCGCCTCGGTTGGCGACAGGGAGCTTACCTGGGAGGCCTTCGTGGAAATGGCCGGAGGTCCGGAGTCCGTTGCCGGCCTTGGTATTTCCTCCGAAGAGGCAGCCGGGGAGATACTGGAATCCTGGATCCGCGAGCAGCTCATCCTCATAGCTGCCGAGGAAAGCGGAACCTCCCGTCAGCCTGAGGTCCAGGCGATGATCCAGTCCGCTGTGGACCAGATCGTTCTTGAAGCGTACATCACCCAGGTCCTTGACGAAGTGGAGGTATCAAGGCTCGAGGTGGAGAACTACGTGGATGTCTGGGCGGAAACCTATGCCACGGAATACAGTATCCGCCATATGCTCTTCCCCGACAACTCCCTGGCCTCTTCGATCCTCTCCCGGCTCAACTCGGGCGAATCCTTCGCCACCCTGGCCTCCAGCTACTCAGTGGGACCCAGCGCCGCCTCCGGGGGCAACCTGGGCTGGATGAGCAGGGGAATGGCCTCCCCGTCATTCATGGAAGCGGTCTGCCAGCTCGAGACCGGAGAGATTTCCGGAGTCATTGAAACACCCATGGGCTACCACATCATACAGCTCATGGAGAAGAGACCCCTCTCCCCTGCTCCCAGCCGGAACCAGATAATAGAGCTTGCCACCATGGAGCTGATCTCCGCCAGACAGGAGATACTGCTGGTGGACATGCTGGACAGTCTCAGGGCAGAGCACCCGGTGAACGCCTGGCCCGGTCGCCTTCTGAACCACATCTAGGCGGTGGGCAGTTGAGAACCCAGTGGATCCCGTGGGCAGCGTCGGCTCTCATTGCGGCGGTTACGGTATGGTTCGTCCTTCCTGAGAATGGTTTTCACGGGGATTCTTCGGTGGAGGACGCATCACCGGCCCCCGGCATGGGCGACACCCTGGCCAGGGTCGGGGACCATGTGCTCTACTCCACCGACGTGGCCCTGGGGAGGGCTGCGGGGAACGCAGTGGAGACCTGGGCCAGCGACCAGCTCCTGGCCTGCGCCGCCGTGGAAGCGGGGCGGGAAAACCCTGCCATGAGCAGGTTCGTGGCTGAAAGGGCCGTGCAGCTCTATCTCAGGGACCTCATGGTGGACAGCCTGGTGCGCTCAGTTCAGTCTCCGTCTGAGCAGGAGATACTGGTGTTCATGGAGCAGGATCCTGAACTGTACCTCGTTGAGAGACATTACTATCAGATGATACTGGCGGACTCGGCCATGGCAGACTCCGTCCATACCAGGCTGGGCTGGGGTCAGAACTTCCAGGTCACCGCCATGAACCTGTCCACAGGCCAGAAGGCCGGGATAGGGGGAGACCTGGGCTTCGTAACCGGCGGAGAGATGCTGAACCATGGTCTTCCTGAACACGTGGCCAGACTCGACGGCCTCAGCCCCGTGGTAAGGTCAAGCCTGGGCTGGCACATATTCAAGGTAACCGAGACCAGGGCAGTTGAAGACTCGCTCAGGGCCGTGCGCAGCGCAGGGGAAGTGCTATACGGCAGGCGTATCGACGCAGCCATGGACAGCCTGCTACAAGCCGCGGAAGAAAGATTCACCATGGAGGTCCAGATTTGATTGTCATTAGTGCATTTATCGCCGCAGCCGCCCTGATCTCAGAGCCATTCACAATCGAACGGGTGGTTGCCGTGGTGGGTTCCGAACCCGTCCTTCATTCCGATGTGGTGACCATGCTCATCGAGGAGGGAATGGACCAGGAATCCGCGGCGGCTTCGGATCAGGGCTCAGCCGAGTACACCGCCGCCCTTGAGGGTCTTGTAAGGGAGAAGCTCCTGGTGGAAGCCGCCAGACGCAGCGGAGTGTACCCCACGAGGGATGAGATCGAGGATGCCGTGGATGCGGCAATGGATCAGGCAAGGGAAACATTCGCCTCCGAGGCCGAGTTCACCTCCTATCTTGCTT
>CAYLXG010000106.1:0-8786 GCA_964387445.1 uncultured bacterium
GGAGCCGTCTTCCAGTTCGCCTTCCCTGGTTATGTGAACAGGAGGTTCGTGAAGGGGGTGTTTGTTCTCGTTCAGGAACCCCACGAAGGAGGTTATTCCGCCCTCGTACCTGAAGACCTTTTTCTTGCCGTCGGGGGACCTTCTGTCGGAAATGGATATCTTCAGACCACTGTTAAGGAATGCCAGTTCCCTGAGCCTCTTGGCGAGAATGTCGAAGCTGAACTCGGTGGTTTCGAATATCTCTTCGTCGGGAATGAAGTGAATGCTGGTTCCCGTAGTCCTGGAGTCATCAGGGGTTTCAAGAAGGGGCGAATCCGGAAGACCCCTCCTGTATTCCTGGGTGCAGGTGCTTCCCTTTTTGCTGACCTTTACGTAAAGCCGGCTGGAAAGGGCGTTCACGACGCTTACGCCAACACCGTGCAGCCCTCCGGACACCTTGTAGGAACTGTTGTCGAACTTGCCGCCGGCATGGAGGGTGGTCATGACCACCTGAAGCGCAGAGATACCCGTTTTCGGATGAATGTCGGTGGGGATCCCTCTTCCGTTATCGGTGATAGTTACTCCGCCGTCGGGCTTGAGCTCCACCTCAATGCTGGTGCAGTACCCGCCCTGGGCTTCATCAACACTGTTGTCGACCACTTCGTAAACAAGATGGTGCAGGCCGGTGGAGGAGGTTGAGCCGATGTACATGGAAGGTCGTTTTCTGACGGCTTCAAGGCCTTCCAGTATCTGTATCGACTCGGCGCCGTAGGTGTTTTCAGGTTTAACGGCCAAAATCTTCCTTTCTGTCTTCCTTTGCCAGGCGGATGGAGACCTTCAGGGTCCGGAATACCACCGCTCCAGCTTCCCGGTTCAGGGCCGATAGTATCTCGCTGCTTCTGTACTTCAGCTCCATTGCCGCAGCGGGGCTTCTTGTGAGAACATGGAGACAGTCCCCATCGATCACCGGGGAAGAGCAGTAAACGGTGAGTTCCTTCCCCGCAATAGCGTTCCAGCGGGCCAGTGCCTTTCTTCTTGGAAGGACCGAGTCCAGGTCGAGATCCTTGAGAAGCTCGTCCACCAGCTCACTGATGTTCTTCATTCGCTCAGACTGGATCCGGAAGCCTTACTGGCATCACCAGAGTAAGGTAATCGAAGGTTTCGTCTTCGGTTGCCTCGGTTATGATCACCGCCGTGGAGCTGTCGTGCATGCTCAGGCAGACGTCTTCGCTGTTCATGCTTCTGAGGATGTCCATCACCAGGTTGCCGTTGAAGGCTATCTGAAGAGGATCCTCCGAGTAATCGGCCTCTATGTCCTCCCTCGCTTCTCCAGCATCGGTGTTCTCCGCCTGGAGGATGACCCTGTTGTGCTCGATGGTGAACATTATCTGCCGGGTTGCGGGGTTGGCGATGATGCTCATTCTCTTCAGGGCACCCAGGAGATCCTCCCTGTTAACGGTGAGCTTCAGTTCATTGTTCGAGGGAATCACCTTTTCATAGGGAGGATAAGGACCGTCGATGACCCTGCTGAATATGCTGGTGTCCCCCACATGGAAACTCACCTGGGAACCCTGGGAGGACATGAGGACCCTCTCGCTGGTGCTGAGCCTCTGAAGAAGGTTGAGAGCCTTGGGGGCGATGATCGCCTCAAGACCGGGATCAGTTTCGCTCTTCAGCTGTGTAAGCCTTATCCTTGCCAGCCTGTGGCCGTCGGTGGCAACCATTTCAAGGCCTTCGGGAAGGAACTTCCAGAGAGATCCGGTAAGTGAGGCCCTGATCTCGCTGGCTCCGGCGACGGCATACGATGTTCTGGCAATGGCTTCCCTGACAATGTCAAGCGGCAGCTCTATCATGCTCTCGGCGGAACCAGGCGAAGGAAGGGAAGGATAGCTGTCGCGGCTGCTGCCGGGAAGGGTGAAAGAGCTTTTTTCACAGCTGATGCTGGTGCGGGAACCACTGGTGCTGATGCTTACATCGGATCCATCGAGTTCCCTGACTATCTCCAGCAGTTTCTTCCCGGGAAGGGCAACTGAACCCTGGGAGGATATTGTTGCCGGAACCCAGGTGATGACGGTGGTGTCCAGGTCGGTGGCGGCCAGTCTGAGCTTTTCCCCCTGGGTCTCCAGAAGGATGTTGGAGAGGGACGGAAGACTGGTCTTGGGAGGAAGGGCCGAAGCCACAGTGTTCAGACCGAGCAAAAGAGTCTTGTGATCCACAAGTAAGTTCACCATAGGAAGCCCTCCACGGTTTCAGTAATAAGAACAGAAAGAAACAGAATACAACATCAGTAATTATACCTCAAAGACCGTGCAAAAGTAACCCTTCCATGGGAAATCACAGGTACTTGCGATGTTGAAAAAATGTTGAAAAGAACGCAGTGAAGCAAAAGTTTTCCACAGGGCCGGGACCCGGCGAGAAATCCACAGAGATATCAACAGGAAAATCAGTTCTCCAGTGACCTTTTGACCTCTTCTACCTGCCGGCAGAAGGAGGGATCCTGTTCCATAAGGGTGTTGACCCGCTTTATGGCGTTAACCACGGTAGAATGGTCCCTTTCGAAGAAATCGCCTATTTCCTCCAGGGGGAGTTCGGTCATCTCCCTGATGAGGAACATCGCCACCTGTCTGGGTACGAGGATCTCCCTCTTTCTCTTCTTGCCCTTGAGGGCCTCCTTGTTCACACCGAAGACATCAGCGGTAACCGCGGTAATGGAGGCTGGATTAAGCCTTCTGGAAGCAGAACCAAGGAATTCCTTAACAAGGTTCCTGACGTTCTCGAGAGAAGGAATGATGTTCTGGATCCTCATGTTCGCTGCAATGATGTTGACCACGCCTTCAAGCTGTCTCACGTTTGAAGTAACGTTCTCAGCGATGTAGTCCACCACATTGGAATCAAGGCGAATGTTCTCGTCCCTGAGTTTCTGGTTCAGTATTGCCTTCCTAGTCTCGAACCTGGGGGGCTTGATGTCAGCCAGCATCCCGGACTGGAACCGGGAGATAAGCCTTTCTTCCAGGGGCTCTATCTCGTTTGGATGACGGTCGGAGGTAAGGACGATCTGTTTTCCCATGAGGTAAAGCTCATTGAAAATCTGGAAGAACTGTTCCTGGGTGCTGTCCTTTCCCGCAAGGAACTGAACATCCTCCATGATGAGATAGTCGCACTTCCTGAAGCGGTCCTTGAACTTCTCCATCTGCCTTGCGGAACTGTGCTCGAAGCTGCTGGAGGGATCCAGGGCCCTGATGTAGTCGCTGGTGAACTGGGAACTTGATATGTAGGCGAAGGTTTCACCTGGCTTGTTGTCCCTAACATAGTGCGCGATGGCTTGCACAAGATGAGTTTTGCCCAGGCCAACACCGCCGTAGATAAAAAGCGGGTTCTGCGTTGAGTGGCCAAGGTTGTGGGCCACGGCCACGGCGCTTGCGTGGGCTAGTTCGTTGGTGGGTCCGCTTATGAAACGGCTGAAGACGTACTCCGGGTAGAGATAGTTGTCGAACAGCTGATCCCTGGAAGAGAAACTGGAGGAAAAGCTTCCGAGGTTGAGGGTTTCAGGCCTGTGGGTGAACTTGATGGAGATGGAATCGTTGCCGGTGATCTCCCGTAGAAGGTCCTCGAGCTTGTCCTTGTAGTGCTGGGAAACGAAATTGACCCTTATGTCGGAATCGAGGCCGACCGTGACAACATTGCCGCTGTAGCCCCTGAAGGAAGCGTTTGCCAGCCAGCTGTTGAACTTTTCGACGCCCATGAGCTCCCTGGCCCGGTCAAGACAGAGATCGAAAGCGTCTTCGGGAGAAAAAACCATACCACTCTCCGAAAGGAATGAAAAAACTCAGGGGAATAATGCAAAACAAAAGCGCCGGGGCCAAGTAGGAAGGCGGAACTTGACAAAGGGGGTCAATTTAGCTAACTTTCCGCTTCCGGAAAGTGCTGAAAAGAACGGGCGGAGGATCACCAGGTTCACGCCAAGTGCAGGAGACTATTATGAAAAGAACATATCAGCCAAGCAATATCTCCAAGAAGAGAAGGCACGGCTTCAGAGCAAGAATGGCCACCAGGGGAGGCAGGAAGGTCCTGAACGCCAGGAGACGCAAAGGACGCAAGCGTCTGGTGCCTTAGATTTGGTTAGACGCCGTCTGAAGAGGGTCAGGGAAAGCTGGCATTTCAGGAAGATACTGAGGAACGGCAGACAGATCAGAGGCAGCGTCTTGAGGATCAGATACACAATGAATTCCCTGGGCAGGATACGCCTGGGGTTTTCTGTGTCTGCAAAAACAGGGAACTCAGTTGAAAGGAACCTGTTTAAAAGGCGCTTAAGACAGTATTCTGTAGAAAAGGAAGTCGAACGCGGCTTTGATGCGGTGGTCTTCCCGGAGAAGAAGCTGGTGGATATAAGCTGGATCGATCTGAAGGAAGACATGGACATGTTCGTGGAGAGGGTCAGGGATCATTAAGAAGATCCTTGTGTTCCTGATCGGCTTCTACAGGAGAGCCATATCACCCCATCTGCCGCCGAGCTGCATCTACACACCCACATGCAGCGAGTATGCGATGGAGGCAATAGACAGGCACGGAGCTGCCAGGGGTACCCTTCTGGCGATAAAGAGGGTTTGCAGATGTCATCCCTGGCACAGGGGAGGATACGACCCGGTACCTGAGGTCGGAGGTAAGGACGATGAGTGATCAGTCACGGCTGTTCATAGCCGCAGTTCTGATGATGGGCGTACTTTTGATAAGCTGGTTCATAACGGGAAGGAACACCCAGGCTCCAGCCGGAGAAACAATAGCAGAACCGGTGGAGACCATGGAACCCGCCGGAGGTACCGGAACGGCGGCGGTGACCGCTCCCGAAGAAGAAGAACCCGCTGCGGATTCGCAGATGGATTACTCCTATGAAGAGAGGGAGGTAACCGTTCTCATTCCCGGAGAGAACGGCAACCCCATGGTCACAGCAGTTCTTTCCACCACCGGCGGATCCGTGGTGCGCTGGCGCCTGGAGGAATACGAGGACTATCCCGATCAGGACACCGGGCAGAGGGTGGAGCTCTCTGAAGAACCGTGGCTGGTTACTTCGGATGCCCAAGGCGACCCGGTCCTTTTCACATATCAGGGTCCTGATACTGTTATCGCAGGGGAAACACCGGTAACTGTATTAATGAGCGCTACCGGAGGTGCTGAGAAGGTTTTTGAGTTCACCGGTGGCTTCTACGGGTTCACGATGAGGAAAACGGGTCTCGACGAGAACACATCGATTTCCGCCGGGGCAATTCCCGTTACGGAAACAGAGGCCCAGGACAGGGGATACTTCAAGGCATCGTGGTACACCAACGGCCACAAGAGCGAGGATTCCGAGAAGATCGAGGCACTTCAGCCCTCGGGCAACGTTTCATGGGTTGCCACTTCCAGCAAGTACTTCACCATCATCCTGATGCCCATGTCCATGGAAAGAGTCGACGGATACACGGCTCCTGGTCAGGGCGGGTCGGCGGAAGTATCTCTGGACGATTCCCAAGTGAGGGTGTATGCCGGGCCCAAGGCCTACGGTCCGCTCTCTGAACTGGGCGGCTCACAGACCGATATGATAGACTTTGGCTGGCCGATAATCAGATGGATAGGGAAGCTCATATTCTTCTTCCTCACATCTGCTCTCAGCTTCATAGGTAACTGGGGGGTAAGGATCATCGTTCTCGCCCTGGCGCTGAAGATCCTGCTTTCGCCCCTTACCACGAAAAGCTATGTCTCAATGCAGAAGATGCAGAAGATCCAGCCGGCAATGCAGGAGATACAGAAGAAGTACGCAAAGGATCCCAAGCAGCAGCAGGTGGAAATGCAGAAGCTCTACAAGGAGAGCGGAGTCAATCCCCTGGGCGGATGCCTTCCGATCCTGCTTCAGATGCCTGTGTTCTTTGCCATGTACAGGGTTCTCGCCAACATGGTCGAGCTTCGGGGAGCAGGTTTCTTCATGTGGATCAACGACCTTTCCAGACCCGAGATACTGGTTCCATTCGGAACGAAGGTCCTCGGCCTGGAGGGCATTGGTCTGATGGCCGTGCTCATAGGGGTCATCATGTTCATGCAGCAGAAGCTCACAGGGACCAGCACAGCGGGAGCCGCAGCACAGCAGCAGAAGATGATGATGTACATGATGCCCTTCTTCATGACATTCCTTTTCATGCGGTTCGCCGCGGGTCTTGCCCTTTACTGGCTTGTATTCAACATCCTCACTTTCATACACCAGGAATACATCAAGAAAAGTCTCCTTACGGAGTAGCACGCAGATGACCTGCCCGGAATCAGACCTGATAGCGGCGGCGGCAACCCCTCCGGGGGCTTCTGCTGTTGCCGTCGTAAGGCTTTCCGGACCAGGAGCGTCGGAACTGGTTGAAGATCTCATGGATCTTCCCCGGGGGCGGCTGAAGGGCATGCGCAGGAAAGTAGGGGATTTCGCCGGGGTAGACCGGCTGGTTGCCCTTTCCTGGCCGTGCGGAGCCAGCTATACCGGTGAGGAGATGGTGGACCTCATGTGCCATGGAACACCGGGGACCGCAGAGGCAGTGATGGACCTCCTCATTGAGGGGGGGGCCAGGCCTGCACTTCCCGGAGAGTTCACCAGAAGAGCCTGGCAGGCGGGAAGGATCACCGCGTTGGATGTGCTGATGCTGTCCGCCAGGTACAGTGGCAGCAAGCCGGAGGGAAGAAAAGAGCTGGAGGAGAGGCTTGAGGCCCTTCTGGTGGAAGCGGAGGCAGCCATCGAGTTCGAAGAGGAACACGATGCCGGCAGCGCAGGCGCTTTTACGGCCCTTCTAATGAGTTCAAGGGAAGCAGCGGAGGAGCTTGCCCGTACCGCCGAGGGAATGGAGCTTCTTCCCAGGGCTTACATAATGGGCCCGGTGAATTCGGGGAAATCAACGCTCTTCAATGCCCTGGTCGAAGAGAGGGCCGCAGTGGTATCCAGTGAGCCCGGGACCACAAGGGATGGGGCCGAAAGGACCATTGAGATCCATGGCAGAATGGTGAGGCTGTGCGATACGGCGGGAACCGGAGGAGACCGGCTTGACACGGAAGCTCTGCAAATAGCCCTTGGCGGAATGAAACCCGCGGACAGGGTGATCTGGATGGACAGGAAGCAGGAAGATCCGCCGGGATCCATGGTGGAGAGAAGGGAAACACTCCTGGTTGCCTCACAGAGGGACAGGGAGGATGGTGAGACAAGAGCCGGCTGGCTTCCTCTGTCGGCGGTCACTGGAGAGGGATTGAAGGAAGTAAGGGAATTCCTGGCAAGGCCCGGGGAGGAAACCCCATCATCATCATACAGGAAAACCGCAGCACAGCTTGAAAGAGCGGGAAAGGCGGCTGAAGCGGGAGATCTTGCCCTTGCCTCAGAAATGGCGAAGGCCGCCCTGGAAGAGCTGAACGTGAACCTGCGGTCAGGGGAAGCGGTGGAGAGAGCCCTTGAAGCCTTCTGCGTGGGGAAATAGCCCATGTCTTCAAGGAAGCCCCTGATAGTTGTCATAGGCGGTGGTCATGCGGGGGTAGAGGCAGCCCTGGCAGCCGCCGCAAAGGGAGCCCGTTCTATCCTTGTGACACCGGATCCAGGGAAGATCGCCCTGATGTCATGCAATCCATCCATAGGCGGAATAGCAAAGGGAACCCTGGTGCGGGAGATAGATGCCCTGGGGGGTTCGATGGGACTTTCAGCCGACCTTACCGCAGTTCAGTTCAGGATGCTTAACATGAAGAAGGGCCCGGCTGTATGGGGCCCAAGGGTTCAGACCGATGTAAGGCAGTACTGTGCGCAGCAGAAGAGAAGGCTTGAGGAGGCATCCGTAGAGATAGTACCCGGTATCGTTAAGCGTCTTTGCGGAAGCAATGAGAAGATAGAGTCGGTACTTCTGGAGGACGGCAGCGAAATAAAGGGTGACGGCTTCGTGATTGCCGCGGGAACCTTCCTGGGCGGCATGCTGCACAGGGGAAGGCGCAGCTGGCCCGGGGGCAGGCGGGGCGACATCTCCTCATTTGCCCTGGAGAGGGACCTTCGGGAAAGAATGTTCCACGTGAAACGGTTCAAGACCGGAACCTCGCCAAGGGTGCTGAGAAGAACCGTGGATGTTTCCAGGCTGGAGGTGCAGGCTCCCACTGAGCTGGATTTCAGGTTCAGCGCACTGTCCCGCCGGGGAACAGCAAGCACGGAAAAGTGCTGGATCACCCGCACCACTGAAGAAGCTGAGAACACGGTAAGGGCAAACCTTAAGGATTCTCCGCTATACACAGGAAGAATTACCGGCAAGGGGCCGAGATACTGTCCAAGTTTCGAGGACAAGGTCACAAGGTTCCCGGAGAGGACCGGCCATCCGATACATCTGGAGCCCATGGGAAGAAACCTAGTTGATACAATGCCTTTTCTAATTTAGAATTATCCCAATTAGCCGAATAATCATTAAATACTGCATCAATTTCTGATTCAGATACATGGATCATTGAACAAATTTTACTTACATAGTTGTCGTCCTTTTTATACATAATTTCTCCTTACAAATAATAGCCTTCACACGAAGGCTATTATACTGCAATTTATCTATAAGTCAAATAGATTCTTCGTCAATCATCTCCAGCTTTCGTTTCAAGGTATCAATAACTTCTTGAATATCTTGCTTTAAATCTTTTACAGAATTACCAGCTCTAAGAAGTTTCTTAATAGCATGTTGTTGAGCAGGACAAGTAATGCCATAAACAGAAAGGATACGATATGGATCTAGTTTAATTCCTTTAAACGAGTATTTTCCGCCTGAAAGGGCCAGGGTACAAATGTAATA
>CAYLXG010000107.1:0-8786 GCA_964387445.1 uncultured bacterium
CGAATTTTTTCCACAACTTGTTGAAGGATGGCTTCATGAAAAGATAGCCCATCCTCGAGGTCCACTGCTTCTTCATCTCCAGATAGAGAGTTCCCCCCACCATGGAGGCAATGGATTCTATGAACTTGACGAGAACGTTTCCTGTGAAGCCGTCGGATACAACAACATCGGCCTCACCCATCAGAATTCCGTCCCCCTCGATGTTGCCTCCGAAGTTCAGGGGTGATCCGGTGAGCATCCGGTAGACCTCCTTCACCTCGGGCGTGCCCTTGGAAGGTTCGCTGCCCACGTTCAGCAGACATATCTTGGGAGACTCCACCCCGAACACCAGTCTGGAGTATATGCTGCCCATGAAGGCGAACTTGTAGAGCAGCTGGGGCCGGCAGCCTACATTTGCACCAACGTCAAGCAGTATGGTGGGGTTCCCCACCGTTGGTATGCTGCTGGCCAGGGCCGGCCTTGGGATGCCCTTGATCCTCCCCAGGGCGAACATGCTGGCGGCCATCATGGCCCCTGTGTTCCCCGGGCTCACCATGGCATTGGCCACGCCCTTTCTCTGAAGACCGGCCATCACCACCATTGAGCTGTCGGGCTTCTCCTTCAGCGCTTCCGCCGGGTGGTCATCCATGGTGATCACCTGTGAAGCGTGATGGATCTCGATGGGAAGCTTCTGCCCGCCGGACCTGGAAAGCATACGGGCCAGGGTATCCCGGTTGCCAACGAGGATTACCTTGACGCCCTTCTTGAGACTCCCCGGGCTCTCACGAAAGAACTTCACGGCCCCTTCGACAACGACTCCGGGGCCGTGATCGCCGCCCATGGCGTCAAGGGCGACGACTACCTGTTCGTTCAACGCCGCTCTCCGCCCTGACCGGGTCTGCTACTCTTCAACGGGTTCGGTCACCTGGCGGCCGTTGTAGAAACCGCAGTGCCTGCATACCCTGTGGGGAAGCCTGGGCTCTCCGCACTGGGGACAGGCGCTGGTTGACCTTGCTTCTATCTTCCAGTGTCCGCGGCCCTTGTCGCGCCTGGTGGATGAGTGCCTTCTCTTTGGAACTGGCATTGGTACTCTCTTTCTAACGAGTCTTCTAACTCAGTCTTCGATACGGTTATCGTTGTTATGGTTGCAGTTTTCCCTGTTCCTGTTGATCCCGCATACGGGGCAGAGCCCCATGCAGTTACCGTCGCAAAGGGGAACGGTCGGAATGGAAAGTATCACCGCTTCGCGAACGGCGTCTAATATACTAAGGGAGCCGTCGTTATGCGAGACCGGCTCAACCTCGGGATCCTCAAGCATTTCCGGGTCCCAGGAATAGATGCGTTCAATCCCCTCCTCCACCTGGCATGTAACAGGATCCAGGCATCTTGAGCACTGGGCGGAGAACTCGGCCTGCAGGTCTCCCCTGACCAGTATCTCGTTCTCGGTCCTGGTCACCTCCAGATAAAGGATGCCCTCCTCTGAAAGCGGCACCGCCTCCTGTATGTCCCAGTCGACTTCCTTCATCTCCAGGGTGAAGTTCTCCCTGGTAACTCCCCGGGGAATGGAGTTGATGGCCAGGGAGAGCGTCCTGTGTATGAGTCTCATACCGGTTCAGTTCCTCCTGAAGTCCTGGGCCATAGCCTCTTCGATGCGCCGGTTCTCACCGGCGGAGGGCGACTGCACGTAGATCCTGGCCAGGGGCTCGGTGCCGCTGAGCCTCACCAGGACCCAGGAGTCTTCGCCAAGCACCAGCTTCACTCCGTCGGTCCTGTCCACCCCGGCCACCGGAAGACCGGCTGCCTCGGTAATGGTCCCCCTGAAGAGTGTTTCCTCAATTCTGGCCCTCATTCCACCTGAGAGGGGAAGGTCCAGCCTGGTGTTCCACAGCCTTCCGTGGCGGCTCCAAAGGTCTTCGAGGAGCTTCCCGAGCCCCTTTCCCCTGTGGCAGACCATCTCGCAGGCAAGGAGGCAGGCGAGGACTCCGTCCTTCTCGGGAACATGGGTTCCCAGGGAGAGGCCGCCGCTCTCCTCGCCGGCCAGGAGAACGCCTCCCCTTATTATCTCCGCACCGAGATGCTTGAAACCCACCGGGGTTACCTGAACCTCCATGCCCCTTGAACCGGCGGCCCTGTCCACGATGCTCCCTGTGGTTATGGAACGCACCACCCTGCCGGCCATGCCCCTGTCCGCAAGGTACTCAAGGAGCAGGGCCATGAAGTCGTGGGGCGTAACGTAAACACCGTTCTCATCCACCAGACCGAACCTGTCGGCATCGCCGTCGGTGGCCACGCCGATGGAGGCTCCGCTTCTCGCCGCGCTGACCGAAAGGTCCCTGAGCCCCTGTTCGTTGGGCTCCGGATGCTCCCTGCCGGCGAATAGCGGATCCCTGGCGCCGTTAAGCACCCTCACAGCGGCTCCAAGTTCTATAAGCTTCCTGTCGGTCACTCCGCTGCCGGCTCCGCTGAAGGCGTCGTAGACAACCCTCAGGGGGCCGTGCTCCCTGAATACGGAAGGTTTTACGAAGCCGTCGATCTCTTCAAGGTAGGGGCCTATGAAGTCAAACTCGGTGATTGAGCCGCCTTCCCTTTCCGGAAGGGCAGTGCCTGCCTCAACGAGTTCCTCTATCCTGGAGGTGTCCTCCCCGGAGGCGGGGCCGCCGTGGGAGGGGCTGAACTTGATGCCGTTGTAGAGTGGTGGGTTGTGGCTGGCGGTGAAGTTGATCACACCGCCAAGTCCGCCCTTCCTGCACCCGTGGGAAAGAACGGGGGTGGGCACCGGCCCGGGTGAAAGGAAGACCCTGAATCCCCTTGAGGCAAGTCGTTCCGCGGTCGCCGCCGACAGTTCCGGGGAGAGGAACCTGCAGTCTCCCCCCACCGCAACGGAATCGTGGCCGGTTTCCGAAAGCCTTGCGCCGATGGCTTCCACCACCGCCATGGCCTTTTCCCAGGTGAACTCCCTTGCTATCACACCCCTCCATCCGGAGGTTCCGAACTTGATGGTCATGGCTTACTCCTCGGTCAGGAAGGTCAGGGCACTGAGGATGACCTGATCGTGGGGGGCCATTACCTCGTAGTACCTGTTCATGGGCCATTCCCTGAGGGCTATCTCCCTGAGAAGGGCCCTCTCGATGTAGACTATGCTCTCCTGGAACTCCTCTTCGGTGTACTCCACTCCCTCTTCGGCAAGGTACGCCCTGAACTGGTCGAACACCAGCTGGTCGGGCCAGAAATCCAGGGGAATATCGTTCTCCAGGGTATAGTCCACCGCGAATGAGAAGAAATGGCCGTCGAACTCCAGGTCGGCAACCAGGTCGACACTGAAGGAATCCGGCTCTATGACCACGTCGGGTATGATGCCCCAGACTTCCTCTGCTCCCTCTTCCAGGAAGTCATCCAGGAGGGTCCTGTCTATGCTCCTGCCGCTGGGGGTGTAGTACCTGGCCGTGGTGAGCTTCACTCCGTAGTGGCCGATCCCCGGGTATTCACCCAGATCGGAGAGGGACTGAACCGATCCCTTGCCGAAGGTTCTGCTTCCGAAGAGCGTCGCCACGCCCTGGTCCTGCAGTGCACCGGCGCGGCGCTCCGATGAACTCGCGCTGCCCCCGTCAACCAGAAGGGCCAGCTGCCCGTCGTAGAGAACGCCCCTTCTGGTGCGGTAGACGAACTCCCCAACCGCCTGGCCCCTGGTGGTGACCACCACTGCCCCGGCGGGGAGGAAAATGTCCGCCACATCGATGGACGGAAGCATAAGGCCGCCGGAGTTCCCCCTGAGGTCCAGAATCATGTTTTCGGCGCCCTGGGCGGCCAGTTCGTTCACCGCGGTGAGCACCTCGTCCGCCGATTCCTCGCTGAACCTGGAAAGCCTTATGTAGCCCACACCGGGTTCCAGCATGAAATGAGCCGAGACCGAAGGGAAATCAATAACGTCGCGCTCAATGGGAAATTCTATCGGCTCGTCCATCCCCGGGCGCTCCACGGTGAGTTCCACCACTGTTCCCCCGGGGCCACGTATGTGGCTCACCGCTTCGGTTGTGGTGATTCCCTCGGTGGACATGTCGTCTATCATCACTATCCTGTCGCCGGCCTTCATCCCGGCCCTGTAGGCGGGGGTGCCCTCAATGGGCGAAATGACGGTAAGCCAGCCGTCGCGCTGACCCAGGGTGATCCCTACGCCCTCGAAGGAACCTTCCAGCTGTATCTGAAGGTTCTCGAACTCTTCGGGGGTCAGCAGAACGCTGTTGGGATCAAGGGACTGGAGCATTCCCTGCAGGGCTTCCTCGATGAGTGCCCTGCTCTCCAGGGAGTCAACGTAGGAAGACTTCACAAGCCCGTAAACATCGAAGAACAGCTCCAGGGATGAAGCCCTGTCCGCCGGGGTTTCCACAATACCGCCACGGGCCTCCCTGGGCATCCCCAGCACCAGCGCAGCCGTGACCAGCAGCGTTCCTGTTACCGCCGCGACCCATCCGGGCACGAGATCCTTCATAATCCTGCTACCTTTCTTTCCTCGCCCCTTCGTATGACCTCGCCGAGGATGAGGGCGTTCTGTTCCCCTGGCGCAAGCATTCCGTCTACCACCAGGAACCTTTCCGGTTCCCCGGCGGCCAGTTCCAGGTATCCCTCTCTCACCCTGCGGTGAAAGGCGAGGTCCTCCATCTCTATCCTGTCGAGCTTCCTGCCGGAACTGCTCATCCTGCGGAAGCCCTCCCCGGGGTCAAGGTCCATGAGAACGGTGAGATGGGGTTCCAGCCCGCCGGTGGCGAGCCTGTTGGCGGTTCGTATCCCGTCCAGGGGAAGCCCCCTTCCGTAGCCCTGGTAGGCCATGGTGGCGTCGCCGTACCTGTCGCAGAGCACCACCGCCCCCCGGCCGAGCCCGGGGCGCACCACAAGGTCCACATTGGCCGCCCGTCCTGCGAAGTAGAGCATAAGTTCCGTGACGGGAGGAACCGTCAGACCCGGATCGAGAAGCAGCTCCCTGATCCTTTCGGAAATGTCAGGCCCTCCGGGCTCGCGGGTGAAAACCGTTTCACACCTTCTTTGCCGGAGGGCCTCAAGCAGATCCCTGCACCGGGAGGACTTGCCCGATCCCTCAACTCCCTCGAAGGTAAGAAAAAGACCGGGCAAATCAGCTCCTATTTCTTCTCAGCCTTCTTCTCGGCCTTCTTGCTTCCGTAGGTCTCGATGTACTCTTCCGTCATCCTGTGGCACTGGTCGTCGTAGTACTGCACAGGAGGAGACTTGAAGAAGTAGCTGGACGGGGCCTCGATGGCTCCGCTGAGGCCGTTGTCCAGGGCAAGCTTTGCACAGCGGACGGCGTCGATTATCACGCCTGCGCTGTTGGGGCTGTCCCAGACCTCGAGCTTGGCCTCCAGGTTCAAGGGAACGTCTCCGAAGCTGGTGCCCTCCATGCGAATGTAGCACCACTTCCTGTCATCCAGCCATTCCACGTAGTCGCTGGGGCCGATGTGTACGTTCCTGGGCATCATTCCGCCGGGGATCTGGCTGGTGACGGCGTTGGTCTTGCTTATCTTCTTCGACTCCAGCCTCTCCCTCTCCAGCATGTTGAGGAAGTCGGTGTTTCCGCCCACATTCAGCTGGTAGGTGCGGTCGAGCCTTACGCCCCTGTCCTCGAAGAGCCTGGTGAGGACCCTGTGGAGGATGGTTGCGCCGACCTGGCTCTTGATGTCGTCGCCCATTACGGGAAGGTTCTTGTCGCGGAACCTTTTCTGCCAGTAGGGCTCACGGGCGATGAAAACCGGAATGGCGTTCACGAAGGCGCATCCGGCTTCCAGTATCTGCTCCACGTACCACTTGGTGGCCTCTTCGCTGCCCACTGGAAGGTAGCTCACCACCACATCCGTCTTGGTTTCCTTAAGGATGCCGACTATGTCCGCCGTGGGGCCGGGGGCCTTTTCGATAACCGGCTTGAGGTACTTGCCGATGCCGTCGTGGGTCATTCCCCTGCTGACGGTAATGCCGGTCTTGGGAACGTCGCAGAGCTTGATGGTGCAGTTGGGATCGGCAAAAATGGCCTCGCTGAGGTCCTTGCCGACCTTGGTAACGTTGATGTCGAAGGCGGCGGAGAACTCCACATCCTTCACATGGTAGCCGCCGAGGTTCACGTGCATGAGACCGGGAACCTTGTCCTCGTCCTTGGCGTTCTTGTAATACTCAACGCCCTGGACGAGACTGCTGGCGCAGTTGCCAACTCCGATTATAGCCACCCTCACTTTTTTAGACATTCAATTATCCTCCCTGACGGGTAATGTCGAATGGAAGCAGCCCCCTAGTCCAGGGGGAGTCCCCTTCCATCCACTGTAACTTTCACAAGCCTCTGAAGCGCAGTGAACCAGGAGCCCGCGGCAACCGCCGTGCAGCTCCATAGAATAACGCTCGTTCCCCAGGGCAGCAGGGAAGCGAGGACTATTCCGGCGATCAGAAGGACCAGCCTTTCGGTCCTTGTGAAAAGCCCTACCTTGCACTCTATCCCAAGTCCCTCGGCCCTGGCCCTTACATAGCTCACCATGAGTGAACCCCCCATGGCCGCTGGAACTATAAACAACAAGCTATCATGTTCATTTCCGGCTTTTCCGGCAAGCACCGCGGTGAATATCAGTATCTCCCCCACCCTGTCCAGAGAGGAATCCAGGGCGGCTCCGCCCTTGGACACCGAACCTGTCATTCTGGCTATGCTTCCATCCACCGCGTCGAACAGACTTCCGGCTATCAGGATGAGCCCGCCGGCGAGGAATGAGCCCCTGTAGACCAGCCATGAGGCGCACAGGGTGATGAACAGCCCCGCAAGGGTTGCCCCCGCCGGGGTCACCCCCAGCTTCACCAGAAGCGAGACCAGAGGAGTCAGCAGACCCTTCAGGGCGTTCCTGACCTTTTCCAGGTTCATCGGGGTGCTCCTTCTACCAGAAGTGTTATCTCCCCCCTGGGGGAGGTTCCGGAATATCTATCGGCAAGCTCTGAAAGGGTACCCCTCACCATCTCCTCGTGTATCTTGGTAAGCTCCCTGGCAACGCAGCAGCGCCTCTCACCCATGACTGAATGCAGTTCCTCAAGTGTCCTGGCCAGGTGGTGGGGCCCCACATAGTAGGCAATGGTTCCGGTATAGGAAGCCATCTCCCCGAACCGCTTAAGCCTCTTGCCCTTCTTGACCGGCGGAAAGCCTTCGAAGGCGAACCTGTCGGTGGGAAGACCGGAAAGCACCAGGGCAGCCGTAACGGCGGAGGGTCCCGGTATCATCGTAACACAGGCCCCTATGGAAACGGCCAGGGATACTGCCCGGTAGGCAGGGTCGGATATCCCCGGGGTCCCGGCGTCGCTGGCCATTGCAACGGTGAGGCCCTGCCTGAGGAAATCCTCGATCTGGGGAAGCCTTCCGGCGGCATTGTGGTCGTGGTAGCTGTAAAGCCTTTTCCTGTCAGGTACGAACCTCCCTGTGCGCCTGGTGTCCTCGGCCATCACCGCGTCGGCGCCGCTGAGGGCTTCCAGGGCCCTGGGGGACATGTCGTCGAGATTGCCTATGGGGGTGGCCACCAGCACCAGGGTCCCCGGAGCGGGTTCAGTCACGGTTCTCAAGCCTCCTGCGCAGGTCGCTGATCCTGTCGATCCTGGCGTTTGTGGAGGCCTCGTCCCTGGACAGGACAACCCTCATGGTCATGCCCTCGGTGACTCCTGCGGGCAGATACCCCTCCGGGAGGTGCCAGCCGAAACCCCCGGGGGCCAGTATCACCGCTATTCCTGATTCTATCCTGTCCAGGTCCACCTCAAAAACGCTCTCACCGCTCCTGCCCACCGTAACCTCCTTCCCTCTATTCGTCTTCCTCGTCGTCACGCCACACATTTCCGCCCAGAATGGACTGGGCGATGTTCTTGATGTGGTCGCCTGCCCTCTCGCAGTACTCTATGAAGTCCAGTATGGCCAGACCCTCGAGGTTGGCCACGCCGTAGGTTGCCAGGGATCTGCTGTAGTTGTCCCGGGCCTCCTCCTCTATCTGGTTAAGCCTGCCCTCAAGCTCCAGCACCTTCTGTGCTGAGCCGATGTCATGAGTCTCCAGGGCCTGCACGATGCTGGCCACCATTTTCCTCAGCACCTTCAGCGACTGGTCGGCGGCTGCGGAAAGTGGTCCGTCGCCATCCAGCACATTGCCCTTAACCCTCTTCCTTGCCTCCACCATGTTCACAGAATGGTCCGATACCCTTTCGATGTCGTTGATGGAATGAAGGATAACAGGGAGGGTAAGGCTCTGCTCCTGGGAGAGGTTGGTGCCGAAAAGCCTGGTGGCGTAAATGGTCATGTCCCTCTGCATGTCGTCCACACTGTCCTCCATTGAGAATATCCTTTTGGAACTGTGCTTCCCGAAGAGGAAGTGCTCAGCACCCCAGATAAGTCCTTTGCCGGAGAACCTGGCCATTACCGCCATTTCCCTGTTCAGGGTGTCTATGGCCAGCGCCGGGGAATCAAGCAGATTCAGATCGAGAAGAAGCTCCGGATGCCTGCTTTCAAGCTCCTCCTGCCCGGCGGGAAGTATCATCCTGCAGAGTCTGGCCACCAGAGGAACGAGTGGAAGGAAAACGATGCAGTTGACGATGTTGAAAATGGTGTGGGCGTTGGCCACCTGCCTCACTGGATCGTCGCTGGTCCTCCTCACGATATCCATGAAGAACCCGTTGGGGTCCAGTATGAAAACGGCGAAGTACGCCGCTCCTATCATCTTTATGAGTGTATGGGCCATTGCGGTCTGCCTTGCGTTCCTGTTGCTGCCTATGGAAGCCAGCTGGGCGGTTACGGTGGTTCC
>CAYLXG010000108.1:0-5470 GCA_964387445.1 uncultured bacterium
CAACTGTCAAGAACCGCGGTGAAAGTGATTAGTCGGCAGAGGGATAGGCCTGGGAAGGCAGGGTCTGGATGCCCCGGCCCTTATAACTTATAAATACCTTTCAAGAGCAGCCAGACAAGGAGGGAAGCACTCTGACAACCGCGGTTCTTACCGGTATCTTCCTCGCACTGTGGGGGTCCGTAACGGATGCCGACACGCCGGACCTTTTCTTACAGGCCCTTGCGGACGCATCACCCGAGGAATGGGTCGGTTCCATGGCTGCCCAGGGCAATCAGCACGATCCGGACTCCGTTCTCTCCGCAATAAGCGTCTTCCAGGAGCTGTCGGTGGACCCCGGCCCAAGGGAGCTCGTGGATTTCGAAGGGGGATACAACGCAGTTTTCCCGGAAAGCCGGTGGACCTGGCGCCTTCCCGGGGGAAGGATCGGATCCGTCACCGGTGAATCGGTGGTGGAGTGGCGTCCCGGGGGCTACAGGTGGGTAACCGTTCCCATCTTTCAGGGGGGCGGCGCTGAGGTGGGCCCGCGGGAGAAGCTGTGCATGGGAGTGATATCCATGGTCGCGGTTCTGCTCGTTACGGTATTCGGAATCTGGTACGCTAAGAGAAGGTTCGGCTGAGGAAAGCCCGGGTTATTCGAAACGGTCCCACTCGCTGGTGAAATCAAGGACCTCAACAGGCCCTTCGCGGCCCTGTTCCCCGAAGGTCATGGCCCTTTCCAGGAAGTCGTCGAGGTCACGCTGAAGGAAAACGGCAGTGGTAAGGAGCGACTGGAACTGCAGGTACTCGTCGCGGTCCTCCACCGGAACGCCTTCAACCTCTCCCATCGAGTCACGCATCTTCCTCAGAAGTGAGGAGAGGGCGTTGGAGAGTTCATTGGCCTGCCTGTATATGCTCATATGGTCATCACCCTGTTTCATTTTCGTAAGCACCGTTCAACGAATCCATGAAGAACCAGCGCGAAATCGGTATCCGCAGTATTTGCCCCGGTGGGGTGCCCGCGATTCTCCAGTATCTCCAGACTATGGTCAGCCTGTGTGGCTTCCGCCAGCGCCTTTCCCTCCGATGGAGGGACCACCCGGTCAAGTTCACCGTAAATATACTGTACCGTGCAACCCCGGTTCATATTCCGCAGCCAGTATACAGGCTGGAACCTTTTCAGGTTCCCTGCGGCTCTCCGGGGCATGAGCAGGTTCAGCAGGAAGGCCCCGGCCTTGCCGGTGCGCAGGGCCGCCGATGCGAAATAGTCCCTGAATCCTCCATGAACTATGATCCCGGACGGAAGAAGCCTTCCCGCAACCGCAGCGGCCTTGAGGCAGGCAGATCCTCCCATTGAAGTACCGTAAAGGACGGTCCTCTTCATGGAGTATCCCCTGCTCGAGGCGAAGGCCAGTGCCCCCAGTATGTCGTGGGGTTCCTCCACACCTCCGGTGGTAACCTTCGCCGGATGACCGTCGCTCCCCCGGAGAGGCACCAGAAGCACGGAACAGCCTCCGAGCAGGTTGAGCTTCTCCCCCAGACCGGTCCTGGAAAGGGCCGAACCGCCCAGTCCGTGGATGAATATCACAAGGTCTTCGGAGCCCTCCAGGATCCAGCCGGCAACATGGTGCCCGTCGCCGGTGACCCAGGAAGCATCCTTCCATGGAGCCCCCGGCGAAGCGGTCTCCTGGTGCTGGCGCCAGCGGAACCTGTTGGCAAGGCCTATGAGACCGGGCCTTTTCACACGCCTTCTCAGAAAAAGCCAGGCGGCCCAGCCTGAGACCGCCCCAAGGAGCCATCCTGCCAGAACGTCCAGCGGGTAATGCACTCCAAGGTATACCCTGCTTAGTCCAACGAGACCGGCGAAGAGGAGGGCAGGAGCCCACAGCGGAGGGTATACCAGCGCGGTGAACACCGCCATGGCGGCGGAGTTGGCGGAATGGTTCGAGGGAAAGCTCTTCCGGCCCCCGGTGGTGATTGGAAGGTTCAGCTGGCAGGCGATCTCAGGGTCCCTGTTGGGTCTGGTCCTGTCGACGGCGTCCTTGAGGAATCCCCCGGCCTGATCGGCGATGGCCACCGACAGGATTAGCCCCAGGATATAGACCCTGGGGTTCTTCCCGGAAAAGATCCCGCTTCCGTATGGGAGCCTCCTCCCTGCAAAAAGTAGAATGATCACGCCGGCAAGTATGAAGGGATACCAGTTGTGCTTGTCGGTAACGGCCATCATAAGGGAAGTAAGCCAGGGAGCGGAAAGGTCCAGGTTGATGAACCTGAGAACCTGGAGGTCCAGATCCAGCAGACCGCTCAAAGGGGTGTTATCTCCACCGTTTGCCGGGCGGTGCCTGAACCGGCTGGTATGGCGCTCCAGAGGCCGTCTGGAGACCTGGTCTCGCCATATGCGGTAAGCCCGGGCACCCCGGAGGGCCAGGAGCGCATCCGCGGGTGATACTGGGAACCGAGAACAACGAAGTCCCCGGGAACCGGAGTCAGCGCCATCCATCCGAACGGCTTCACATGGGCAAACAGCACGAAACAGCCCTGGGAGCCCTCTGCGAACCTTCCAGGGGCGGCGTAAGCTGGTATCCCCCACCTGCGGAGGATGGAAACGCCCAGATAAACAGCCCCCGCGGAATTGTCCATGGACCCCTCAAGGGCCAGGACCGCCGGATGGGAATCAAGTATCCTCCAGTCCACAGGCATACTGCCCTGGATCAGTGGAGATATCCTGGCTTGGCACCTCTCGAGAAGGCCCATGGGATTAGGTTCTCCCCTGGCCAGGGTCACCGATTCCAGATATATGCCGTCGTGTTCGGAGGCTGGTCCCCCCGGCCACAGACAGCGGTCGAGGAACGGATCCTCGCCTGGATATGCCAGAAGGGCGTCGTCCGCCCCGGCAGCTTCCCTTCCCGGAAAGCCCTCCGATTCCCTGCGGAACTCGGCGGATATAACAACGGAAACAAGACCGGATGACACTCCTTCGATGACTACCCAGCCGGAATCCCCGGTGAAACCGCCTTCGAGACCCTGGATGAAAACCCTGGGAGCCTCCGCGGTCTGCCAGGGCAGGCTGGACGGGACAGGCACGGCGAGTCTCAGGGAATCCCCGGAACAGGTGCTGCACGCAGCCTCCACCCTGTATTCGCCTGAGAATGCCTCCACTGATGGATCCGTGGGAACTGAAAGCTCCACTGAAAAGCCCTCGCCGCACATTTCAAGGATCAGACCCGCCCTGTTCCAGAGCTCCTGGGTCTCCCAGCCGGTTGAGTTCACCAGATCGGCGGCCATATCAATGCTGCCCTGATGGAAGAGCCTCTCCGCGGTGGCGGCGGCGGTCTCTTCACCGGACTGGCAGAGCAGGAAGGAAATCATGAGGTACAGCATGGACCAAAGATATTCAAGGAGGCTCAATGTGACCATCTCATGGCAGCGGGAGCCTCCGGCGGTTATCTTCACCGGGATGAATGGAGGTCGCTTGGAGAGAACAGCAGTGCTCGTTCCACCTGTCATAACCCCGTCGGAGGTCCCCGCCGGGGCTTTCATGCTGGCATCCGGTCTCATGGCAAGGGGGGTGGAAGCTCCGATCCACGACCTTTCCCTGGGTTTCTTCCTATGGCTGTTCAAGAACAAGGCCCCAAAAATGGGTGTGGCAAATTGTCTTCCATCGCTGGACTACCTCACCGGCCCCCCAGGAGGAATGTACGCCCCCCACAGGCACAGGAGCAGCTGCGGTGTTCTCCAGTCGGTCATAAAGGCCTACTCTGCAGGTTTTCCGGGATGGAAGCTGTCACTGATGGATTCCGCTCCCCCTGGAGTGATCCATTCAGCCACTGACCTTCTCAACGCA
This sequence comes from uncultured bacterium, assembly GCA_964387445.1. Lineage (GTDB taxonomy): Bacteria > Fermentibacterota > Fermentibacteria > Fermentibacterales > JCC-6 > Sabulitectum. The sequence continues at coordinate 3,821 of CAYLXG010000108.1, forward strand.
GCGGAACATGGACGCACGCCATTCAGCGAGTACATGTCCCTCTGGGCTTCGCACCACGGTGACACCTTCGACAGGGCTCTTGTCAGCATTTCATACCTTTCCCAGCTTCCGGCGGCGGTGGAGCTTTCGGCAATGCTTGAGGGAATGGGGAAAAGGGTCACCGCCGGGGGATCCCTTCCCGCCGCCCTGGAAAGCACCGGAAGCGGAATAGGGCATCTCAGGACCTGCTTCAGCGAACTGCTCACCGACGACGGCAGGTCGCTTACAGGGGAGAGCGAGCCCTTCATGAACAGGCTGAAATGGCCTCTTTTCGCCCTGGGAACGGACTATCTCAGCCCGGAACCGGTGGTTCCCTTCGCGCTAACCACGGGATGCGTGTGGAACCGATGCCTCTTCTGCCCGGACAGGGATAAACCCTTCAGGATGATTCCGCCGGGGACCCTGGAAACGCTTCTCAGGGGATCGGGAACGCGATGCATCGTTCACCTGATAGACTCGGCGATACCCCGGGAACCTCTGGAGGCGGTGCTTCCGGTGCTGAAGGACATGAGTTCCGGCTTCTACGGCTTCGCCAGACCGGAAGGCGCCCTCCTGAAGAACGGGTTCATTGAAAAGCTCGGGGAAGCCGGATGCATGATGCTCCAGACGGGGGTGGAAAGCGGCAGCCGGAGGATGCTGAAGAGGTACTCCAAGGGATTCCTTCCTTACACCGCGGAAAGGGTCCTTGAAGCGGTTCACGACAACGGGATCCTGAACTACGCCTATCTGCTCTTCGGTCTTCCGGAGGAAACCCCGGGCGACCGCGATATGACACTGGAACTGGTAAGAAGGCATGGAGATGAGATAGACTTCCTGAACATCTCCATTTTCAATCTGCCGGAGAAGAGCGAACTCACCCGGCGGGCAGAGGAGTTCGGCATGGTTCCGGGAACCTACGACCCCTCTGCGGATGTGATGCGATTCTACAGGCCGTTCTCCGCCCGGGACGGCTCTGACCCCAGGAAAGAAGCCAGGGAGTACCTGGCAGGGGTCTTCAGAAAGGACCCTGCGGTTGAAAGGATACTGCAGCGCACCCCGAAGTGGTTCAGGGCCGGTCACATGGCCTTCATGAAACCTTCTGGGTAACCTTCCTCACAAGGAACACCACCATCCCAGAGAACACGATGCAGCCCAGGTTCAGGGCAAAGAGTTCCAGACCGCCTTTCCAGAGGCTGGAACCTCCGCCAAGCAGGAGACCCGCGGTAACAAGGGGAGGCATCAGGGCAACGGCCACCATCACACCTATCAGGGCCGATGATGCCGCGGTGCATAGGGCCACGGCCCCGGCTGCCCCTGAAGCTAAAGCAAGCACAAGGTCCGCGGGGCCGGCCTCCGTTCTCGCCACTATCTCCGAAAGGGTGGGGTCCACCAGGAAGAAGCGCCCCGCAAGCGCCGCCAGTGCGAATGCCATCAGGCTCCGAAGGAACATCTCCCTGATGGACAGGCCAAGGAGCTTTGCGTCCAGGTTGACCAGCCCGAAGGAAAGTCCCACCGTTGGACCCAGCAGCGGGGCGATGACCATGGCGCCGATGATCACCGTTGCGCTGTTCCTGTAGAGGCCGGCGGCAGCCACGACCGCCGAGAGCAGAGTGAGTATCCAGGTTGATGGGG
>CAYLXG010000108.1:5480-8687 GCA_964387445.1 uncultured bacterium
GGCTGGTCATGTCCGTTATATCCTGCTTCAGCTCCCCGTGGCTGATGAGCCCCGATCCGGTCTCCTCCTCGGGGATGGAGGCCTCCACGGGCAGGCAGACTATCCGTACCTGGTCCATGGTGGCTTCCAGGGAGGCCGTCAGGGTTTCTGTGACCTGCTCGCTCAGGGAGGACCGGGTAAGCACGTGAAGCTGGGAATGGGTATCGGATAGCCTCTCGGTCCATATCGATGTGACCGGCAGGCCGCTTATGGGGGACCTGGCAAGCGCGAGCCTTGCCGTGGGAAGGAAAACCTCGATCACTCTTCCTGCCATAACATCCCCTCCTCCGTCAAGTATTCCTCAAGAAAACCGGAAACGGCCCTGCCCGCCAGGTCCGCTCCCGCTTCGGTCATATGCATGGCGTCGTAGAAGTATGCGCTGTCATGGGGAACATGGGCCGCCAGGTCGAACACCGCCACCCCCCTGCCCTGGCAGACCTCCACCAGATCTCCGTTCAGCGTATTCAGCATCCGGGCAAAAGTGGCGGCGGAGATGGGGACCTCGCCTCCCAGGTAGACAGCCGAAGCCTCTCTGATCCCCCTCCAATCCGGCGTATCCTCGTACAGTATCGGCTGGGTAAGGAACACTGGCACCAGACCCTGGCTCCGGCACTCGTCGATAAGCAGACCGATCCGCCTCCTGTAGAAATCCGGGTCATCCAGCATCAGGTGCAGGTCGTCCGGCAGTTCAGCTTCCGATTCGGTCATGGGTTCCAGGGTGAACTCAGGGTCCACCGCGGTGGAAACCACGAATGCCCCGTCGATGTGAACCTTCTTCATCTTGTATACCAGCTGCAGCAGACCGCTCCGGGCAAAGAGCCATTCCCTGGGCCCGGCATCCGGCATTCGCTCGGGCTCTCCCCCGGGCCTCAGGAACGGTCCCATGTCGTTTACACCCACCAGGAAAACGGCGACATCCGGCCCGATCTTCGAAACGACCTCCTGCAGGAACAGCAGATGGGTCTCCGAAGAGTGGCGGGGAATCCCCGCGTTGCCCACCCAAACCCTGGGAGAGACAAGCCGAAGCTCCCTCTGCACAACGCTGGACCAGGTGAGGGCATCGTCCAGGTAATAGTTGGCGGTGGTGCTGCCTCCGATGGTAACTATGGTAAGCCATTCATCCCAGTTCTCCGGAGGGTCTTCCCCGCGGAAGCCCCACATATTGGTGGAAAGAGTCCCCCCTGGCGTGATCCCCGGCAGATCGACCTGGAGCTGAGTGCTGCTGTACGGGCGGAGCCCGAAACGGGGGTTGAACACCTGCCTGGGCATCGTGGAGGAAACGAATATCTCAGCCGCCGCCAGCACCACAGCCAGGGATCCCGCCATAAGACCAAGTCCAACAAGCGATTTCCTGAGTTCAGAACCTCTCCTCGAGAAGAGGACAAGCCCCCCGGGAATGAACGACAGTACGAAGAACGGGACCACGAAGCCCACCCTGCAAAGGAGCGCCACGGGGAAAAGGAACCACACCAGGAAGGCAGCCCCGGGAAACAGAATGAGCAGCTGTGGGCCAAGGGCTTCGGGAAGCCCTGCCAGTCTCCCTGGCACAGAGAGGAATGGTCGGCAGCCCGAAGAGAGCAGTAATGAGAACAGCCCCCAGACGAGCACCACGGTCATGGCCGCCGCCAGAGCCGGTGACCACATCCCCAGAACGGCCCCGGCGGAGCTCCTGGATGTTGCCAGGGCATACAGCACCGCCATTGAGGAAGCGAATGACGCCCAGGCGACCAGTCTAAAGGCGGGTGGCACCTTAATGGAGTTCATCAGAGGATGTCGCTGGCCAGTTCCGCCAGCTCGCTCCGTTCACCCCTCACCAGGTTCACATGGCCGTATATGCTCTGCCCCTTCATCCTGTTCACAAGGTAGGCCAGGCCGTTGGACCGGCTGTCAAGGTAGGGGGTATCGATCTGGTAGATGTCCCCTGTGAATACGAACTTGGTTCCCTCCCCTGCCCTGGTGATTATGGTCTTCACTTCGTGGGGAGTGAGGTTCTGGGCTTCGTCCACGATGAAGAAAACCTTGTTCAGGCTTCTGCCCCGGATGTACGCCAGGGGGGTTATCACCAGCTTCTCGGAGTCCACCATCTCCTTCACCAGTTCGTACTCCCTGCTGTCCCTGGCGTACTTGTTCCTGATCACCGCAAGATTGTCCCAGAGGGGCTGCATGTAAGGGTCGAGCTTCGACTGGATATCCCCGGGAAGGTATCCCATGTCCCTGTTGGACAGGGGCACCACAGGTCTTGCAAGGTATATCTGCCTGTACCGTTTTCGAAGCTCCAGGGAAGCGGCAAGGGCAAGGAGCGTCTTGCCGGTGCCGGCCTTTCCCGTGAGGGTAACAAGCTGCACGTCAGGGTCAAGCAGGGAATGGAGGGCAAAGGCCTGTTCGGCGTTCCTGGGATCGATTCCGTAGGCCCTCCACTTCCGAACCCTGTGGAGATCGCCGTCGATGGGCGAATGACACGCCAGGGCGCTCCTGCTGCCGTTCCGGAGGATGAAGAACTCGTTTGACACGGGATCCGACTCAAGGGGCACCTGGTCAGGCTCTATTGAATACGGCTGCTCGTACAGGGCCGAGATAGCATCCGCAGAAACACCCTCCACCAGGCGGCTTCCGGTGTACAGTCTGTCAGGATTGTCGATCTTGTCGGTGATATAGTCCTCCGCGGCAATCCCGACTGCCAGTGCCTTCATTCTCAGGTTGATGTCCTTGCTGATAAGCACCACGTTCTCGCCTGGACTGGAGTTCTTCAGCTCAGCCGCCACGGTCAGTATCCTGTGGTCGGATGTGTCTTCGGAGAAAACACCTCCCAGGCTGCCGGTGCCGTTCTGCGCATGGCGGATGAACAGCCTTCCCCTGCCCTCTCCAAGGGATATCCCCTCCACGGGGAGCCCGCCGTCCACAAGGGAATCCAGCTGCCTGATAAAGGACCTTGCGGAGTAGTTGATGGAGTCGTTGCCCTTCTTGAAGGCGTCGAGTTCCTCGAGTACCGTGATGGGGATCACCACGTCGTGCTCCTGGAAGTGATCCAGGCACCTGTGGTCATGCAGCACCACATTGGTGTCAAGAACGAAGGTGCTCTTCTCCCTGCTGGTCATCTTCACACTCTTTCTCCGTGAACAGTCAGGAGCTCGCCTGCGACGAGTCTTCTTTCCCCGCTGTCCGTTGAGA
>CAYLXG010000109.1:0-8676 GCA_964387445.1 uncultured bacterium
AATGTTCCCTCCTTCACCGTATCCCTGGTGAGCGCCGAGTTCGATACCCTGAACACCGGTCTTCTCATGGAGCTGCTGGAGATGGAAGCCCCGGTCCTTCGGGAGAGGATGGCTTCCGCCGCCTCCAGCCCGTTTCGATCAACGGTGATAGCCTCCGGGCTGGATGTGGCGTCGGCGGGAAGGGTGGCGGACAACCTCTACAGGCTGGGCGGCGTTTCCGTTACAGTCCTCCCCAGAAGAAGGTATTCAATGGGTGAGTCGTTCTGTCACCTGGTTGGCTATGTCGGGCTCTCGGACAGCACCGGCACCTTCGAGGGCGAGATAGTGGGAAGGACCGGTCTGGAGAGGATATTCGACCAGCACCTCTCCGGCAAGCACGGAGTGATCCGGGAGGTGGTGGATGCCCATGGAAGGCTGGTGGAGCGATTCGCAGGGGGGGAGGTGTCCCCTGTTCCCGGCGAGGACCTTCGTCTTACAGTGGACTCAAGGCTGCAGATCTCAGCTGATTCCCTGATAGCGGCCACAGGGCACCCCGGCGCCGCTGTGGTGATAAACTATGAGACGGGTGAGATACTCTGCCTTTCATCGGTCCCGGGCTACGACACGAATATGTTCGTGGGAGGCATCTCAGGGGATGACTGGAATTCCATCCTTCAGGATCCGGACAGGCCGCTCATCAACAGGTCCTGGGCAACCGTCTACCCTCCGGGGTCCACCTTCAAGACCGTATCCGCCTGCTGGCTGCTGGAGTCCGGCATCGTAACCCCTGAATACATGCCCGATCCGTGCTACGGGACCTTCAGGTTCGCGGGAAGCGATTTCCGCTGCTGGACCACCCACGGGAGGCTGAGCATAGTGGACGCCCTGGCGCAGTCCTGCGACACCTACTTCTACAGGACCACCATGGAGGCTGACATAGACCAGATGGCATACTACGCAAGGTCCTTCGGCATGGGTTCCAGGATCACGGACATTCTCCCGGCGGAGGGGGCAGGGACCGTACCCGACAGGAACTACCTCAACTCGGTCTTCGGAAGGGGCGGATGGGGTCAGGGGAACCTGATGATAGCTTCCATAGGCCAGGGGGAGCTCCTGGCCACTCCCCTTCAGGTCGCCGTTACTTCAGGTCTCATAGCTTCCGATCACACCATGCCTCCTCTGCGTGCGGTGGAGGGGACCGATCCCCCGGAACCGCCATGGGAAGCCACCATATCTGAGGAGAACCTGCAGACCGTCAGGGACGGGATGCTCGAAGCTGTACGGCACGGCAGGGGAACCCTCCATTCCACCATGGGATACCTTCCCCAGGATGTCTGGGCAAAATCCGGCACCGCCGAGAACTCCTCCGGGGAGGACCACGCCTGGGTGACTGGTTTCATCGAAGAGCCGGTTCCCGTGGCCTTCGCGGTGATCGTGGAGAACGGCGGGCACGGCAGCCTGGTGGCGGGGCCTGTGGCCGCAGGGCTCATCGAACGGATCGGGGAGTTGTACCCTTGAGGCACAAAGAAGGAATCGACTGGGTGTTTCTGGCGGCTCTGGGGCTGATACTTGCCGCGGGGCTGCTTACCGTCTACTCCGCGTCGGGAGCCGGCCGTTCCCTGTTCCTTCACCAGCTGTTCTACGTTGCCGGTGGCATTGTGCTCTTCTACGGCGGGTCAGTGTTCCCCATGAGGATAATAGAGGAGTCTATACCGTTCCTCTACGCCTTTACCCTGCTTCTTCTGGTGCTCACCATCTTCTTCGGGGGAGGCCCCGCGGGAAGATGGCTCCAGGTGGGGCCCCTGAACGTTCAGGCCTCGGAGATAGCCAAGTTCACCATCATAGTGCTCACCGCCAGGTGGCTTCCGGCCATTCGGAGGGGATCCGCCAGGGGAGGGGTGGCCCTCTACCTCCTGACAGCAGGTGTTCTGACGGTGCTCACCCTGCTGCAGCCGGACCTGGGGACCGCCGTTTCCATGCTTATGCTGATGTTCGGCATGATCTACTGGTCAGGCTTCGGATTCAGCTGGATCTTCCTCTTCCTGAGCCCCGGCTTCGCCGCGGTGTCCTCGGTGAGCTTCGCCAGCTGGCTGGTCTTCACCTGCGTACTCTGCGTGGTGCTGTACCGCGCGGGGACGAGACCAAGGCGCTGGGTATTCTTCCTTGTGCTCACCAGCATCATCGCCGCGGCAACACCCTGGGCATGGAACCTGCTGAGGCCTTATCAGCAGTCCAGGCTCACCACGTTCATGAACCCGGAGTCCGATCCTTACGGAACGGGCTGGAACGTGATACAGTCAAGGGTTGCCGTGGGCTCCGGAGGCTTCAGCGGGCAGGGTTTCCTCAGGGGAGCGCAGAACGAGCTGGCCTTTCTGCCCGCAAGGCACACCGATTTCGTCTTCTCCGTCTGGGCCGAGGAGTGGGGGTTCGTGGGGAGCATCCTGCTGCTGGCCCTGTACGGACTCCTCATCTGGAGATGTCTCCAAGGCGCCAGGAGGTCCATGAACCCGTTCAACTCCATGGTTGGCGCCGGAGCAGCGGTTTACCTTCTCATCCATGTGGTGGTGAATGTGGGCATGACCCTGGGAATGATGCCGGTAACCGGCCTTCCGCTTCCGCTGATAACTTACGGAGGCAGCCACATTTTCATGGAGATGCTCCTCATGGGGCTGGCCATGAACGTGATAAGGAACTGGCGGAGTTACTGACAGGAAGCGGCCGCCCTATTATCTTAACACCTCTGTCGGCCACCCTTGATGAAGAAACGAAGAGGAACATGCACCCTGTCCTTTTGAGAATAGGCTCTCTGCCCATAAACAGCTACGGTCTGATGCTTGCGATCTCATTCCTCCTGGGAGTGAAGCTGGCGGCGAAAAGGGCTTCGAAGCTGGGCATTCCCCCTGATGAAACGACCAATCTCAGTATCTGGATAATGGCTGCTGCGATAATCGGTTCAAGGGCTTTCTACGTAGCGACCCACATGGAGCAGTACGCAGGGGATCCCATCGCCGCCGTGGCATTCTGGAACGGTCTCTACGGCCTGAGCATGCTCGGCGGGGTGGTCCTGGCGATGATCACGGGATTCACCTGGATAATCAGGAAGAAATGGCCGGTGTGGAGGTTCGCCGACGCCGTGATACCGTCCTTCGCCCTGGGCATATTCATCACCAGGATAGGCTGCTTCCTCAACGGCTGCTGCTTCGGTTCGGAAACTTCCTGTTCCATCGGTGTAACTTTCCCCCAGGGCTCCCTTCCCCACTCGGTCTTCGGGAACGCGGCCATACATCCTGCACAGCTCTACAGCTCCGCCGGCGGCCTGCTGATTCTCACCCTTCTTCTCGCGGCGGACAGGAGGGGGCATTTTCCGGGGTTCATATTCACTCTCTTCACAGGTCTTTACGGCGCAACGCGGTTCGGCATGGAGGAGTTCAGGTACTTCGACCATGAGCCCAGCGGCGTTTTCGGCTACAGCCATTTCGCCGGAAGACCGGGAATGACCGACAACCAGCTCATCAGCCTGGGAATGGTGATCCTCTCCGTCGGTCTTGGCGTATGGCTCCATTCGAGAGAACGAAAAAAGCTTTCCTGAGCCTGTTCCACCGGTTGTGCTCCGGATGCGGGAGCCCGATGGAGGACCACGGCAAGGTCCTGTGCCCCTGGTGCTCGCTTAGGGTTTACCCCGACGGGGAGAGGGTCGTCCGCGGCAGAAGGGTCCTCACCGCCTTCCATCATTCCGGTGTACCCAGGGAGATGATAATAAGGATGAAGTTCAACGGAGAGAGAAAACTTGCCGGGCCTCTGGCCAGGCTTGCCCTGGCGTGGTGGAGGAAGACCCCGGTGCCCGGCGACGCCATCGTTCCGGTTCCCTCCACCGCCGGGAGGATAAGGACCCGGGGCTACAATCAGACGGATCTCCTTGCGGCTCAGCTGGCTTCCCTCACCGGGGCCGAGGTGCTGAGGCTTCTCAAGCGAAAAGGAGGAGCCACGCAGATTGGGCTTGGAGCCAGGGAGAGGACCAGGAACATCAGGGGAGCCTTCTCCGCGGTTCGGGCACCACTTTCCGGGGGAAGGGTCTGGCTCCTGGACGACGTGATGACCACCGGAGCCACCATGACGGAGTGCGCTTCGGTACTTGAAGATGCCCTGGATGCCAGGGTCCTCCCCGCGGCGGTATGCTTTCGGAAACCGGAGGATGAAAGTATTATTCAGGGCAAGGAGGTTTACCATGGAGGGGTCTGAGAGAGCAGTGAGGAATTACGTTCATCAGCTGGGCTTCGGAGTATCCGACGCTGTGCGGTCGGCAAGGCTCGGTTTCAACGCAAGGAATGTATGGGCATACTGGAAGGGTCTTCTGAAGGCCTGGCTGGTATGGGTCCTTTTCGTCTACGCCGGCTTCTACGCAGCGGGGGATTCCATGGGAGAAAGGTTCTCATCCTCTTTGCTGTGCCCGCTGCCCGACGCCCTTTTCATGGGAAGCGTGCCCTCGGTGGTGCTTCTGGCCGCGGGAACGGTGCTGGCCATACTGATAATGATGGCAACCGGGCTCAGGGTCTCCAGGCTGGTCTTCCAGCAGCTCCGGGGAGACCAGTTCTTTTCAGAGGTGCAGGCAAGGCAGTTCTGCAGGGCCAACTGGAAGCCGCTGCTGCTTACGCCTCTCACCATTGCCGCGGGAATAGCCCTGGGGCTCTGCTTCCACGCCCTTGCGGGGCTTATCGCCAGGATACCCGCGGCGGGTCCTGTCATTGCAGCCCTTCTCGCCGTACCCCTGTGGATGACCGGACTGCTCATTGTTCTGGCGGCGCTGGTCCTTGTCCTGTGCTTCTTCCTGGTTCCCGTGATAACCGCAGCCACCGGAGGGGATACCTTCGAGAACCTCTTCGAGGTTTTCAGCACCGTAACCTCGAGACCACTGAGGCTTATCAGGGGAGTGATCGCCGGAACGGCTATCAGGGTACCGGCCCTGCTTCTTCTGGCGGTTTTCTCGTGGGGTTCCGTAAGGCTCCTGGGAGCCGTGGTGGACGCCTCTTCAGGCATACCGGGAACCGCTGCCTCCATCGAGGGGGGGGTCTCCCGGGCGGCCCCTGAACTCGTTCCGTTCTATTCCTCCATCTTCAGCCCGGTTGCCTCCACCCATGGGGCCGGGAACGGCTGGACCGGTCTTCCCGGGGCGCTTCTCGCCGCCGCGGGAACCTCGATACTGCTTTTCCTCGGCGCGTACTGGTTCTCAGGATGCACCGCCATGTGGACCATCATTTATCTTGGAGCCAGGCACGCCAGGGACGGGGAAGACCTTCTCCTGAGGGCCGAGGAGGAGGAATACAGGGAGTTCAGGAAGATCTACGGTTCCACCGACCATGGAGGGGACCGGAAGGCTGAATGAGTTCCAGTTCCTTCGTTCACCTGCATCTTCATTCTGAGTACAGCCTTCTCGACGGAGCCATACAGTTCGAGAAACTGGGACCTTACCTCTCGGAGAAAGGCATGGATACGGTGGCCCTCACCGACCACGGCAGCCTGTTCGGCGCGGTTCATTTCTGCGACAGGATGAGGGAGGCCGGAATACGGCCGGTGATAGGCAGCGAGGTTTACATAGTCCCGGGAAGCAGGTTAGAGAAAAGGTCCGGGGGAGGCATGCCCTCCTATTTCCACCTTACGCTTCTTGCGGCAACCGAGGAGGGCTACCGCAACCTCATGAGACTCTCCTCCTCGGGTTATCTGGAGGGTCACTACTACAAACCGAGGATAGACAGGGAGATACTGGAGAAACATTCCGGCGGGCTCATCATAGGCTCCGCCTGCCTCCAGGGAGAGGTGGCCAGGTATCTCCTGGCGGGGAATCCCGGTGAAGCCCGGCGAGTGGTGGAGTACTACCAGGAGCTTGCCGGCGGGGATGGTTTCTTCATCGAGCTCATGGACCACGGTCTTGAGGACGAAAAGAGGATACTCGAGGACCTTGCCGACCTGGCCAGGTCCACAGGGGCGCTCCCTGTGGCCACCAACGACGCCCATTATCTCAGAAGGGAAGACGCCAGGGCCCATGAAGCCCTTCTTTGCCTGCAGACGGGGAAAACGCTCTCAGACCCCTCCAGAATGCGTTTCGGCACCGGGGAATTCTATGTGAAGACACCTGAAGAGATGGAGAAGCTGTTCAGCTGGCTCCCGGAGGCGGTGACCAATTCCGCCGTGATCGCCTCGAGATGCGGCTTTGCCATAACCCCCGGCGAGTTCCTGCTTCCCCACGCCCCGATGCCCCGGGGCTTCTCCGATCAGAACGAGTACCTCTCCTCCCTTGCCCGGGAGGGCCTTGAGAAGAGGCTTGGAAGGAAACCGGACCAGACCGAGCGGGACAGGCTTCAGCACGAGCTGGGGATAATTGGCAGCATGGGATTCCCCGGCTACTTCCTCATCGTATCGGAGCTGATGCGGTGGGCCCGGAGCATGGGGATACCGGTGGGGCCGGGCAGGGGATCCGCCGCGGGAAGCCTGGTCTCATATGCCGTGGACATAACCGATGTGAATCCCCTGGACCACGACCTGAGCTTCGAGAGGTTCCTCAACCCCGCCAGGGCACAGATGCCCGACATAGACCTGGACGTCTGCGTGGAGCGCAGGGGAGAGATAATCGATCACATGAAGGAGCTGTACGGCGAGGACAGCGTCTGCCAGATCATCACCTTCAGCAGAATGAAGAAGAAGGCGGTGGTCCGTGACATAGCCAGGGTGCTGGGCATGACCTATGCCCAGGGCGACGCCTTCGCCAAGGTCATCGGAGAGATAGACGACGGCACCGCCGGATCCCTTGAAGAGCTGGCGGGAACGAACCCCAGGCTGAAGGAGCTGGTGGAAACCACCCCCGGCGGCGAGAGCCTGCTGGAGTTCGCCGATTCCCTCGAGGGCATAGCCCGCCACGCCGGTGTTCACGCCGCAGGGGTGGTGATCGCCCCGGGAAGGCTTGATGCCTTCGTTCCCCTCTATTACAACAGCGAGAAGGGCGTTACGACCCAGTACGAGATGAAGTCCGCTGAGAAGATCGGGCTGCTGAAGCTGGATGTGCTCGGGCTAAGGACGGTGACTGTGATTCACCACGCGGTGGAGGACATAAGGAGGACCATCCCCGGTTTCTCCATCGAGGAGGTCCCCGTCGACGACCCGGCCACCCTGGAGATGATAAGCTCCGGGGACACCACCGCCGTCTTTCAGCTGGAGTCCAGCGGAATGAGGGACGCACTGAGGAAGATAGGCGTGAACAGGTTCGACGACGTGACCGCCGCGGTGGCCATTTACCGCCCGGGATCCATGCACATGATCGACCTCTACGCCCAGAACAAGGAGAAGTCGTCCAGGGGAGAGAGCATTCAGTATCCCCATCCCCTTCTCGAGGAGGTCCTCCGGGGAACCTATGGTGTAACCATCTATCAGGAACAGGTCATGAGGATAGCCAATGTGCTGGCGGGCATGGATATGGCTGAAGCGGACAATCTCAGAAGGGCCATGTCGAAGAAGATCGCCGGGAAGATGGCGGTGATGAAGGACGTATTCCTGGAAGGAGCTTCGAAGAAGGGGATCTCCAGGAAGAAGGCCACTGAGATATGGGACCTTATCGCCCGTTTCGCAGAGTACGGGTTCAACAAATCCCACGCGGTATGCTACGCGATCATCGCCTACAGGACCGCCTACCTGAAGAGACACTTCCCCTCCCAGTTCATGGCTGCCGTTCTTTCCAGCGAGATAGGTTCGGTGAGCAAGCTTCGTGACCTGGTAAGGGAGGCGGAAAGGCTCGGGGTCGAGGTGGTTCCCCCCTCGGTGAACGGAAGCATGCCCAGGTTCGTTGCCTCGGGGGAAAGGGAGATAATGTACGCCCTTGCAGCCATAAAGAACGTGGGGTTCACCCCTGCGGACGAGATCAGGAGGGCCAGGGAGGACGGCGGCCCCTTCGCAACGGTGTTCGACCTCTGCGCCAGGGTGGCCATGCTGGAGGATTCCGGCGGCATCAACAAGAGGACCTTGGAGGCCCTGATCCTCGCCGGCGCCACCGACTGCCTGGAAGGGAACAGGGCACAGCAGCTTTCCGCCATGGAGCAGGCGCTTTCATATGCTTCCGGGGTAAGGCAGCACCACAACGCCGGTCAGATGTCGCTTTTCGGCGGAGGATCCGTCCCTGAACCGGTGGTCCCCGCCCTGCCGGCGGAGGAGGAGATCCCCCTGGACCAGAAACTGGAGATGGAGAGGGAGATGCTTGGTTTCTACTTCTCCGGTCACCCCCTTGACGAGTTCGCCGAAGAGATCGCAGGCTTCACCACCCATGGACTCGATGGGATACAGAGCGCCGGCTGCGGAAGGGTGGTCATAGCGGGAACCCTGGTCTCCAAGAGGGTGATAGAGACGAAAAAGGGTCCCATGGCCTTCGTTACCATTTCGGACAGGAACGCAGCCTGCGAGGCCATCCTTTTCTCCGAGGCCCTTCAGAACTTCGGTGATTCCGTCAACGAAGGGGCACACCTTCTGATGGAGGGCGAAATGAGCCAGGGCAGGGGAGACAGGGGCATGAGGCTGAGCATAGAGAGGGTCATGCCTCTTGCGGAGAGCAGAAAGAGGCTCCGGGCAGGCGTGCTCATCGAGGTGGAGGGATTCCTCTGCAGCAGGGAGCTGCTGGAAAGGACCGCCTCTCTCCTGGAACGCAACAGGGGTTCCGGAAGA
>CAYLXG010000110.1:0-5250 GCA_964387445.1 uncultured bacterium
TCCAGACGAACATTATTCAGGGCCTGGGCCACCATTTTGATGCCCTCCCTGGGCCCTGCCCCCTGATGGGCTCCCGGATGGAGGACCATGCAGGGAATGCGGAGCTGAATGCATCTGTTAAGCTCTTCCCTGAGGGCGGCTGCGGACCTCTCCCTTACATCCTCCCTTGATGAAGCGGGGTTGATCAGGTAGGAGGCGTGGGAGACGAACAGGAGTTCGCCGGTTTCATTCCTGAAGGTCTCCACGCTCTTCTCCTTCAGGGGAGGGGAGATCCATCTTCGCTGATTGGCGGTGAAGACCTGACCTGCTTCGAGACCCAAATCCCTCAGCCTTGCCGGGGCCTTCTCTATGCCTCCCGCGGTGGAAACGTGAATGCCCGGGATCACAGACCGAAGGTCTTCCTGAAATGCTCGGGTGTTCTCTTTGCCCTTGATCTGAGCTGCTCTGCCCGTTCCTCCATTCGCAGCCGGAGTTGGTCACTACCCTTCCAGGCCCTCTCGACGGCCCCCGCGGTGTTCCTGTCGGGGATCCCCGGGGTGCCTGAGGAGACATACTCCTGCAGCCCTGCCTGTTCCATGAACCTGAGGCACTTGCTGGAATAGGACACGGAAACGGGCACGGTTCCAGCGGCGAAGGCGAGGATGGCTCCATGGAGCGGGGTGGTCACCATGACCCTGCACCTGGCTACGGTATTCAGGAACCCGGCGGTATCCCCCGGATCCGCGATGCTCACCCCGCCGCCCCTCTTCATCCTGTCCGCAACCATGCGGCAGAATGCGCCGTCGTCGTTGGAGAGGGAGCCTGTATGAAAGGGCAGCAGAACGATATCGGCGGCGTACCTTTGCGAGCACCAGTCGAGAAGCCTTGCCCAGGCCATTGCCCCGGCTTCGGGGTTTGCATTGGCCTTTGCCCCCAGCTTCCTGCGCAACTCCAGGGGAAGCAGGTGCCCGGTGCGGTTGGAAACGTCCCTGGGGGCTGCGCCAATAAGGTTTTCCTTACTGCACTTCTCCGTTTCAAGGGAAAGGGCGCAGTCTGATGCCAGCAGCATCTCAGGTTCCCGGAGGCCAAGGTGATGCAGAGCGTTGAATGAACCCCTGTCCCTTACGGTAATGCCGTCCGCGGTCCTGGCGGCAAGCCTGGTCAGCATCCTTGTTGATCTTCTGAGCTCGCTTCCCTGGCCTATGCCCACCGCCCAGGCGAAGGACTTTTTGCCGAGAAGCCGTGCAAGGAAGAGGGGAAGCAGATTGAAGGGGCTGTAAAGGAGGGAGGAGCTGTCCTGAACCAGTTCTCCGCCTCCCACCACCACGATGTCCGACCACGCCGCGGCGGCGGCCATGGCCCTGAGCCTTCCCTTTTTCACATCGAAACACCTGACGCCCGGGTACCTGCTTCGTGTCCTTTCCGGGTCGGCGGTCATTATGCCTGTCTCAAGGCCCATGCCGGTCAGGTCGCGGAACTGCGACTGGAAGATGACGGTGTCCCCCACATTGGAGCCCTCCGCTTCAAGCTCTCCCCAGCTGAACGATGCCGCCTTCTTCAGCGCCTTCCTCCGAAATCCCTCACGGTTTCCGCCATCTTCCTTAGCCTGGCGTCGGCCATTCCAAACACCGTGTCGGCGGGGTATCCTCCATGGGTGTTCCTCTCCCCGGCCTCAACCCCGGTGAGCAGTTCTATGCCCTGGCATATGGTCCTTACGGGGTAAACATGGAACATTCCGTCCTCCACGGCCTTGATCACATCCCGACGAAGCTGCAGATGCACGACGTTCGAGTCGGGGATCATCACTCCCTGGGTTCCCGTGAGACCCCTTTCGCTGCATATCCTGAAGAATCCCTCTATCTTCTGGTTCACTCCGCCGATGGGCTGTATCCGGCCGTGCTGGTTCACCGAACCGGTTACCGCCAGGTCCTGCCTCAGCGGGACCCCGGAAAGGGCGCTGAGCAATGTGTAGAGTTCGGTGGAGCTGGCGCTGTCGCCGTCGACCCCTCCGTAACTCTGCTCGAACACTATCCCTGCGGAGAGGCTTATCGGGTAGTCGGAGGCGAATCTGTCCCTCAGGAAGCCGGTGATCACATACACGCCCTTGGTGTGGATGCTGCCGGACATCTCCGCCTCGCGCTCCACGTTCACTATGCCCTCTACCCCGGGGCTGACCGTTGCGGTTATCCTGCTTGGCAGTCCGAAAGAGTGATCTACCCCTGAATACACAGCGAGGCCGTTGAGCTGCCCCACGGCGGTTCCCTGGGTGTCCACCATCACCTGGTTCTCCAGTATTCCCGCCCTGGCGTACTGCTCACCCAGGTTGAGGCGGTACTCCTTTTCCTGGATGGCTGTTCTTACATCCTCGGCGGTCACCGTTTCCCGGCCTTCCTGGCCGGCCCAGTAGGAAGCCTGTCTTACGAAATCCGCCACCATGTTGAACTTCAGGGATATCTTGTCGTTCCTTCCGGTGATCCTCACCGCCTGCTCTGTGATTGCTGCCATGGCCCTGCGGTCCAGTGGCAGCACCGATTCCGTCTGGCAGATGTATGCAATCACCCCGGCAAAGTCCTCGATGTTCTCCGGCGTAAGGTCCATGCGGTCGTCGAAGTCGGCGCGTATCCTGAAGAGGTAGCCAAAGTCAGGATCCTGCGCGGCGAGGAGGGTATAGAGCCATCTGGGGCCTATCAGGATCAGCTTGACATCGATCTCTATCGGCTCGGGCTGAAGCTCCACGGTCATGAAGGCCCTTGTTATGTCGTTGGGCCTGGTCACCACCGTTCTGTTCCTTATGGTCTGTATCAGGGTCTGCCAGAGACCGGGCTGCCGCACCACGTCCATGGCGTTTATAATGAGGTAGCCTCCGTTGGCCCTGAGGATGGACCCGGCCCTTATCATTGTGTGGTCGCTGTAGGGCTTGTTGTCTATGAGCACATGGTCCACGTTGCCGAAGAGCCTCACCGAATCCGGGAACTGCTCCACTACCACAGGGCGTTTCTTCGTTTCGGAATTGTCGACTATGAGATTGACCTCGAATATCACATATGGGTCGGCTTCTTCGTTCTCAGCGGCGAAGGCATCTATGTTGTTAAGTACGGTCTCCTCCATCCGCTCAACATGCCGGGTGGTTTCCTTGTCCCCGAGACCGGAAAGCTGATGAAGGATGCCGTTGACCGTGGGCTTGAGGACCCTTTTCTGCAGCCGCTCCACCTCCTCCTGGGCTTGGATCTCAATGGTCTGGGCATGCCTGATGGCGGATGTGAGCAGCTTGAAGAGCCGGGTATGGGTCTTCCTGTATTCAGCCAGCTTCTCCTGGGTGATCTCCCCCTGGGCGGCAAGCTGCTGGAGCTGCTCGTAGGTCTGTGGCTTTCCGTCTATCACTGGAAGAACATCGGGTCTGCTCTGCCCGGGGCCCACGGGAATGCTCACCACCGCAAAACCCGCTTCGATGGCGGCCTTTTCCACCTTCTCCATCTGGGCCTTCTTCTTCTCGGTGAAGCTCTCCAGCAGAGCTCCCTTTTCCGCGGCTGTGCCCTCGCTCTTCAGCACCACGGGGATGTTCTTCCTCAGAAGCTCCACGCAGCCCTCGACGCCCTCCTTGAACTTTCTGCCCTCCCCCGCAGGGAACCCCAGCGCTCTGGGCCTGGAGGAATCCTCGAAGTTGTATACGTAGCATATGTCCAGCAGGTCCCTGCAGGTGGTGTCTATCTGGTCCAGTATCCTCTTCACGGTGGTCTCCCGGCCGCTGCCGGAAACCCCGGTGACGAACATGTTGTACCCGCTGCTGGGGATTTCCAGGCCGAGCTTCACCGCCCTTACCGCCCTGGGCTGGCCGACTATCTTCTTTGCTGGCTTCAGGTCGCTGCTTGTCTCGAACTGGAACATGTCCTCAGGACAGGTCCACCTGAGTTTTCCCGGTTCAAGGGGCTTGAATTCCATTGCTCCACCTTCCGGATTGGAAATTCCTGGGGATCGTCTCTATGCTCATAAGAATACCAGAATCAGTATTTTTATCAAGACTCGTGTTCAGGGGTGTTCCTTGGTATACTCCCATTCATAACGGTTTCATCAAAGAAAGGAGCTGCGATGCAGGAGTTTCTGGATTCCCTTCCCCAACTGCTCTCCACCTACGGCCTGAAGGTACTCACGGCGGTGCTGATCGTTCTCGTGGGGAACTGGGTCGCCAAGGCTATCCGCAAGGGCGTCCGCAGGGGCATGGAGAGCAGGAAGCTCGACGGCACCATCATCAACTTCACCTGCTCGGTGACCTATGCGCTTCTCATGGCTTTCATTGTGGTTGCGGCACTGAGCCAGATCGGGGTGCAGACATCTTCCATAGTGGCAATACTGGGAGCCTCCGCCCTGGCCGTGGGCCTTGCACTGCAGGGATCCCTCTCCAACCTGGCCGCCGGGGTCCTTCTCATGGTCACCAGGCCCTTCAAGGCCGGCGATTACGTGGAAGCCGGAGGGCAGGCGGGAGTGGTTCAGGCAATAAGCCTTCTCAACAGCACCCTGAAATCCATCGACAACAAGAAGGTGATCGTTCCCAACTCCTCGATCATCTCGGCATCCATCATCAACTACACCGCGGAACAGGTGCGAAGGGTCGACCTTAAGGTTGGCGTTTCCTACAAAAGCGACCTGAGGAAGGTCCGCCAGGTGCTCATGGACGAGATCACGAAGAACGAGAAAGTGCTGAAGGACCCCGCCCCCATGGTGGGAGTGCTGGAAATGGCCGACAGTTCCGTGAACCTTGTTGTCCGCCCCTGGGTAAGGACCGCAGACTACTGGGATGTGTACTTCGCCCTCACCGAGAACATCAAGCTCCGTCTTGACGCCGAGGGGATCGGGATACCCTTCCCCCAGACCGACGTTCACCTCTACAGGGCGGATTAGTCCCCGGCTATCCCCGCAACCGCGGTGCGCTCCCCTGTCCTTCTGCAGCGGAGCGTTACCGCGGCGCCGGGCCTCCTGAGGATCACCGATATCCGGCGGTACCAGGGAGAAGGCACGAAAAGGTCGGCAACACCGGTCTCGTCCTCAAGCATCAGGAACCCTGCCCCGTCCCCCAGGGACCTCTTCGTAAGGACCCTGCCCCACACCATGCCGTTTCCGGCCAGCTCCTCATGACACAGGGGCACTGTTCCCGCCGGCCTTTTCAGGAAGACCAGGGGATGGGCTTCCGTGGTGACTTCCATGAGTTCCAGCTCCTTGGCGGCCCTCACCGCCGGAGTGTATCGATGTTTTTTCACCTGATGCTCATCCTTATTT
>CAYLXG010000110.1:5260-8660 GCA_964387445.1 uncultured bacterium
GGTCGCCCCCTCGGCAATGCACCATGCCGCCTGGGGGCGGTTCATCCCCAGGGAGTCGAAGCAGCCGGCCATGGCCATGTTCTTTGCCAGCTGGGGCCCCAGCCCCGCGGCCCTCACCTGTACCGGGTGTGTATAGGGCCTTCCGGCCTTCAGCTTCTCGAACTCGGTTTCCCCCATCCCCGCCAGGCAGCCCATGCCTATCATCAGCCCCCGTTCCCCATGGGACGAGTAGAACCACTCGGCCTGGTTCACATCGGGGGGGAGTATGGCTATGCCCAGCCTCCTGGCTTCCTCCACGTAAACCATGTGCCTGTAGAAGCCTCCCCCCGCCGCAAGGAATGCCGCCATTGCCTCCGCAGGCCTTTCGGCCTTCACCGCGGCGTAGGCGCAGGCCACAGCGGCGTATGTCACGGCATGGGCCTTGCAGAAGCCGTAGCCGGCGTAGCCGGAGAGAAGGTCCCATCCCCTTTCGGCGGTGCTGCGACTGTGCCCCCTTGCTTCGCAGAGGGCTGTTATCTCCTCCCTGGAAACAGCCTTCCTTTTCAGCTTTCTCCGCATGAGGTCCCCCCCGGCGGGGTCAAGCCCCAGCAGGATGGAAGCCGCTTCTGAAACATTCTCCTGATAGAGCATCACCCCGCGGTTCTCCCTGAGGATGTTCCTCAGCGGTTCGGGAACATCCCGTTCGCCGCCGGCCATGTATCTATCCCGCCCGCCCCCTGAAGCAGCCCCGGGGCGAACCAGTGCCAGTGCCCTGGCAACATCCTCCACTGAGCGTATGGTCATCCTTCTAAGCAGGCCCCTCATCGCCGGGCTCTCGATGTGGGGAACCCCTATGGTTCGGCCCCCGCTGACCAGCTCCAGTGTCTTTCCGCCGAGGCTGCCGCCTCCGCTTATGGATGCTCCCGGGGCCCCTCCCCTGGAGGCAAGGGCCAGGGATGTGAGCCCCCTCTGGCCCAGCAGGTCCATCTTTATGAGCCCGGCGTACTCCACTCCGTGCATGTCGAGCTGGGTAACCGGAAGCCCCCCGGAACACATCTCCACCGGCACCGTGGAGGCTATCAGTCCCTGGCCCACCACAACCCCGCAGGGATGGGGCATAAGGTGCGAAGGAAGCCCCAGAAGGAGCTTCGACCTCCGAAGGACCTCCTCCGGCAGGGGCTGCCTCCATATGGGGTTCCCTGTGCTTCCTGAAAGTGCGGCCAGCGCATCGGTCTCGTCCCGTGACACCCCCAGGGCGGCGCAGGCAACCCGTACTGCGGACCTGGTCTTGTAGGTTACCGTGGCGGATACCGCTGCGGTCCTCTCACCCCATTCCTTCAGGAACCACTTGTAGACCTGGTCCCTGAGGGCTCCGTCGATGTCGAGGTCGATGTCCGGAGGGTCGTCCCTGAGGCGGTTGAAGAACCTGGTGAAGGAGAGGCCGTGGCGTATGGGACAAACGGCGGAAAGCCCGAGAAGCCTTGATACCAGGCTCCCGGCGGCGGACCCCCTGGCAACCGCAAGTATCCTCCTGCCGCTGCAGTATTCCAGTATTCTATGGAACACCAGGAAGTATCCGCACAGGCCGGCTTCGGAGAGGTCCCTCAGCTCGTCGATCAGCCGCTTCTCCGCCGCTTCGCTGCTGCCGTACAGGCTTCGCAGCCGGGGGAACAGGAGGGCCCTCAATGCTCCGGGATCATCCTGTGTTATCACCGGGGGCCTGTAGGAGCTCCTCAAAGGAAGGGTACAGGTTATCTCCCCAAGCCTGAGGTTGTTCTCCAGGGCGAAGGGAGCCCTGCTCCACATTCCCCGGTGCCACCTGGGAAGGGCTTCAGCGCAGCAGCTCATGGGAGGCCTCTGCACATGGGGCTTCGGCAGGAGCCTGTCGTACTTCCTGAGCATGGAGTGCACACCGGGGGACCCATCCCTGCAGTACATGGAAGGGGCGCAGGCCAGGGGAAGCACGCCCGGGGGGCAGTCGGGGTCGTCACCCCCGGGAAGCACCGGAAGGTACACCCTTCCCTGGAATCCCCCCTTCCTGAGCTGCCCGGCCTCCCCGGGATCCGCCGCTATTGCGTAAAGGTCACCGGTATCCAGGAGGGCCTCACCTGGGGACACCCTTTCCGGAAGGTGTGCGGAGGTAACCAGCCTGCAGAGCTGCCCCCATCCGGAGGACAGAGCGCCGAATACCACCCCATGGACCTCCGCCCCGGCAAGTGCCCTTATGCCGGCTTTGGAAGCGGCCTCGGCGAACCTGTGGGTTCCGTAGACTCCGCCTGTGTCGGCCAGAAGACCCCCCGAAAAGCCCCCTGCGGCTATCCTTTCAGCCAGGGTCTCAGGTGTGTCGGTTCCCCACCGGAAACTGAAGGCGCTTTTCACCCATAGAAGGAACGGTCTTTCCATGGGGATATACTAAACATTTGTTCACTGAACGAAAAGGGTCTTGATCCCTCCGAATGTGGCGCCCTGAATGCTCTGGGAATCGTAGTGTATCCTCATGCAGGTAAGGAAGGACATAAGGGATCCAGATGCACTTGAAGGATGAGCCGCCGATAGGCAGCGGTCGGCGGAGGGCAGGTCCGCGGCCCTGGCGTTCACGGTGTGGCCGTTGTCCCCCAGGTATCGGAACTCGATGATCAGGTTGCGGTCCCCCTGGTACCGAAAGGGTGTTTCGAGGTCGAATCCGTTCCAGCCCGGTGCTGAGTGCGACCATTCTATCGAGAGTGTGTCCAGGCTTGATACGGTGACCGGGGTTCCGGTTCCGTAGTTTGCCTGGAAAGAACTGGTGAGGGACTGCACCTCGGTCTCGCACAAAAGAATGCTGAACTGATAGAACTCACCCGAGGCGTGGGACGAGTGGGTGGCAAAAAGCTCCAGCCTGTGGATCAGAAGGGGTTCTGACAGTTCTTCCTGAAGTACCAGGACCTGGTACCTTCTTCCAGGATCGCTTCAAGACCCGCAGAAGGGCCTGTTGGTGGTCAGTGTCCCCCCCTGGCCTATCTCTGTGAGATCTCCCGGGGAAACAGCGGCCAGGAACAGACAGCAGATGAAAGAACGCATGGCACCTCCCTGAATCACATCGTTTCCGACGCGCCCCTGGCTATCATGAGGTCGGTCATGAATTCCACGGGGGCCCTGTTGTCGGTGAGGATCATGCCTCCGCAAGGCTGAAAGGGCTCGAAGGCGGGCTGAAAGAGCTGCGCCGTGTACTGCAGCG
Source organism: uncultured bacterium (assembly GCA_964387445.1). Classification (GTDB taxonomy): domain Bacteria; phylum Fermentibacterota; class Fermentibacteria; order Fermentibacterales; family JCC-6; genus Sabulitectum. Next base: position 8,457 of record CAYLXG010000110.1, read on the forward strand.
CCGGGTTCCACACCCCCATGGAGTCTCCGTCCGGAGGGGTTATCGGTGAGTCGGAGGCCAGCAGCATGTAGTTGTAGTCATCGGCCACTGGCACGAGGTATACATGGGCGAAAACCTCACCGGCGGTCCTTCCGATCGAGTTCAGAAGCTCCGAGGTATTGTCCAGGGCGTTCACGTTCATCGCCGCTATTCCCCCCGGGGCAA
>CAYLXG010000111.1:0-8611 GCA_964387445.1 uncultured bacterium
AACACCTCCATCTGCTTCTCCAGACCGGATTCGGGCAGGCGGTACTCGGGTATTGCCTTCCAGGCCACTCCACCGCCGGTTTCCGATTCGTCCAGTACGGTTACGCCGTAACCCATCCTCGCCAGGTAGTAGGCGGCGGAAAGCCCTGAAGGCCCGGCGCCTACCACGGCGACGGTTTTCCCGTTGGGTTCTCCGGGTTCGGCATCGGCGGCAAGGACCTCAGAGAGGTTTTCGAACTGCTCGCAGGCGAAGCGCTTGAGCCACCTGATGGCAATGGATTCGCCCTGGTAACCCATTGCGCACACGGTTTCGCACTGCCTGGTGCAGACCTTTCCGCACATCTCCGGAAGGGGGTTGTTGTCGTAGAAGAGCTTCACCGCGTCGGCGAACCTGCCCTCGGCTATGGCCTTCAGGTAGTCGGGTATGTGCATGTGGGCCGGGCATGCGGTGATGCAGAGGCCGCACTGTATGCACCTGGAGGCTTCCTCCATGGCCTGCCTTACGGTGTATCCCTTCACAACTTCCTCGAAGGTTCCCACCCTCTTCTCGGGGTCCATGATCTCCATGGGCTCCCTGGGTGAACCGGCCCACCCCAGGGTTTCGTTATCCTGGCGGTAGCCCTTTTCGTCGGCATCCCAGGCCTTCTGCTCGATGCCGGGGGTGTAGACGCAGGTGTCGGGGTTTTCGGTGGTCCAGCTGTAGCGGTTGCTCATCTTCAGTGAGCCTGTTGAGCACACATCAACGCAGAGGGCGCACCAGCAGCACCTGCCGTAGTCCACCCTGGGTCTCAGGCCGGAGTCGCCTTTTTCAGGCTTTATTTTTTCTGCCTTCACCATGTCGATGGCAAGGTTCTCGCAGATCACCTCGCAGCGGCCGCAGCCTATGCACTTGTCGGTGTCGTTGATGTGAAAGCCCCTGTACCTGTCCGACCCGGGGTTCTTCCTCTTCGGGTACGGTATGGTGTCAACCCTCCTTGCGGCCCTGGACCAGGCGAGGAAGGGAGAAACTATGTCGGTGAACTTCATCTTCCTACCTCTCTATCTCAGGGGGGCATGTGGTGAGGCTGACCATGATGTTGGAAACGTCCGCTATGTTTGCTCCCACCAGCATTCGTTCCAGAAGGGGCACCGCGTGTACGTACGAAGGCCCCCGCACATGCACCCTCCTGGGCTTCAGGGAGCCGTCGCTGACAACATAGTAGCCGTACTCTCCCCTGCTGGACTCAACCCGGGAGTAGCATTCCCCGGGGGGCACCTTCCACTCGGTGAGGTTGGGAAGCTTCGCGGCCACGGGCCCCTCCGGCATTCCCTTCAGCACCTGTCTGATCAGGTCGATGCTCATCTCTATCTCCCGCCGTCTCACAAGGGCCCTGGAGTAGATGTCGCATCCGTTCTCGGTTACTACCTGGAAATCGAGTTGGGGGTAAACTCCGTAGGGTGCATCCTTCCGCACGTCGCGCACGCCGCCGCTTCCCCTGGCCACAGGGCCCACCAGGCCGTACTCCTCAATCCAGGAGGGATCGACCACTCCAACGCCCTTCGTCCTCAGCTTGAACACCGAGTTGTTGAGTATGAGCCTGTCCAGTTCAGGAAGCCGCTCCTCGATGGTGCGGAGTGTTTCCTCGACCCTGCCGTGGAAGCCCTCCGGGAGGTCGCGCCTTACCCCGCCTGGCTGTATGTAGATGTGGTAGATCCTGGCGCCGGTGAGTTCCTCGAAGAGGTCCAGCACGAAATCCCTCAGGGTTATTCCCCACATGGCCCCTGTGCCCAGGCCCAGGGTTCCCGCCTGGCCTCCGAAGGCCATCAGGTTCACCGCAAGCCTTGCCAGTTCCAGTACAAGGGTCCTTATCCACTGTGCCCTTTCAGGGGGCTCAATGCCCGAAAGCTCTTCTATGGCCATGGCGTAGCACTGCTCGTTGATGTCCGGTTCGGGAACGCATATGCGGCAGACCAGAGGGAAGTTCTGTATCCACAGCTTCTTCTCCATGAGCTTCTCGAAGCCCCTGTGCAGGTAGCCCACATGTGTTATGGCCTTCGTTATCTCGTCGCCGTCGAACCACATCTCGATGCTCATGTTCCCGGTTACACCCGGGTGCTGAGGCCCGAAGAAGAGGTGGGTGGTCTTCTCGGGGTCGGTTGCCCTGTCGTAGGCCATCACTCCTCCTCCCCTCTCATGCGGCCCATGGGGGTATTCCGTTCCCCCACTACTTCGCCGATGTACTGTCTAGGATCGGTGTGCTTCCGGGGCCGCCACTCGCCGTAGACCCGCATGGAGTATTCCTCGGTGTCGAAATCCCTTCTCATGGGCGGGATCTCCTTCCATCCTTCCAGGATGAAGTCCTCCCCCTCCCTGGGATTACCGGGGAAGCTCACGCCGTACATCTCGAACAGTTCCCTCTCGAAGGCGGACGCCGCCGGCCAGACAGCGCTCAGGGAGGGCACGGAGCAGTTCTCCCTGGGGTAGTCGGCGCTGAGGAGCAGGACCAGCGAGTCGGTGTAGTTCTCCAGTATCCAGGTTAGCTGGAACCTGTTCTCCTCCATCCTGTCCACCACGCTTATCAGCTGAAGGGTCTTGAAACCCAGCAGTGTCCTGGCGTTGAGAATGGCCTCCATCACCTCCCCGCGGTCAAGGTATACATGGAGGTAGTTGTGCATCTCCCTTACCAGCTCCAGCGAGGAGAATCTGCTTTCCAGCTCCTTCATGACCCTGTCGATCATTATCTCCTCCTCACCAGTTGTAGTCGGGCATGTTCCAGTCGGCAATTATCGCCTTCTGGTTTTCCCTGTAGTAGTCGAGATTTTCCTTGTAGTGCTTCCAGCCCTGGGCCCTGCCATCCTTTATCTTCCTCATCAGCAGGGAGAAGCCGTCGATTATCGCCTCGGGCCTGGGCATGCAGCCCATTACGTACACATCCACCGGGAGGTACCTGTCCAGCACGTTCAGGGTGTTGTACGAGTCGAAGTACATTCCCCCGTTTATGGTGCAGGAACCCAGGGCGACTATGTACTTGGGGTCCTGGATCTGCTCGTATACCCGGATCACCCTTTTCAGCGTTTTCACAGAAAGGTAGCCGGAGATTATCAGAACGTCCGCCTGCCTGGGCGTGGGGCGCATGGCTATGCCGAAACGCTCCATGTCGAACCTGGAGGTGTGAAGGGGACGCAGTTCGATGGCCCCGCATCCGGTTCCGTAGGCGGTGACCCAGAGGCTGTTGGCCCTGGCCATGTCGTTGATCTTCCGCCAGAGTTCCTTCTTCTCCGAAGGCTTTGGCGGCCTTTCGTTGCAGTACATCTTCACCTCCTAGACCATCAGGCGGACAAGGTCCACCAGGGCAAGGGTGGTGGGAACGAACCAGAGGAACCGAATGCTCTGCTCGGTCCTGAACCTGGGAAACACCGCCCCCACGAACACCGGATACATGTATATAAGAAGGGTCTTAAGCAGAAGGCTCCACCAGCTGGAGGCCCCTCCGAAGAACAGGTTCGCGTAGAGAAGGGCCTTCGCCGCTCCGAAGATGGCCCTGCCGCTGAACATCAGCGAGAGGAGCCTGCTGCTGTACTCCGTGGGGGGCCCGATGGGTATCTCCTGGGGGGCGAGAACGATGCTGAACGGGTAAGCCATCTGCATGGGCAGGAAGGCTATCAGCGCCGCGGCGCTTGCGAAGGGGAACCTGAAGATGTTCCAGCTGGTGATCCCCGCCTGCTGGGCGGCTACGATACCCTCCACCCTGAAGGTGCCCAGGCCCACCGCCAGCACTATCACCGCGGCGGAGAATGAGAGTTCGTAGGAACTCATCTGGGCAAGGCCCCTGCTCACGGCTATCACACCGTAGGGATGCCCTGAGTTGCCTGCACCCAGAGCCATTCCCAGGCAGCCGAAGAACATTATGTAGATAAGCAGGAAAACATCCCCGGCGAAGGACATGTTCCATGTTACGTTCTGCCCCACCACTATGGGCACCATGAGCAGAACGCATATCGCCCCGGTTATCCTGAACATCGGCGCCATCCAGAACATTGTTCCGTGGTGTATGGAGGATCTCTTTCTGAACAGCTTCCAGGTATCGATGAAGTTCTGGGTTATCCTGGGGCCGATCCTTCCGTGTATCCTTGCGCGGAGGGTCCTGGAAATGCCTCCCAGGAGAAGGCCCCAGACCAGAGCTCCCAGGGTGGTGAGCAGTATCGAGAGGATGTTCTGGAACATCACATACCTCCGTTCAGGAATACGAAGAAGAGGACCAGGAAGAGCATGATGTGGGCCAGGTAGGTCCTGCCGTCGCCGGTGAAGAGCGCCCTTACAGCGTCACCGGCCATGTAGACCACCTTGACGCACCCCCTGAATATCCCCCCGGCCTGGATGTTCGGAAGGAAGGAGAGAGCCCTTCTGTATGGTCTGAAGAAGTTGTTGGAATAGTGTATCTCCTCCGGGGAAGGGGGAACCTCCCCGGCAAAGCCGATGTCCAGCTGACCCACGTACTTGGGCTTATGGCCGGATATCCAGTAGAAGACGAAGGCTGCACCGAACAACCCCACCACCATCAGCCCGGTCATCCATGCGTTCCATGTGCCCCATGGGGTCAACAGCATCTGCCCGTCGATGACAGGGGCCAGCCCGGAGAGACCCGGGATCCCCTGGACCACGGGAATGAGCCGCTCCAGGAGTACAGTGGGTCTGAAGCCCAGGAGCATTATCGACCCTGCAAGGATCCCCTGGGGAATCAGAAGGGTGAGCGGCGCTTCCTTAACCTCTGCGTTCCGCCTGGACAGCTGCCCCAGGAAAACGCCGTGGAGAAGCCTGTACGAGTACAGGAAAGCCACCACCGAGGCGAACATGGCAACCACCATCACAGGCAGCCATCCCGCTTCCACAAGGGCGTTGTAGAGCAGCCACTTCCCGCCGAAACCCGCCAAGGGCGGGATGCTTGCATAGGATATCACCGCTATCAGAGTGAAGGCGAAGGTCAGGGGCATTCTCTTCACCAGGCCGCCCAGGCGGTTGAACTCGGTGGTGCCGGCCCTCATCAGTACCCCTGCGGCTCCCAGGAAAAGGGCCATCTTGAAGATCAGGTGGTGAATGGTGTGGTAGAAAGCCGCCGTCCACCCCAGCACAGAAGCCAGACCTATGCCCATAAGGGCGTAGCCCAGCTGGGAAACGCTGGCGAAGGCCAGCATCTTCCTGTAGTCGCTGGCCAGGGCTGCCTTAACTGCGGTTCCCAGTGCGGTTAGGGCTCCTATCCAGGCCAGTGCCCTGCCCCAGGGAAGCCCGGCGGAAATGGCAGCGACAACAAGGAGGAGAACTGCGGATTTTGATGCTGTTCCCGCAAGGAATGCCGGCATGGTCCCCGGCGAGTCCGGGTACGCCCTTACGTTCCAGAGGTGCGTGCCGAACTGGCCCATCTTCAGCAGTGCCGCGATCACAGCAAGCGCCACAGGGAGGCCCGGTGAGATGAAGCCGTTACCGGAGGCAAGGAGCGCCGCCAGGAGCAGGTATCCGGAGATCACCGCAAAGGCGGCATACCAGAAAGCGCTCCTCCCGCCTTTCAGGCCACGACTGACGGCAATGACCCCGGCAAAGGCCGATATCTCCCAGAGAACGAAAAAGGTGATCGCATTCCCTGCCATGGGCAGAATGGTCAGTGCCCCTCCGGAAACCAGGAGCCAGAACCAGTAGCTCCTGTGGCTTCCGATCCGGTTGAACACCCCCGGCAGGGCCAGGAGGGTTCCCCCTGCAAAGAGGATCTGAAAGAGCGTGCGGAGACCATGGGAGGGGATCAGCGTTCCGGAGAGGTCCAGGCCGCTCCAGCCCATCCTTGTGAGCCAGATGCCCCCTAGCAGGAGGATGCTCACACCGGCCACCGAAGAAACATCGACTCTCTGCTTTGTGCCCGCCGCTTCGGAGCGCCTGCTCCAGAAGCGGAACAGGTATACCGCTTCAAGCCCCAGACCCGCCATGGTGAGGTAGAAGACCGGCGGGTTTGCCGCGGCTATCTCCCTGAGAAGGGCGAACTTTGCCCAGAAGGTGGGCATGGGCGGGATCCCCGCCAGGGCCAGGATCGGGAAGAGGATCAGGCAGGTCCCCAGTCCGCTCCACCTGTCGTTCTCCTCGGGTCTGCCCAGCATGAACAGCCCGAACTTGGACACGGCGGCGAAAAGAAGGATCACAAGCACGGAGGAGTCGTAGACCTCACCGGAGACAGTTCCCGCCGCAACCAGAAGGAGCGAGGCGTACGCCGCGGTGGAGTAGCCCAGTATCCTCCCTGAAGCGGAGGCCCTGAGACCGGCCAGCTGGCTGAGCACCAGACCCACCGCCCCTGTCCATGCGAATATCCTCACATCCGGAACCGGCAGCATCGGCAGCACCCTTGCGGACCAGAGCAGAACGGCCAGGCTCCATGTGGCGCTGTAGAACCCTGCCATTATGGAACTTGATCCGTGGTAGAGGTCGAGACCCCAGCCTGTGAGAGGAAAGGCCTTTATCTCGGTCATTATCACAGTAAGGAAAAGTGCGGTAACCAGCACCGCCGGAACTCCGCCCATCAGGGGCAGTACGCTCATGGACAGAACCCCGGTGGTCCTGTACACCACCGCCACTCCCAGAAGATAGAGTATCGTCACCAGGCCTGATACCAGGGCCGTCTTCATCGCTGCCTCCCACCGGCTTCCGCACCTGCAGGCGGCGATGAGACCGATGGTTATGATCGACCCTATCTCAAGGAACACGAATGAGTTGAAAATGTCGGTGGAATAGAGCATTCCCAGGGATGCCGTCACCATGGCCAGTATCAGCGGCTGTGACTTGGGGGTGCGCCCTGCGAAGCGGTGGAGGGACAGCGCCGCCGCAAGGTACATCACCACCGCGGCGATGGTTCCGCCGGCGGTGATCTCGAGGTCGATGCTCAGCGGCGGTTCGCCGACACCGGTTGTCAGTATTACGGATTCCTTCAGTTCCGCAAGGTCCCAGGCTCCCAGCTGCCAGGAAAGCATTACCGTTGCGGCGAGACCGGCGGCCAGGAAAACAAGGGAAACGGCCCGGGAAGCCCTGGGGCTCCTCCCGGCGAGCCAGGCGTTGATGAACGCTCCCAGCAGGGGCATGAAAACAGCTGCTGCTTTTACCATTTCAGCTCCTTCATCCTGCGAACGTCAGCCGACCCTGACTTTTTCGATGCCAGAACGCCCACAACTACGAAAAGGGCGGCCACCGCCACTCCGATCACGATGGATGTGAGCACCAGTGCCTGGGGAAGGGGATCCACCACCGAGGATACCGCGCCGTCCATGATGGGCGCTCCCCTTCCAGGCAGGAACCCAGTCCATACGAGAAGCAGATTGACACCGGTGTCCGCAAGGGTGAATGCCAGGGCTATCCTGAGCACGTTCCGCCTTGTGAGGACCCCCCAGATGCCTGTGAGTACGAGACCCATCGCCGTAACGGCAAGGGACCAGTAGAAGACCGCTGTGTAGTTCATGCTTCACCCCCCTTTTTCCTGTAGGAGGCGAAAACCCCGGAAAGCTCGCTGGCGACCTTGGCTCCGATGGCAAGGGAGATAAGCGGGATAAGCCCTGCGGAGACCAGTCTGCCCGGGGTTCCTTCCGGTATCACCGTGCTGTTCAGGAACTGTCCCAGGAGCATTGCTCCCCAGAAGCCCATCAGCCCGAATGATATCCCCGCCAGGGACTCCACCGCCGTGAGCAGTCTTGAGGATCCAGGCATTCCGGTGGTGCCCAGAAGTACAAGGAGGAAGGAGGAAGCCACCACCGCTCCCCCGGGGAATCCTCCCCCGGGGCTGAGGTGGCCGTGGGTCACCACGTATATGCCGAAGAGGGTAATGGTCCCCGGCAGCACTCTGGCGGTAAGTTCCACCACCGGGCTTGGCCTGGACGGGCCGGAGCCCATGGGTATAAGGGTGAGGATGAGGACCACCGCAGTAGATGCGCTGAACAGGACCACAACCTCCCCCAGTGTGTCCATTCCCCGGTAGGCCACCACTATCGCGGTAACCAGGTTCACCGATCCGGTCTCCTCGACTCCGTTCTCCACGTAGTAGCCCGCGGGGCCGTGGAGCTCCCCCGGGACATCAAGCCCGGGGGCCATGGCGAACAGAACGGCTGCTGCGGCTGCGGTTATCATCAGCCCTGCGATGTTCCTGATCACTGGTCATCACCCCCGATCCTTCCCCTTCCCCAGAGAAAGATCACCGTGGAAGCGGCTGCGCCGATGCTGGCCTCGGTGATGGCAACGTCCGGGGCGTTCATAAGGAAGAACAGGACCGAAGCGGAAAGGCTTACGAATCCGGTTATGATGATGGCGGATATGAGCTTCTTCACCGTAAGGGCGGCAACCGCCGCGGCGAGCATCATCACCCCGGTTCCCGCGGCGATGGCGGCAAGCAGTTCAGGGCTCATTCGCCGCCTCCCTTCTCAGCCAGGTCATCCATCACCAGGTTATCCGGTTTCTCGGATGGGGCCATATGCGCTGAACGGGCCAGGGCGTGGCTGGAAACGGGGTTGGTGAGAACGATGAAGACCAGGATGAGGAAAAGCTTGGGCGCCCACTGGGGATGAAAGAGGCCCATGCCAGTAAGGAAGAGTATCGAGCCCAGGGTTGTGGCCTT
>CAYLXG010000112.1:0-7039 GCA_964387445.1 uncultured bacterium
GCCGTTACCCTGAGAAGGTCCAGGGGAGGGAAGGTGGCAGGGGCCTGTGGACAGCTGGGCGCTTCGGTGCTTGAGGATCCCGCTAGAAAACCAGGCTTCCCTGTATCCTGAGGCCGCTGAGGTCCTCTTCCGTTTCACCTGCTACACCGCCGCCGGTGGGGACCCATTCGCCGATCAGGGTCAGGTCGAAGAAGCTGTTCTCTCCGGTCTTGATCCTTGTTCCCACCTCTATGCCCAGCATTGCTCCGCCGGTGCTGGTGGTCTCCACCCCGGAATCGTCAGCGGCTGAATCCCAGACGAGGATGCCTCCACCGGTAACTCCCACGAAGGGCTCCAGGGCCCTGGAACCGGCATAGGGCCTGTAGAAGGGGAACTTCCTGTAGCCCAGACTGAGGATCACCGCTGTTATTCCGTCGTAGTCCTGGTTGTCTGTGCCGCAGAAAGCGGGACCCGCGGTGAGCCGGAACATGTCCTCCTGGAACATGGGGGTTTCTATCCCCGCCATGAATCCGTATCCAACGGAAAGCTCGCTGTCCTCGTTCATCAGCCCAGGAAGCCAGGCTCCGCCCCCAACAACGAAGTCCATTGCATCCCTGGCCGGTTCATCCTGCGCCGCGGCAACCAACGCCGTAAGGAGCAGGACCGCTGTCAATGCTTTCATGATCAACCCCCTTTTTTCAGTTCTCTATTCCCCGTCTGGCGGAAAGCCCCTCAGTATTGTAGTAATGCTTGACTTCCCGCATTTCGGTGACGAGGTCCGCCTTCTCAAGGATCCTATCGGTTGCGTACCTGCCGGTAAAGATGAGCTCCACGGCATCCGGTCTTGACTCTATCAGTTCCATGGCCCTCTCTTCCGGAAGCAGCCCCATATGCACCGCTACACAGATCTCATCCGCTCCCACCAGCCCGTACCTTCCGCAGCGCATTGCCCCGGCGACGGCTGCAGCGGCCCGGAGGGCATTCTGAAGATCATCCCCTGAGGGCTTCGCTCCGGGAAGGATGAAATCGGGCTTGCCGAACTGACGGATGGTTATCTCGGGGAACCTCCCGGGAAGGCAGAGTTCCGAATACTCCTGACCCTTCATGAACTGGGCAATGAAGACCTCCATCCCCGAGCAGGCGGCCCTGACGGAGAGCCCCAGAAGGGCAGTGGTCTTACCCTTCCCGTTCCCGGTATAGACCTGGAACCTGCCGACGTCCATGGTTCATTCACTCCCTTCAAGGAACCTCGCCAGCTGCTCCTGGAGGTAAACGTTCTCAGGATCCAGCTCCAGCGCGATCCCCGCCTGTTCCACCGCCTGGGAGACCAGGCCGCTTCTGTATAGGGCCTCAGCCAGCGTGTCCCTTATATTCGCGTCCCCGGGGGCGAGTTCCACTGCCTTCTCAGCCATTTCAACGGCCTCTTCAAGCATAAGGTCCCTGGTGGCCAGCTCCCAGGCCCCCAGGTTCAGCAGCTGGGGATTGTCGCTTCCCTCTGTGGAAAGCCTCCCCAGGATGTGGAGGGTCCTCTCCTCCGCCACCGGGTCCGCATCCATTCCCTCCGCATATACCGGAAGACAGTTGTAAAGCTCCCATGTGTACAGATGCCCTCCGAGAACCGCCAGCGGGTCGGGGTTGTCGTTCACCACCAGTTCCACGAACCTGTCGGTGGCCCCGGAATGCCCTCCGGCCTCCCGTACCACCAGAAGTCCCGCTGACTGCCTGCCCCTGGAATCCCCGCCGGCGGCCTCCCCTGCCAGCAGCGCTGCGTAGAGCCTCTCAGCCAGGGGAAGCCCTTCGGTCTCCAGATAGGCTCTCTCCATTTCGCCGACCACCTCCGGCCCGGTGAGTATGTTCCCCTGGATGGTGTAGCCATCTCCCTGGACGGAACCTGCCCAGGCCATGCAGCCGGTTCCGGTGAAAGCAGCGGCGTTCCCCCCGGCGTCCACGATGCCCAGCTGTCTCTGCTCCCTGAGGGAATCTTCCTGTGTGAGGGCATCGATCACCTCTTGAGCGCCCATGCCCTCCGAGAGGAGAGTGAGACCCCTGGTTCCGTAGAAATGATTGGTCCAGGACTGTGTGGCCACGGCACCGGTCCCAGCCTCGGCCCAGGCCACCGAATGGTAGGCGAAGGGCACGCATGAAGCCACCGCCACCCCCCATTCGGAAGCCTCCGAGTCATACGCCGCTATGGAAAAGGTCGACAGCAGATAGATCAGGATCATTGACATCTCTCACCCCGTTCTCCGTTGAAGCAAAGGGATCTTCCCCACGGGATAAGATAAGATAACGGAGAACCCCGGCAATCCACCGGGGTTCTCCTTTACTCGGGATGGCGGGTCAGATACCCGGGCACTGGGCGGCTACGCTGTCGGGGATGTTCTGGTCGCCGTAAGCCTTCCTGAAGTGATCGGCGAATTCGCCGGCCAGTTTCCTTGCCCTTGCTTCGTACTCTTCCCGGTCCTTCCAGGTGTTCCCGGGCTGAAGCATTGCGCTGTCGTCTATCCCTGGGCAGGTGGTGGGGACCATGACCTTGAAGAAGGGATCCTCCACCATGTCGCTCTTCTCTATCTCGCCGGTCAGACAGGCGTTGACCATCTTCCTGGTGAGGGGAAGGTCTATTCTGCTTCCGGTCCCGTAGGGTCCTCCGGTCCAGCCGGTGTTTATCAGGTAGACCTGGGTGCCGTGCTCCTCCATCTTCCTTCCCAGCAGATCGGCGTACACCTCGGGAAGCCTTGGCATGAAGGGCTCTCCGAAGAACCTGGAGAAGGTGCTTACAGGTTCCTTTATTCCTGTCTCCGTACCCGCCAGCTTGCTGGTGTATCCCATGAGGAACCAGAGCATTGCCTGTTCCCTGGTGAGCTTCGATACCGGCGGTATCACGCTGTTGGCATCGGCTGTAAGGAAGAGAATTGTCCCGGGATGCCCGGACACCGATGATTCCTTGATGTTGGAAAGGTATCTCAGAGGGTAGGAGCCCCTGGTGTTTGGCGTGAAGGCATCGTCGGAAAGGTCGAACTCCCCGTTGGGGTAGACCACCACGTTCTCTATGATGGAGCCGTGCTTCAGGTAATGGTCCTCATGGAAGCAGGCGGAGTAGATCTCCGGCTCCTTCTCCCTGTTGAGATCGATGAGTTTCGCGTAGCAGCCGTTCTCGAAGTTGGCGATGCCGTTGTCGCTCCACCCGTGCTCGTCGTCGCCGAGGAGGGCCCTTGAAGGGTCTGCGCTCAGGGTGGTCTTTCCGGTTCCCGACAGCCCCAGAAGAAGGGCGCAGTCCCCCTTTTCTCCCTCGTTGGCGCTGCAGTGAATGGGAAGGATGCCCTCGGCGGGAAGCATGTAGTTCATCACGGTGAACATCAGCTTCTTGATGCTTCCGCAGTAGGCGCTTCCGAACACTATGCCAAGGCCCCTGTCCAGGTCCATGCCCACCATCATGTTGGATGTATGTCCCAGGGATGGGTTGCTGCGAAGCCTGCCTTCGTACTTCTCGTGGTTCATCTTCGTGTTCGGGGAGGCAAGGAGGGTGAAACGCCTGTCCCTGAAAATGGACTTCTTCAGGTCATGCTCGGTGCAGGGGCGGAACATGTTGTCGGTGAACAGCGCCGTAAGGGCATTGTCGGTTACCACCCTCACAGGAAGGGAAAACCTCGGGTCGGCGCCAATGACCCTGTCGGTGATGAAGAGTTCGTTCTTTCCCTGGAATACCTCCAGGATCTCCTCCCAGGCCATGTCGAAGGTTTCCTCCTGTATGGGGAGGTTGTTGGGGCTTGTCCAGTCGATGGTTGCCTCGCTGGATTCCCTTTTGACTATTACGGTGTCCTTGGGGCTTCTGCCCGTGGACTCCACCCTTGTCCAGGTTGCAAGGGCCCCGCAGTCCATAACCACCGCTTCGCGACGGTCTACAACCGCCTGGATCATTTCCTCCCTGGATATGTTCTCCCTTACCGAGGAACCCTTCCGGGAAAGCAGACCATCGAGGTCTTCCAGCAAAGACATCATACACCCCTCTTTGTTCTGTTTGGATTTTGAGTGACCATGAATAATACCAGAGTGGAACTGTGGAAGGAAGTGCCGGAGGCACCGCTGCTGGATTATGTTCCGGGAACCTGGAAAGGATGTTCTCATGGGGAAGAAGTTCACCAGGGCCGAAAACTCCTGGTGCCTTTATGACTGGGCTAATTCGGCCTTCGTTACCACCATCGTCGCCGCGGTGCTTCCAGCCTTCTTCGCAGGGGTGGTATGCGGTCCGGATCCCGTTGCCTTCTCCTTCGCAGGGATGAGGATCGTCTCAGGTTCCCAGTCACTCTGGGGATACTCCATGTCATTCGCTGCCCTGCTGGTTGCCCTTGGAGCACCGGTTTTCGGCGCCGCCGCCGATGCCGCGGGGAACAGGAAGACATATCTGGGGGTCATGACCGGGGTCGGCATAATTGCCAGCGCCCTTCTCGCCCTGAGCGGTCCCGGAAGGATAGGGTTCACCATTGCCCTTGTGATCGCTGGGCAGCTCGGCTTCGCGGGAGCGAACGTTTTCTACAACTCCCTGCTGGTCTACGCCACTCCTCCTGAGCGCCGCGACCTTGTCAGCGCAAGGGGCTTCGCGATGGGATACCTCGGAGGCGGGCTCCTCCTTGCGCTGAACCTCCTCATGATACAGAAACCCTCCCTTTTCGGAATACCGGAGGGTACCGCGGCGGTGAGGCTGAGCTTCATGTCCGTGGCGGTCTGGTGGGGCGTGTTCTCCATTCCGCTGTTCAGGCATGTTCCCCAGGGGAAGGCCACCGGCGGCGCCATGGGTTTCCGACGGTCGCTTTCAAAGGGTCTTTCCGAACTCGCCACGACATTCCGCAACCTCCGCGGCCACAGGAACGCCTTCCGGTTCCTGCTCTCGTTCCTGCTTTACAACGACGGCGTGCAGACCGTGATCCTTATGGCAACGGTGTTCGGCAAGGCTGAACTCGGGCTTGAGACCTCGGATCTCATTGGAGCACTGCTCCTGACCCAGTTCATAGGTGTTCCAGGGTCGATCCTCTACGGAAGGGCCGCTTCGGCCTTCGGTGCCAAGAGATCACTCCTTGCCGGAATAGCCGGTTACACCGGTATAGTGATCTACGCCTGGAGAATGACCGAATCCTGGCAGTTCTGGGTGCTGGCAGGCGCGGTGGGCCTTCTCCAGGGCGGCATCCAGGCGATAAGCCGTTCCTTCTACTCGAGGCTGATCCCCCCGGAAAGGTCCTCGGAGTATTTCGGGTTCTTCTCGGTTTCCTCCAGGTTCGCCAGTATATTCGGTCCACTGATGTTCGCACTGGTGGGAGACCTTACAGGAAGCACCAGGAACTCCATTCTGGCCATCTCCGTGTTCTTCGTTGCCGGGGCCGCGGTACTCCTGGGGGTCAGGGAAGGTGAAAGTGAATAATCTTTTCGCGTTGTTGACCCTTGCCGCATTCGTGGTGGAGGAGATAGCCCATCGCAGGAGCAGGAACACCGGTGGACTGCCGGCAGAACCCGGCGACGAAGGTCAGGCAACCTCCAGAATGGACTTCTTCGACATACTCAGGATAGTGGAGCTCCTCTTCCTGGCGCTCATCCTCTCCACAAAACAGGGAACCCTCACCGGAACCCTGGGCCAGACCGTTCTGATCCTGGTGGGTCTTCAGGCATCCAGGATATTCGCCAGAAGGGTTCTGGGAAGATGGTCGGTGCTGGGCGTTCTCCAGGGAATGGAGATGCTTCTCCTGATTGTCGTGATGATCCCGCGGACAGCTCCCACGCCCATGCTGAGTCAAGGCCCTCCCTGGACGGAATTCCTCGCCCTGACGGGCTTCACGGCATACGGCATCCTGGCGGTCCTTTCCGCGGCCTTCTCCGTCTCATACGCTGTGAAGTACTTTGCAAGGGAAGGCAGCGGCGCCTACGAAGAGTACCCTCCCCTGGCGGACTCCGAGAGGTGGTCGGCAAGATGCTCCGGAAAGGCTTTCTACGCTGGTCTTGCAGGAACGCTGGGCTGGTTCGTGTGCACAGGAGCATCCCTCCTGACCCTGCTCCTGGCCTTGTCTGCGATACTTCAGGGTCTGGGGACCCGGCTCTCCGGCAAACCGGTCTTCTCAGGCCACCATCCCCGGGCACATCTGCTGTGGGGTGTTTCGTTCCTGCTTTTCCTGGCGGTTATCGCGTTCGGGCTGTCGGAATTCAGAATCGCCTGAGGGCATGAACGTTCAACTCCTGCAGCTTCCGCTCCATCCCGGGACAGGCTGGGAGCCAACGGGCAATGTACCCCTCGCCCCGGCCAGGCTTGCGGCGGCGGCTGGGCTGACGCCTGAATCGGTCTTTCCCCAGCCCCTCACGGACACCCTGGGTGACAGAGGGCTTCTCGAGGAGCTTTCCGCCAGGGATCCCGGAATAATCGGAGCGACCCTGTACCTGTGGAACAGGGAACGGACACTCCACATCCTCAGGGAATACAAACGGCTCCATCCCGGGGTGATGGTGGTTGCCGGGGGGCCTGAAGTGACCCCGGACAACAGGGACCTTCTCACCGAGGGATGCATAGACCTTTTCGTTTCAGGTGAAGGGGAGGAAAGGGCCGCCATGGTCCTGGACCACCGGAGCCTTTCCAGCCTGATCGCAGCCGGAGCCCGATACCTTCCGGCCTATCCCGACGAGTCTCCCCCGGAAAGGTGGCCCGACCCCTACGAAACCGGCCATCTGGTCCCTGAACCCGGAGGTTCGGCCCATGTGGAAACTCAGCGGGGCTGCGGCTGTTCCTGCATCTACTGTGCCTACAGAAGGACCGCCCCGGTTCCAAGGATATCTCCCGTTGAAAACGCTTTGAAAAGGATGAGGATCGCCGTGGAAAGGGGGGCCTCGGAACTGGTGTTCCTCGACCCCACCTTCAATGCCAGGGCCGATCTTCTTCCTCTTCTTCAGGGGATGAAATCGCTGAAGGTCTCCTGTTTCGGGGAGATCAGGGGTGATCTGGTGGCGGAACGCCATCCGGAACTGAAAAACTCAGGCCATGCGCCTGACCAGGGCCGTGATAGGGGTCCTGCCCGAGAATGACGAC
>CAYLXG010000112.1:7049-8574 GCA_964387445.1 uncultured bacterium
GGGCCGGTTTCAGTTCCCTGGAAGTTGGTCTGCAGACCATGGATGCCCAGGTCCTGAGAGAGGTGGGCCGGGGCGGGGATCCGGCCCGGACGGTATCGGGGGCCGCGAAGCTGAAGGAAGCCGGAGTGACGCCTGTGGTGGACCTGATCCTGGGCCTTCCTGGGGACGACCCGAAGAACGTTGCCAGGGGAGCCATGGAACTCAGGAGCAGCGGTGTGGGCGAACAGGTGCAGACCTTCTGCCTTTCGGTCCTTCCGGGTACCTCGCTGAGGGCCCGCGCTCCGTCACTGGGCATCCAGTACATGGACAGCCCCCCGTACATAGTAACACGCTCCGGCAAACACACCATCGCCGGGCTCCTGGAAGAAAGGGAGAGCATCTCGGACATCCTTGGCTATGATGCGGACCCTCCATGCAGGCCGGTCCTCTGCGACGACTATCCGGGGATGGAGCGGTTCGATCCCCTGGCGCCATCCTCTTCAGCGCCGCCCTCCGTCCGCCACGGAGTACTCAGGATAGTATCACGCGATCCCTGGAAGCACCGCAGTGCTATCCTGGAAAGGCTTGCCCTGCGCAGGGAAACCGATCCATTCTGCCCGCTGGACCTCGTCCTGGAAACCTCCGGAGGGTTCCCCCTGGACCTCCTGGATCACATCTCCTCGATTCCGGCCCCGGACTGCTACGATACTGCCAAAGCGGACATCTACGGCCTGCAGCCGCTCCTGAGAACGGCGGTGATCGCGGAAGAGGGAGTCGACTCCCAGTGGCTCATGGAGTGCTCCAGGCTCTCTGTTACGGTGCTGAGCACACCAGTGCCCAGGGCCCTGCCCGGGGGAAGAACGGGCATTCTCATAGGGGGAAGCTGGGACCTGTCGGAACTGGAAGGTCTCTACGGCGCAGCCCCCGAGCTTGTTTTCTTCAGAGACAGCCAGCTTGAGAGGTTATGGAACCTGGAAGTCCTGGGCCTGGGCTGATCACCGTGTAAAGCTCCTCTTCACGGAGGCCCAGGTGAACGGCTCAAGGGAGTATCCCGTTTCGAAGGAAAGTTCCGATATCCAGTATTCCCCTGAACTCGTGCGGTAGCTCCAGAAGATCGTTCCCCTCTCTTCGCTGTGCGCCAGGCCGCAGGAAGCCTGGCACTCCGCCGGGCAGGGCGCGGAACCCAGGAACTCCGGATCCCCGCCGTTCCAGAGATAGAACCAGATGTTGTGATCGGAGTAGGTGGTTACCGCTATACCGGTCCCACCCGCCATGGGAAAAACGGTGAGCCCCGATGGCTGACCGTAAACCTGGGGAAGGGTCATCTGCTGGGAGGATCCTCCACCGGGGATGAACCGGAGAAGGCTCGAGTAGCCGCCTGTGCTCCAGAGATGATCCCCTTCGAAGCATATCCCCCTGCCCTGGAGACCAGAGGGATCCTGAACCGTATCCCATGTCGCGCCGCCGTCCTGGGTGTAGAAAAGGTCGGTGTCCATGACTGCTCCCCACTTTGCACCCTCGGATGCAGAGACGAAGGTCATTCTCA
>CAYLXG010000113.1:0-2377 GCA_964387445.1 uncultured bacterium
GATGGGGGAGCAGGTGGGATTATTCGCACAAGTTTAGGTGCCGGGATCGTGGAAAAGGTGAAATCGGAGGGGAAGCTCCCGGAAGCTGTGAACACCGTGCGCTCTGATGGGCTGAGGCCGGTGACCTCGGTGCCGAACACCACTGTCCCGCCTGCCTCCGTAATCCTTTCCACCGCCCTCTGGAAGATCAGCCCGAATCCCCCCCTGGGGTAGTAGAAAAAGCTCCCCTTGTTACTGGAGGACTGAAAGCCGGCGATCTTCCTGACCATTGCTCCAAGTCTTGAAGCGGACACCCTTCTTCTTGCCTGTTCGCCGTCGAGCATTCCAGGGTCAAGCCCCCAGAGCTTCTGGGCATACGGGAAGTAGAACCGCCTGCATATGGTGGCCCCCAGACCGGCTTCAAGGGTCTCGTCGAAGGAGCCTTCGGAGGGGGCGGCTTTTCTGAACGGCGAGGTCAGCGCATCGATCATGACCCCTGCGGTGAAAGACGGGGGAAGCCGTCTGAGCATGTCTCCCGGCTTCAGGGGGTACTTAAGGAATCTTCCCTCAAGCCTGATCCTTCCGTTCCTTCTCCGCTTGAGAAGGTCTTCCCCCATCAGTTCACGGACGCTGTCAAAAACCTCCTGAGATGCGGATGGATGGAACCGGTGGCTTCCCCTGTCCCAGGTAAGGCCGCCGCGGCTGAAGCTTGCGGCGATGCCGCCTGGCACTGCCTCTTTCTCAAGAACGGTGACGCTCAAACCGGGATGATCCCTCAGGAGGGAGAGAGCGGTCCAGAGACCCGCAGGTCCGGCGCCCAGTACTACTGCGTTACCGCCCATTATTGCCGGCCCTTCCGCTTCTGATGTAACCCAGGTACCTGTTCGAATCCATGTATATGTCGTACCAGCAGATGTAGTTGAGTATCCCCCAGAGGGCCCTGCCGTTGTCTGCTTTCATGTTCTGATGATCCCTCCACAGCCGGCGTATGCCGTCCGCATTCAGTATTCCCGATGACAGAGCGCCTGAAGAGAAGATCGTATCATGGGCGAATTCCTTCATTTCCCTCCTGAACCATGAGGAGTAGGGCATTTCAAGGCCGACCTTCTTCTTGTTGAGTATCTCAGGAGGCAGGATGCCCTTCATGGCTTCCTTCAGGAGGTGCTTCTTGTTCATCCCCGGCATTTTCACCCTGTCGGGAACCGAGGCCAGCATACGGAACAGTTCCATGTCGGTGAAGGGTACCCTTGCCTCTATGGAATGGGCCATGGTCATCCTGTAGTTCTTGATCATGAGATCATGGGGAAGATGGCAGGATGTGTCTATCCTGAGTATTCCCGAAAGGTCCGAGTCTTCCGGGAATGAGCTGATGATGTTCCTGAAGAAACACTCGGTGGAACGGTACCTGGATGTGTCTCCTTGAAAAACCGCGAGCCTTTCATCCCCGGTGAGCACCGCTCTCCATGAAAAGTGCGAGTCAGGAAGGTCCAGCTCGGCGCCTCTGGTGAACCTCTTGGCCTTGAATTCGAAGCTCAGCTTGCTCATGGATACCGGAAGGGACATGGCCAGGGGGGCGATCAGTTTTCTCCGCAGGGGTCCGGGAACCAGTTTCCTGTAGAGCTTTCGAGCTTTCATGGCCGAGTGGGTATCGTAGCCTGAAAAAACCTCGTCTCCTCCCTCGCCGGAGAGAAGTACGGTGACGAAGGATGAAGACTCCTCCGCGAGAAGCCAGGTGGGAATGGCGGAACCGTCACCATAAGGCTCGTCAATATGAGCAAGATAACCCGGGAGAAGGGACATCACCTTTTCAGGGGTCACCCTCACCTCGTGGTGCGAGGTTCCCAGGAAACGGGCCATTGCTGCGGCGTAGGAGGACTCGTCGAAGCTCGGTTCATCGAAGGCCAGGGAAAAGGTGTGAAAGTCGGGATCGCCCCTCTCCGTTTTCATCAGCGCCGCCAGGGAGCTGGAGTCCATTCCCCCTGAGAGCATCACTCCAACGGGCACATCGGAGATAAGCTGTCTCTTTACCGATGCCTTGAGAAGCCGCAGTGATTCCCTGACCGCCGTTTCCCCGTCGATCTTACGGTCCTCGGTGTAGTCAGGAATGAAGAAAGGCTTCTCCACAGGATCCGTCTCTCCCTGCCTGATCTCCATCACCGCGCCCGGTGCCAGCTCACTCACTCCTGAGAACGCCGTTAAACGCCCGGGTATGTAGTTGAAGGCCAGGTAGTGGAACAGAGCCTCTCTGTCAGGTGCCGGTTCGTAGTCTGGTGCCTGCAGAAGGGATTTTATCTCGGAGCCGAAGAACAGATCGCCCCTGTAATGCATGTAAAACAGGGGTTTTATCCCGAAGGGATCCCGGGCAAGGGTAAGGACCCCTCGCTTTGAATCCCAGATC
>CAYLXG010000113.1:2387-8561 GCA_964387445.1 uncultured bacterium
CTGTTACGGGCTCAGGCGGCGGCACACGAATCACGGCGCCGTCGAACCAGAGCCCGCCGCCGTGGGCCATGTGGAAAAGTGGCTTCACCCCGAAGGGATCCCTGGCCAGAAGCAGCCGGTCCCTGCCTGAATCCCATATTGCCAGGGCGAACATTCCGTTGAGATGCTTCAGGAAATCGACGCCGAGTTTTTCATACAGGTGGAGGATGACCTCGGTGTCGGTCCGTGACCTGAACCGATAGTCCCTGTCCAGGCCGAACCTGTTCCTGATCTCCCTGAAATTATAGATCTCCCCGTTGTAGCATAGGCAGATGGAGCCGTCCTCATTCATCATGGGCTGCCTGCCAGCGTCTGAAAGGTCTATGACGCTCAGTCTCCGGTGGACCATGCCGCATGGTCCCTTCCAGACCTTTCCGCTGTCGTCGGGACCCCGATGCCTGATGACATGGGACATCCTGTCCAGGGAATCGTCCAAAAGCCGATCCCCTGTGTTTCCTTCATGAAGCAGGACCCCGGCGAAACCGCACATTGTCAGCTCCTGCTGGCCAGGGCTTCTGCCACCATTCCCACAAGGATTACCTGGAGGCTCGAAACAAGAAGGATGACCGTGGTGGTGGAGATAACGGGATAGGTGAGCAGATCCAGGGTGAGACCCGCCTTCCCCACGGCGAAAGACAGATCAAGAGCCAGCTTTGCCAGTGCCAGAATGAAGAGCGAAACGGAGACCGGAAGGAAAACCTTCAGGGGCTTGAACAGCACCGCCAGCCTCAGCACAAGTACGACGAATGCCGGGAAATGGGACGGTCTTATCTTCGATGAACCCTCCCTCTTGTAGTAGTTGATGGGAATGTAGCTTACTGGATAGCCGTCGCACAGGGCTGCTACGGTGATGGTCGTAGTAAAGGAGAAGCCCTCGGGCAGAAGGTTGATGTACTTTTCAACAAGGTTTCTGGAGAAAACCCGAAGACCGGAGTTGAGGTCGGGTATCTCGGTTCCGGTTATCCTGTTGGCCAGTTTTCTGAGCAGCCACTTCGCGGGCCTCCTCAGCGGAGGGATCCTGACGGTATCTCCCGTTCTGGCCCCTACCGCCATCCCTCCGCTCTCCATGGATTCCAGAAGGTCGGGCAGCCGTTCCGCCGGGTATGTGCCGTCGGCGTCGATGATGGCGATATTCGGGAATGATGTGGATCTGATCCCTGTTTTCAGGGATGCCCCGTATCCCAGGTTGGAGCTGTGGGTGACAACCCTTGCTCCCTCATTCTCAGCAAGGTTCCCCGTGGAATCGGAAGAACTGTCATTAACCACGACTATCTCGCCTTCAATGCCGGAATCCTGAAGCATCCTACGGACTGCTTTGATCGTGGATACTATTGATAGTTCTTCATTATACGCTGGTATGATTATGGACAGCTGCTTCAAATCGATGAAACTCCTTAGAACACGGTGAAGGGAAACACTGCCGGCTTTCAGACCTTTCCTGTGCCCCTTGAAAGAGCATTTGGTCAAGGCGTAAGATAATTGAATGCAGAAAAGGGAGTTAGTCCCTATTGCCCTTTTTCTATATCTATGCAATAATGCACGGGTGCTCTTGCCAAAGGAGGTGAGAGAATGGCCGAAAAGAAGAAGGAAAAGAAAAGGATGACCGAACCTGTGCCGGAGAAGAACCCCGGCAAGGTAAGGAAGCCGGTCAAGAAAGCTAAGAAGAGTAAATAGATTTTAAAGGGCCCCCCGCCTCGGCGGGGGGCTTGTTACATCGATCCTCAGCGGCAGAGGGTGAAGCGCTCCGCAACGGTTCCTTCCCCGGTGGTCAGTCTGAGGAAGAACACCCCTGGAGGAACCGATGAGAGGTCCATCATTCCGCTGTGGGTTCCGCCTTCCACCTCACCGTCAGCCAGGGTTTCCACCAGCCTTCCCGAGGTGTCGAACACATCGAGTCTGACAGTTCCACCCGCTGGTACGGAGAACGAGAACGAAGCGGAACCGATTACCGGATTTGCTGATACCGAGACCCCAGGACCGGAAACGGCGCCGGTGGAAGGGCCTTCCGCTCCGCTTATATCCACCGGCGTCCTGTAGGTGCCGTCGTAGGTTGTGGCAGCGTAGAGGAAGTTGTCTTCGGCGCAGAAAACAAGGTCCTTGGGGTGACCCGGTATGTCGCCCTGAATGTCGTACCAGTTCTCACCGCCGTCATGGCTGGCCACCAGGGTATAGCCCATTACCATGGCTGCGATCAGGTCGGGGTTCCAGGGGCATATCTCGATGTCCATGCAGTAGTAGTCCGCCAGCTGGATCCAGCTTTCACCGCCGTTCTCCGTTCTGTATATGTGATCCTCGTCGGAGAGGAAAAGCACCGAGGCATCAGAGGGATGGGCGGCGATGGCGTTGCAGAAAAGGCTCGAACCCAGCCCGGAGTTGATGGTTTCCCATGTCATCCCTCCGTCGGTGCTTCTGCATGCTCCGGGGATGCCGCATATGTACAGTGCGCCGTCGGCTGTCTGTGCTATGTCGGTTATTGCGGAAAGGGGAACGGGCACCGCGGTCCAGTTCATTCCGTTGTCGGTGGAGACAACGAACTCCCCGGGAGCTCCTGGAAGCGAGATGCCCCCGGCGTAGCAGCGGCCTGGTTCGTTGATGTCCTTGTGGAAAGACCGGAATTCCCCGCCGGAACTCATGTAGGTGGTGAGCCATGTTTCCCCGCCGTCGGGAGTTACTTCCAGATAACCGAAATACTGCGCGTCGTGCCTTCCGGTCATGATGAACTCCGGCTGGGTGGTGCAGGCGTCGATGCTTCCAACGAGCCTGCCCACCATGCCTTCCTCTTCACAGGAATACCACTGGTAGTCGGAGAGGGAAAGGCTGTGGAAACCGATGTGGGTTCCAACCAGTATCCTCTGGCCGTTTTCGTCCCAGGTGATGCACTGGGCAACGGTGAAGTCCATGTTCATGTTCTCCCACTGGACCTCTTCAAGGGTGAAAGCCGCCGCTGAAAGTGAAGCCAGCAGCGTAATTGCAAGTGCTTTCATATCTGCTCCCGTATTCAGGGTGTCGGGTGCCCTGGATATATATCGAATTCGATTTGAACTGTCAAATTTTTTTGAATGGTATAATATTCCGGAACGTATTGACATTCGCTTGAACGTGTTGTCTAGATTAGGCAGAGAATGGAGGCGGAATGGAAGACATCATGGTCCTGGACGAACTTGAACAGGTAAAGTCCCTGGCTGTTCCACTGCGGGTCCGCATGCTGAAGCTGCTCAACGAGGTACCGATGACGGTCTCCGACCTTGCGGAAGCCCTTGATGAAAGAAGGAACAGGCTTTACTACCATGTGACCGAGCTGGAGAAGAACGGAATACTCGAAGTGGCGGAGACCAGGCAGAAGGGCAATCTCATTGAGAAACTCTACCAGCCCGCAGCCAGGCTTTTCAGGATCGACCCCTCCATCTTTCAGCAGGGGTCCCAGGGACAGGAGGTCTTCTTCCAGACAGCCTCTTCCCTTACGGACAACACCCTGCTGGACATACAGGACGCCATCGCAAGGGAGCTTTTCATACCGGAGGAGATGCAGCAGACGGTGAGCCTGAACGTTGACTACAGGCTCTCCAGGGAGGATGCCGCCCTTCTTTCCAGAGAGGTTATGGACCTGATGAAGCGCTGGAAGGAAAGGTCCGCGGAGAGCCCCGGAGAAAGGCGTACAAGGCTCTCGGTGATAGTTTATTCGAAGCTGCCCGAAGACAGGGTGACAGGTGGGAACTGAAACCATCGTACGGGATACGGCGGAGCTCTCCCTTGAAGGGGGAAGGGTTGCCGGAAGCCCGGGTTCCCGGAGGGCGGCGGAGTACCTGACCGCAAGAATGGAAGAAACAGGCATGAAGCCCCTTCCCGGGCTTGGCTTCCGCCTTCCCTACACCCATGAGGGGAGGACCTTCGCCAACCTTGCCGGTGTGATCCCCGGGGAGGGCAGCGGAGAGGGCTCCATCCTTCTCGGCGCCCACTACGACTCAGCCATCGAAGCTCCCTGTTCCGATGACAATGCAGCGGCTGCTGCGCTGCTCCTTGAAATTGCATCAAGACTCAGGGAAACCGGACTGTCACGCCCGGTGGTGTTCGCCTTCTTCGACGCCGAGGAACAGCCCTTCTTCGGCACCGGGGCAATGGGGTCAATGAGGTTCGCCGGGGACCACGGCCACAAGATATCCGCTGCGGTCATCCTCGACGCCATAGGGCATCGATTCGAGCTGATGGTGCCGGTTCTCGACCGGACATTCAGAAGGATCAGCGAGCTGATCTTCGTTTCCGGCGCGGAGGATCATCCGTGCTTAGCTCCATCCGTTGAGGAAACCGCCCGCAGGGCAAGGGGACTGCGGGTAGTCCCGGTACTGGGCAGGTACATCGGCCACCGGTCCGATGACATGGCCTTCAGGGAGTCGGGCATCCCCTGCCTCTTCATCAGCAGGGGGAGCGGGAGGCACACCCATACCCAGCAAGATGACATGGACTGGGTGGATTTCAGGGCCGTTTCCCTTGTGGGGGAATGGGTGCTGAACCTGATAAGAAGGCTGGACGAGGACTGCCCTGAAGGCATTGCGGTACCTGCGGAAACATTCGAGATGGAGAAGAGGATGCTGAAAAGGGCTCTAGGACCCCTGCTGCCGGGGCTGCTCCTCTACCTGGGAATCAGGAAGTTCGCTCCGAAGAGCAGACAGGACATGGACGACATCGCCCTCAGACTCCGTAAATATCTCAAGATAAAATAGTTAGCCCAGGTCAGACAGGGTATTGACCCCGGGCGGGACCGTTGCTAGTATTGTGATAAGTTGAACTATCACAATAGAAGCGGAGGTCTCCATGATCCCTGCCAGGGTTTCGGAGAAGACCATTCGAAGGCTCAGTCACTATGCCCGGTGCCTGAGGCTTGCCATGCTCCGGGGGGAGAAGATCGTAACCTCCCAGCAGCTGGCTGACAACTGCGGCATCTCGTCGGCAGCGGTGAGGCGGGACCTTTCCACCTACGGCGAGTTCGGCAAGCAGGGTTCCGGCTACGCGGTATCCGAACTGCTCGCCACCATCCAGGAGATCCTGGGCGTGAACGATCCCCCCGGAGTAGCCGTGGTAGGCGCCGGGAACATAGGCTGCGCCCTGGTCAGGTCCGGACTCGAAGGCACAGGAGGCTACAGGTACTCAGGCCTGTTCGACACGGATCCTGGAAGGATCGGCTGCGAGTGCTCCGGCTTCAAGGTTAGGCCGGTATCGGATCTGGCCGATCTGGTGGAAAAGGACGAGCACCTGATAGCGGTGATAGCCGTTACCCCCGGTGAAGGTCAGAAGGCCCTTGATCAGGTTGTATCCCTTGGCTGCAGGGCAGTTCTCAGCTTCAATCTGGAGCCGCTCAGGCCGCCGGAGGGTGTGGATCTCCGCTATGTGGAGGTGTCCACGGAACTTGATGTGCTAACACACTCAATGAGGCGAAGGGAGGGGGGACAGAAATGAAAAGAGCCCCTGCGATCGCCGCCACCGCGGCGGTTCTCATGTTGATCTGGCTGGGGCTGACCATGACCCTGTCACTTCAGGAAGTGCTCCTGGGGGTGGTGGTAAGCGTTCTCACCGCAGCGGCGACCCGGGGATCCCTCACGGGGAATGCGCTGCCCCTGCTGGCCACTGCCAGGCTCATTGCCGCACTGGGCTATGTGGCTTTCTTCATGGGCCAGATGGTGAAGGCGAACATAGACATCTTCTTCAGGGTGTTCAGGCCTGTGATCCCCATACGCCCGGGGATAGTGGAGGCCCGTCTCGGTCTCAGAAGCCCCAGGGCCAGGGCCATAGTCGCCAACTCCATTACCCTTACACCTGGAACCCTTACGATGGACATGAAGGATGACCGGATCTTCGTCCACTGGGTCTTCCTCCCCGAAGGCGACGTTCACAAAAGGACCCAGGAGATGGTGGACAGCTTTGCCGGCAGATTGGAGAAGAGCTTTGAGTAGCACTTTTCTCATTTCGATAGTGGCGCTTTCCGGCGCCGGCATATTCCTGTCGTTCCTGAGGCTTCTCCTGGGCCCCAGGGCAACCGACAGGGCTGTTGCCCTGGATACCACCACGCTGATAACCACAAGCCTTCTGGTGCTCATAGCGGTCCTCGAGGGAAGGTCCATGCTCCTGGACGTTGGCCTGGTC
>CAYLXG010000114.1:0-8526 GCA_964387445.1 uncultured bacterium
TCGTGCAGTGCGTAGTAACGCCCCATCAGGCCCTGCAGTTCCGGGAACTCCCCCACCATGTGCGTGAGCAGGTCGCACTTGCTGAGCACTGCGGCACGATCGGCCAGGGCCGGGTCGCCGCCGATGGTTGCAGCAATCGATTTCGCCAGGGCGCGCACGCGCTCCGACTTGTCGTGCTGCGAGCCGAGCTGCGTCTGGAACGTCACGCGCTTGAGCGCTTCGACGTGCGTCTCGAGCGGGCGCTGGCGATCGGTCCGGTAAAAGAACGCGGCATCGGTCAGGCGCGGACGCACGACGCGCTCGTTGCCCGCGACCACCTGCGACGGGTCGCGGCTCTCGAGGTTGGAGACCGTGATGAACCAGGGCATCAGCTTCCCCTGTGCATCGCGCACCGGGAAATACCGCTGGTGCTCCTGCATCGTGGCGATCAGCACTTCGGCTGGCAGTTCGAGGAACTTCGCGTCGAATCGTCCCGCCAGCGGGACCGGCCATTCGACCAGGCCCGTGACCTCGTCGAGCAGCACGTCATCGATGACTGCACTACCGCCCAGCGTGCCGGCAGCGGCGGTGACGCCGGCCCGGATGCTGTCGCGCCGTGCATTCACGTCCGCCATGACCTTGCCGCGCTTGAGCAGCGTCCCGACATACGATGCCGGGCTCGAGATCCTGAGCGCCTTCGGTGCCATGAAGCGGTGGCCGTAGGTGACGTTGCCCGCCCTCTGTCCGAGGATGTCCGTCTCGACGACGTCCTTGCCCCACAGCATCAGCACCCAGTGCACCGGACGCACGAACAGCGCTTCGCCTGCGCCCCAGCGCATGCGCTTCGTTTCTTCATGCGCATCTTCAGCCTCTACGACACCGCGAAACTACTGAAGATAATGGTGCTGGCCTGGACCCTAACCCTTCTGCCTCCGGTTATCGACGCCCTGGCGGGTACATCATCGGACATCGGGTACTTCCCCCTGGAAAGGTCCAATGCCCTCTGGTTCCTCCTGAACTTCTTCAACCCGGGGGTGGATCTCACGGGAACCACCACCGGGATACGGATAGAAGCCGCCATAGGCTGCGTTCTCGCTGGGATATTCACCTGGGCGGTGGCACCGAGGCAGAGGCTCTTCAGGGGCATCCTGAACACACTGGTGTTCGCCCCCGTGTTCCTTACCTTCTTCACATGGCCCTATCTTGTGACCGTGATCTTCCAGCCCCTTTTCCCCGGAGACGGCCTCACCCATTCCCTTCTGCAGTGGCATGCCGCAACGGAACCCCCAGTGACCGGAGCAACCCACTACATAGTCTATCTGATAGACATGATACCGGTGTCGCTCCTTTCCCTGTGGTATGTGAAGGAACTGGCTCCGGAAAGGTGGAAGGAGCTGAAGGAAACAGCCGGAGGCCACACCGCGAGGGCCCTGGCCGCCGTCACCGGTACCACCGCCGCCTTCGCCGTGATGCCCGGCAACGGTACCACCTTCGCTGATGTGACAATAGTGATCGGCGCCCTTCTCGCGTCGCTCTGGATAGCCGCGGGAAGCAGATGGAAGGGCGCTTTCAGGGGAGTGGCCTTCGCCGTTGCCCTCTCCCTTGCCTGGGCATCAGGCTGGATGACACTGGTGACCGCCGGCCTGGCCATGGCGGTTTCAGGTCTTCCCGGCCCCCGCAGACTCACTGAACCCCTTCTTGCGGCAGCATTGTTCATCACCGCCCTCTCTCCCGCCGGTTTTTCCCTTGCGGCTGGAGCAGGTCCTTTCATCCTGGTTTCCATCGCCGTCATTACTCTGCTTTCCATGAAGAAAAACCGTCTGGGGTACCTGATGATCATTCCCCTTGCCGCGGCGGCTGCAGCTCCCCCTGCATCCTCCACCGGAGCCTGGCAGAGGGGGCTTGCCAGGAGGACCGACACCTTCGCCAGGTCCGGAAGGATCGCCCTTGCAATGGAGTCCGCGGCCAGATACGCAGCCGCAGGCGGAGACATGCTCTACCTGGCGGAGACCACCCATCTGTACGGGGACGACCACCGCTCCAGGTATGTCTGCGAAACCTCCATGGCCAGGGGAGACTCCTCCGCAGCAATGCTTAAGGTGGCAATGAACCTGGCCTTTGCCAGGGGTGACACCGCCGCCTTCAACAGGCTCTATGACACATACTCAAGGGTATCGGACCCCGATGAACTGAACGAAGCCATTACCATGAGGGTTACGTTCCTGGCGCTTACAGGCGACACCGCCGCCCTCACCGGGATCCACTCCAGGGCCGGAATGAATCCCATGCTGCTCAGGTCAATGGCATCCGCCCACATGGTGAACGGGGACACGCTGAGGGCACTTCAGTATTCCCTTGCCTTCCTGGACAGCCCGGCTGCGGCCGCCGGGGACTGGGCGAAGACAATCACCATCGCCGCGGTAACCGGCGGGGCGGACTGGGACTCCCTTTATCTGGAGGGTGAAAGGAGGCTGGGAACTTGCCTTCCCCTTATGCTTGCCAGGCTGAGAGCGCCTGTGATAGCAGGTACCACTCCCGACAGGGAAGACCTTCTCAGGACCGCGCTGCTGATAAAGCCCGACGGGGCCGAGGTCCTGGAAACCGCCGCAATGTGGTTCGCGGCGGGGGATCAGCCGGATTCGGCGCTGGCCTACGGCAGCCGGGCCCTGGCGTCGTCGCCCTTCCCCACCATGGCCGGCTTCAGCATGGTCATCAACTCGGCCCTGAACTCCGGAAGGTTCCATGAAGCATTGGCCGCGGCGGAGTACGCAGCGGCATCCTACCCCGATGCCGTTCACTTCAGAGCGGTCCTCGACGGACTGCAGAGGGGTCTCAACGGAGCTGAAGCACGGTCTGACATCCGGGGAACGCCGTGGGCCGCCGCCATCAGCGACTCCATAGCCGCTGCGGTATGCCGGTAAAACTGGTCCTGTTCCTGATGTCCGCCGCGGTGTTCGCCGCGGCGCTTCTCACCGGTCCCCCATCCTTCGACTCCACCGACGGGGCTGAGTTCGCCCTCTGCGGCTCCAGGCTTGAAACCGCCCACGCTCCCGGGTATCCGCTGTTCCTTATGATCGTCAGGATCGCATCCATGACCATGTCCCCCCTCTACGGCCACCTCCGGCTGATCAACTGCCTCCTGGGCGCCCTTCTGGTTCCCCTTGGCGCATGGGCCTTCCGCGTCGCCGGGGCTTCTCCCAGGGGGGCCGCAGCGGCTGCTTTCCTCTTCGCCGTCTCCGCTCCGGTGATGGCCCAGCTGAACAGCCTTGAGGTCTACCCCCTTGCAATGGCCCTTGCCTTTGTCGCAATAGCCCTCAGGGGGACCAGGCTCGGTCCCTACGCAATGTCATCATCCATCTTCGCAGGGCACCCGGTCTCGGCACTCCTGCTTCCCCTGGCCTGGAAAGGGCGGCCCCGGGCAAGCACAGTTTTTTTCGCCCTGATACCCGCAACCCTTCTTCTATACGTGCCAGTTTCAGCGGCGGTGTCGACCCTTGCCCACTACGGACACCCCTCCACCCCCGGCGAACTGCTGGGATACTTCACCATGCATTCAGGCAGGCTCTCCCTTCCGTCCCTCCACGCATTCCTGCAGGCCGTATCCCCCGTTGGAGCGCCGGGCGGAGGGATCATGCTGGTCCTGGCCGCCGCGGCGGGAGGATTCAGATGGCGGAGGGACATCCCGATTGCGCTGGCAGCGCTTTTCCTTGCTTCCTACAGGATCCCGGACCCGGCGGGTCAGCTCTGGGTGCTCCTGCTCCCCCTCTGTCTCAGGTGCGCGGAAGGTATGGACAGGCTTGGGAAGAGATGGAAGCCGATGTGGATAATCACCGGACTTGCCGTTCTGGCGGCGGCGGTTTCAGGGATCCGTCTGGCGGACAGGCGGCGTGACGACATGGCCATGAGATGGACCGTCGACGTCCTCTCCTCCATCCCTCCGGGGGCCGTGTACAGGCCGGTGGCCCACGACTGCTTCTATGCTGCGTATGCCACTGAAATACTGGGCATCAGGAGGGACATCATACTCTCGGACCCCTTCGGCAACTTCTTTGAGCTGCCCCTGCCTCCGCCTGTTCCGGCGTACCTGGGGGATCGGCCGGTATATATTTCCAGGGCATGGGAGAGGCAGCCTGACTTCCGCCTCCATGGTCTGATTTTCATTCCGGGGAACATGGAACCGCCCCCCCCGGCCTGGAACACAATGGCAGTGTTCCGATTCAGCGGCGATTCACCGGATCCCATGGCCATGGACCTGGCGGCGGAGGTCTGGGCGAGAAGGATGGTCCAGACAACAGATCCCGCCTTGGAGGATTCGTTTTACAGAAGGGCCATGGAACTGGCGGCCACCGAACTGACAGGGGAGAGAATTGAGGATCTCAGAGGCCTTTAGGAGAACCGCCGGATCAGGAGCCGTCCTGGCTCTTGCGGCGGTTCTCTATTCTATGACCCCGGTGCATAACGGCAACTTCTTCTGGCATCTCAGGAACGGCATCGACATAGTGGAAACCGGGGAGATAAGGACCGCCGATCCCTTCACCTGGACCATGCGAGGCGCCCTCTGGATACAGCACGAATGGCTTGCAGAGTCCGCAATAGCGCTGACCTGGATCCACGGCGGGGAAGCAGGCCCTGTGATACTGAAAGCGCTGTTCATCGGGCTCTCCGTCCTCCTGGCCTTCAGGGCTTCCCTCAGGGAGGGGGGCGATCCAGCCTTCGCGTTCATATTCGGCGCCGCCTGGCTGGCCCTTGCCCAGCCCAGGTGGATAGCCAGACCCCATTTCTTCAGCATCTTCTTCTTTTCGGCCTATCTGTTTATCCTCTCCCTCAAGATAAGGTCCCCCTGGAAGCTGGCGCTGGTCCTTCTTCCCATTCAGGTTCTCTGGGTCAATGTTCACGCGGGATTCGTAATGGGGATATTCCTTGCCTCCGTGCCGGCCATGGAAGCTTTGTTCAGCGGCAGGGGCAGGGACTTTCTCAGGTGGACGATGCCTCCCCTGGTCATGCTGGCCGCCAGCGGGCTTCATCCCAACGGATTCAGGACACTTGAGTACCTCCCCGCCTTCCTGGCCATGCCCCTCTACAAGGAGACCATCCGTGAGTGGTGGAGCCCCTTCGACCCGAGATACGCCCCTCTGAAAGCCATTTCCAGAACCGCCATCCTCTTCTCAGGGCTTACAATATCCACAGCGGCGGCGGTTGCTTTCTTTAGAAAGGACCTTCGGAGGGGAAGGATAGCCGCACTGGTCATGCTCACCGCCGCAACGGTGTTCGCCGCCAGGAACGGAGAGCTGCTGGCCCCGGCAATGCTGGCCTGGATACCAGGCATGACCAGGATCAGGCTGCCATGGAAGGCGGCCCTGATACCCGCGGCCTTCATCTTCGCCGTTCCTTTCCTCTACGGGGTTCCCAGGGAAGTTGGTCCCCCCAGGCAGCTGGGTGCCGGGGTAGACTGGGAGGTCTATCCGGTGGGTGCGGCGGATTTCCTTCAAAGGAACAGCTGCCTGGTTCACAGCGCGGTGCTCTTCAACTCCAACGAGATCTCCGGCTACCTGGAGTATTCCTTCGGCGAGGAACTCCCGCTGTTCATGGACGGAAGGTGCCTGATCTTCCCCGAAGAGTTCTACATGGACTATCTCAGGCTCTCCTTCGCCACGGAGCTGGACTACATAGCAGGGCAGGACCGTCTGTTCCAGGAGTACGGCTTCAACCTGCTGGTATACAACACCCCGGAGGAGGGCTCCTCGGCATACCTCGCCGCCAGGCATCCGGACTGGGTACCCTTGTACTTCGACCATCTCACGGTGGTTTACGGAGGCAAGGACCTCCTTGAAGAATGCGGCTGCCAGGGCCTGGGGTACAGGTACTACGATCCCCTGGACCCCGAGGAGTTCCTGGCAACACCCCTGTATCTGATCCCAGCGGGAGCCATGGATGAGATGGAAACCCACACGGAAACCACCGGCACCGACGCCCTGAACAGCAGGATCCACGCCCTGCGCTTCAGGATGGGAGAGGAACTGCCCCGAAACACGGATCTTCCCGATGATCCCGCGGGATACACCCTCAGGTGCTGGCAGAGCTGCCGTGTCGGGGATCTGAATGGAGCAATGGAATACGCCGCCCTCTCGGGAGACCCTAACCTGATCGCAGCGGCCGGGGTCCTCTCCGGCGTGCCCTTCGAAGAATACCAGAGTCTGCTGGGGATAAGCTCCAGCGGTATGGTAAGGACGGAGTGGGCGGAAAAGGCCGTTCACATAACCGCCCTGTGGGTCACGGGCCAGCAGAGCGAAGCCCTGGAAACCGCCGAGGCATGCATGGACTCCCTCCCCGGCTGGGGAACTGCCCAGTGCGGAATGTTATATTCCCTTGCCGGTGACCCTGAAAGGGCGCTGGCCCTGGCTGAACAAGCCCTGGAAAAAAGGCGGGGTCCCGTGGTCCTCGAGAGGGCCGCCAGGATACACAGCCAGGAGGGGAACCTCGAGATCGCCGCCGCCCTGTGCAGGGAGGCCCTGGGTCTTTCACCGGATTTTGCCGGCGCCAGGCTCCTTCTGGGGAACTGCCTCTGGGGAACCGGCATGGTGACCGAGGCGGCAATTGAGTATGAAACGATCGTACTGTCAGGTCTGGAGCTGCCGGAATACGCGCTCTCCAGGCTGGAATTTGCTGAACGGCTGAAAGAGACCGCGCAGCGGTAAAAGGAAGGATACGCATGTCCATCAAGAGTTCCGTCAACGATTTCCTGCACAGGGTGCAGAACCTTTTCAAGGGAGGGGGGGACACCGCCCTCGAAAAACAGAAGGAGCGGGGAAAGCTCACCGCCAGGGAAAGGGTTTCGGAGATACTCGACGAAGGCTCCTTCCTTGAGACCGACCTTTTCGTGGAGCACTCCGCCACGGACTTCGGCATGGATTCCAAGAAGCTCGCCGGCGACGGCGTGATAACGGGATACGGCAGTGTCAGCGGAAGGCCTGTGGCCATCTTCGCCCAGGACTTCACCGTTGCCGGCGGATCCCTGGGAAAGGCCCACGCCGCAAAGATAACCAAGGTGATGGACGGAGCGGGCAACAGAAAGATACCCCTGATAGGTATCAACGACTCCGGAGGCGCGAGGATACAGGAGGGGGTTGATTCCCTCTGCGGCTACGGCGACATCTTCTACAGGAACACCAGGCTCAGCGGAGTGGTGCCCCAGCTTTCCCTGATCCTGGGCCCCTGCGCCGGCGGAGCCGTCTACTCCCCGGCCCTTACTGACTTCGTCTTCGTGGTGAACAGGATATCCAACATGTTCATCACCGGACCCCAGGTGATAAAAACGGTTCTCGGAGAGGACATCAGCCAGGAGGAACTCGGCGGCGCCAGGACCCACACCACCGTCACCGGCAACGCCCACTTCTACGCTGAGTCCGAGCAGGAGGCCTTCGGCCAGATCAAGAGGCTCCTGGGCTTCCTCCCCGCCAGCTGCCTCGAGGATCCCCCTGTGCTTCCCTCCATGCAGCCCAGGAAGAGGATCTCCCACGACATAATCCCCGACAACAGAAGGAAAGCCTACGATGTGGTGGACGTTATCCAGGGGGTTGCCGACGGCAGCGACTTCCTCCAGGTGCACGAGCACTACGCCAGGAACATCGTGGTGGGCTTCGCCAGGATCAACGGCAGGACCACCGGAATAATCGCCAACCAGCCGAAGCACCTGGCGGGCGTGCTCGATGTGAACGCCTCGGACAAGGCCGCCAGGTTCATAAGGTTCTGCGACGCCTTCAGGATCCCCCTGCTCACCTTCGTGGACACACCGGGTTATCTTCCCGGCGTCGACCAGGAGCACTCAGGCGTGATCCGCCACGGGGCCAAGCTCCTCTATTCATACAGCGAGGCCTCGGTGCCCAAGGTAACGGTAATCATGCGCAAGGCCTACGGCGGTGCTTACATCGCCATGTGCAGCCGTCACCTGGGTGCAAGCAGCGTTATCGCCTGGCCCACGGCGGAGATAGCCGTGATGGGAGCTGAAGGCGCAGCCAACATAGTGTTCCGCAAGGAGATCTCTGAGAGCAGCGACCCCGACAAGACCAGGCAGGAGAAGGTGAAGGAGTACGAGGACAAGTTCGCCAATCCCTATGTGGCTGCTTCCAAGGGGTATGTGGACATTATCATCGACCCCGAGAAGACCAGGGAAACCGTGATCAGGGCCTTCGAATTCGCCGGAGAGCAGGACCACGGCAACTCCTTCAGACGCCACGGCAACATTCCTCTTTAGGGGGCGGCAATGGAAGAAAAGAACAGGCTCAACATAAACGACACGCTCTACGAGACCGAGGTGCCCGACTCGTTCAAGCCCTCCTGGCAGGCCCCTGACCCCAGGCTGATAAAGGCTTTCATCCCCGGCACCGTAATAGAGGTGAAGGTCAAGCCCGGTCAGAAGGTGGAGGAGGACGGACTCCTCCTCATCCTGGACGCAATGAAGATGTACAACGAGATCACCTCTCCCCTTTCAGGCACAGTCGCCGAGGTGGCGGTAAAGGCCGGGGAGAAGGTGGAGAAGGATCAGCTGCT
>CAYLXG010000115.1:0-8520 GCA_964387445.1 uncultured bacterium
GGCATACCTGCCCGCTGACATTTTCGTAAGGTACGCCCGGATGAGAGGGCACGATGTGCTTTTCTGCTCGGGAACCGACGAGCACGGCGTTCCCATAACCATTACCGCGGAGAAGATGGGCCTTACCCCCATGGAAGTGGTGGACAGGTTCCACAAGGTGATCGAGGACGATTTCAAGAGGTTCGGAATAAAGTTCGACAACTTCTCCAGGACTACCAGGCCGGAGCATGTGGAGTTCGCCCAGGGGGTGTTCCTGCAGCTTCTGGAGCTGGGCCACATAGTGCCCAGGGACATGAAGCAGCTCTACTGTCCCAGCTGCGAAAGGTACCTCCCCGACAGGTACCTAAACGGAACCTGCCCGAAGTGCGGTTCCACCGAGGCCAGGGGAGACCAGTGCGAAAGCTGCGGGACCTGGACGGAACCCTTCGAACTGAAGGAGCCCCGGTGCGGCATATGCGGAGCAGTTCCCGAAGCCAGGGAGACCAGGCACTGGTTCCTTCTCCTTGACCATTTCCAGGAATGGCTGGAGGGATGGCTGGAGGAAAGGCAGGGCTGGAAGAGCAATGTCCTCAAGTACTGCAGGAGCTGGCTCGGCGACGGTCTCAGGGAAAGGGCCATAACCAGGGATATATCCTGGGGAGTTCCCGTTCCCCTGCCGGAAGCCGAAGGCAAGGTTCTCTACGTGTGGTTCGAGGCCCTTCTGGGCTACATAAGCAGCACAAGGGAGTGCCTCAGGAACAGGGGAGAGGCGGAGGACAGCTGGAAGACCTACTGGCAGGACCCCGAGACCAGGCTCGTTCAGTTCATCGGCAAGGACAACGTGGTCTTCCACTGCATCATCGAGCCGGCGATCCTCCACGGTCTCGGCGAATACGTGCTTCCCTGGAACGTTCCGGCAAACGAGTTCCTGAACATATCCGGCGAGAAGTTCTCCACCAGCAGGGGCACCGGCATCAACATGGGGGATTACCTCAACCATTTTCCCCCGGACCCCATGCGTTATGCCCTGGCGGTGAACGCCCCGGAGACCAGGGACACCGACTTCTCCTGGACTGAATACCAGTCCCGGAACAACGAGCTGGCGGATGTGCTGGGGAACTTCGTGAACCGCACCGTCAGGTTCACCATCGGCAAGTTCCAGGGGAGGGTTCCGGATGCCCCGGTGGATCCTGAAGTAATGAAGCTCATTTCTGATCACAGGGAAGAGATCGCCGGCCACATGGAGAACTTCCGGTTCAAGAAGGCGGCCTCCGCTGCAATGGAGCTTGCCAGGGAAGGCAACAGGTACTTCGATACCGCCCAGCCCTGGAAGACAAGGAAGACCGACCCTGAAGCCTGCGCGGTTACTGTTGCCACATGCCTGAACTTCACCGCAGCCCTGGCGGTGGTGTTCGAGCCGATCGTTCCATTCTCCACCGAGAAGATCCGCCAGATGCTGAACATCGGCGAGCTGAAGTGGGACGACGCCGGGAGGACGATACTCGCCCCGGGCCACGAGCTGGGTAAGCCCGAGATACTCTTCACGAAGCTGGATGACGGTTTCCATGAGGTGCTTTCACCCGGACCCGTGGAAGAAACCCCCGAAGAAGAGGAGTTCGTGGAGTTCGACGACTTCATGAAGATACGGTTCAGGGTGGGCCGGATATTAGAGGTCGACCACATCAAGAAGGCGGACAAGCTCTACAGGCTCACCGTGGACACCGGGGACAGGCACCGCACGGTGGTGGCGGGAATGAAGAAGCACTATGCCCCGGAGGAACTGCTGAACAGGCTTGTGGCGGTTGTGTGCAACCTTAAGCCGGTGAAGCTCTGCGGAGTCCTCAGCGAGGGTATGCTCATGGCCAGCGACGGAGGGAACGGCGTGTTCCTCCTGGAACCGGGTCAGAAAGCTGAGCCCGGAGACGTGATCCGCTGAGGATGAGGCTGCTCCGGGTCTCCCTCCATGACGTGACCCCGGTTCTTGAGAAGCGGTCCCGCCGGCTCGTGGACATAGCAATGGAATACGCAGGAACCTCTTTCACGGTGCTGCTGGTTCCCGATTATCACTCCCGTGGCAGGCTTGACCGGTTCCCGGGGTTCTGTGCCTGGCTTCGGGAACTCAGGGATATGGGCGTGGAGTTCGCCCTCCACGGCTGCACCCATCTTGGGGGAGGCAGGTTCCTCACCAGCGGCGAAGGGGAGTTCCTGGGCATGTCCGCGAAGGAGGCAGGTGATCGGATAGCCGAAGGCAAGGCCATATTCCAGGACGCAATGGGGGAGGAGCCGTCGGGGTTCACCGCCCCCGCCTGGATCTACAGCCCCGGAACCATGGAGGCACTGGGCGGTTTTTCCTTTCAGTGGGTGGAGACCAGGAGCTCTCTCAGGTTTTCAACAGGGAAAAGGGAACCTAGCCCGGTGGCGGTGTTCGCCTCACGGACAAGGTGGAAGCGGTTCTGCAGCGGACTCTGGTCTGCGGTCTCCCCGGCGATGCTTCTTCCGTTCCCGGTGGTAAGGGCCGCACTGCATACCTGCGACCTCCCATCACTGGAAGGCCCTGTGAGAAGGCTCCTTGACCGCAGCACCAGGCACAGGCGTCCGTCAGGCTGCGGCGAACTGGCGCAGACAAGCCGGGGTTGATGGCGTATATTAAACGACCATAACTTGTTAGGTATGGAACCCGAATTGCATGTCTGACCGCGGGTATTCAGGGAAAGGTAGAGGAACATGTTCTTTCAGATGATGTACGACATGAACTCGGGTCTGCTTATCATAGCCGCCGCCTTCATCCTGGGCATGGTGGCCAGGTCCATGATAAACTCAACCTACGCCAGGTACGGCAAGGTAGCCAACGGGCTTGGGATCTCAGGGGCTGAGATGGCCAGGAACATCCTGGACAACTACGGACTGGCCGGTGTGGGAATAGAGCGGATCCCAGGGAGGCTCTCCGACCACTACGATCCCCGCAGCGGCACCCTGAGGCTTTCCCAGGAGGTTTACGGGGGCCGTTCAGTTGCAGCCATCGGCATAGCCGCCCACGAGGCGGGACACGCGGTACAGCACGCCATGGGTTATGCACCCATCAAGTTCAGGAACGCCCTTGTACCGGTTGCCAACCTGGGAAGCAGAATGCTCTTCCCGCTTATCTTCGGGGGATTCTTCCTGAGGATGGGCAATCTCATTACCATAGGCGCAATACTCTACGCCGGCGTGCTCCTTTTTCAGCTCGTTACCCTTCCGGTGGAGTTCAACGCAAGCGCAAGGGCGGTGAACTGGCTGGAGAAGAACAGGGGCTTTCCCCCCTCCGACGTTGACGGCGTGAAGAAGATCCTCCGGGCCGCCGCTCTCACCTACGTTGCCAGTGCCCTGGCAGCCCTGGGCCAGATGGTCTGGCTGCTCATGGCCGGGAGGAGAAGGTAGATGATGCTCGAGATGCCCCTGGTTCTGGTCATCGTGTTCTTCAGCGTGGTATGCCACGAGATCGCCCACGGTTATGTGGCCTATCGCCTGGGAGACCCCACCGCATGGAGGATGGGCAGGCTCACCTTCAACCCCCTGGTCCACATCGATCCCTTCGGGACCATCATACTTCCGGGGCTTCTGCTCCTCATGGGCAGCAGGTTCCTCTTCGCGTGGGCCAAACCGGTTCCGGTGGATCCCAGGTACTTCAGGGACCCGAAGAACGGCATGATGCTGGTCTCCATGGCCGGTCCGGGAACCAACCTGCTCATAGCCCTGCTGCTCACCGCCCTTCTCCACCTCTCCGGCGGATTCCTGCCGGACTTCCTGGCGTCTGCCCTGGCATGGGCCGCGCTGATCAACATTGTGCTCATGGTCTTCAACCTGCTGCCCATTCCTCCGCTGGACGGCAGCCGGATAGTGGCCAGGTTCCTGAAGGGAAGGACCCTCTGGCAGTACATGAGGCTCGAGCGCTACGGTATGTTCATTGTTTTCGGTCTTCTTTTCCTTGGTGTGATATCCAGCATACTTCAGCCTGTCATGTACTGGGCGGTGAAGCTGCTGAACATCTACCAGTTCCTTTAGATGGGAGTGAGATGATTCCTTTCCTTCTGATACTCATGGCGGGCATATACGAGGACACCCCGATCACCCGGAACCTCGACCCGAACCACCAGCCCGGCACCTACCAGGAATACCGGGCCGGGCAGCCGGAGTTCGAACCGCTCAGGGTTACCCCGGTCTTCGGAGAGGCCAGGGGCACCGATGTGATGATCCTCATGGAGGAGCACATGTCCGACAGCCTGGACGAAGCGCTGGTGAACCAGTGGATAGCCGACATCCAGGCCGAGGGCAGCACGGTTGCCGCAGTGGAGATCACATATGCGTATCCCACCGAGATAAGGGCATACCTCCAGACCCTCTACGCCGACGGGCTCAAGGGGGCCATACTGGTGGGGGACATCCCCGCTCCATGGTCATGCACCGTTGATGACAGCAAGTCCAACGAGACCTTCCCCAGCGACTACTTCTACATGGACCTCGACGGCGTCTGGGAAGACAACTGGATAGGCGATCCCACCCAGGGCATAGCCGGGCAGTACAGCATCTACGACGGCTGGAGCGGCGACCTTTTCCCCGAGATTTACACCTCAAGGATACTCACCAGCGTTATCCTCCTTGGAGACGAGTACGACCTCATCGAAGACTACCTGGAAAGGCTCCACGAATGGCGGCTCAACGGGGACCCCGACCCCCACGCACTCTGCTACGTCGACGACGACTGGGCAGGATGGGGCAACTCATACCGCAGCGCCATGCAGAACCTCTACGACAATGTTGAACTGGTCAACCAGGTCGATTCCACCAACGGCACCGACTACAGGTACAACAGGCTCCCTGCGGGTTACACCTGGATAAGCCCCTTCGTTCACTCCGGTCCTACGATCCACCAGTGGAGCCCGGGCCCCAGCACCACCAGCGGCCATATATGGACCGATCAGCCCCCCAGCAGGTTCTACAACCTCTTCGCCTGTTCAAATGCCAGGTTCACCACCAACTGGTGCATGGGCTGCACCTATGTCTTCGGAACTGAGACCGGACTCGCCGCGGTGGGAAGCACCAAGAGCGGAGCAATGCTCCAGTTCGCCCAGTTCTACATTCCCCTGGGCAACGGCGCCAGCTTCGGCGAGGCCTACCAGGAATGGTGGGACTACATCATAAGCGGAGGGTTCACCCCCAGCGAGCAGTACTGGCACCTGGGAATGGTGATACTGGGCGACGCCACCATAATGCCCGCCATGCACATGCTGGGCATCGAGGAAGACGACCCCTATGGCCCCGAGCAGGTCATCAGGTTCAGCGCCAACCCGGCTATGGGCCCTGTAACCGTTTCATGCCAGGGCGCTTTCTCAGTGCACGACATGTCCGGCAGGGTGGTTGCCACAGGCGAGAACAGCGACACCGTAAGCGGCCTGGGAACCGGGGTCTATATAGTAAGGACCACGGGTCCGGAGCCTGTTTCAGCGAAGCTCTGCGTTATTCGCTGACGCCCAGGGCCTCAAGATGCATTTCAGCCTTCCGCCGGAAGTCCGGCGGAAGGCTTTCTTCAAGCTCACGTCTTTCAAGGACGCCCACCAGTGTACCGGTATCCGGGCCATTTTCCGCCTTGGCCGCAAGGGCAAGGGCCGTGTGCCAGCAAAGGGCCGACAGCTCAATGGAATCCCCCCGGAAGGAATCTGACAGGTAGAGCATCTTCCCCGCCGCAGCGGACAGCTGATGGTCGGTCATGGCTGCTGCGGCTTCGGCCAGTCTCCCTCCGTGGGGTGAAAGGATCACATGTGCCAGCATTATGGCCGTATCGGGATCCGTTGCCCCGGGTTCTATCCCGTTCAGTACCATGAAATACCTGTCGGTGGAAGTGGATCTCTCCGGCAGGAGCACCGCAGCCCTGGCCCATTCTGAAGCGCACGGAATCCCAGCCGCGGACATGGATGTGGCCCTCAGCAGCCATCCCCGCCAGTAGAGGGGATAGAGCTCGTTGAACCTGCGGGAACTCTCAAGGGCGGAGAGAACGCTCCCCTCCCTGAGCTGGGCATGACCGGCCGCCAGAAAAGCCCTTTCCTCCCAGGGTATTCTCTCGCAGGCCCTTTCAAGCCTGGAGCGATCAGGTTGTCCGTTCATGGCTGAGTAGCCTGCAATAACGGTGTATCCCCAGAGAACGGAAAGTATCCCCAGCACGGCAAAAGGTGCGGCCCGAAAGGAGATCCTTCGTGTGGAGAATCCGGGGACCATTCCCAGGAATACCGCGGCGGGGATGGCCCCAAGTGGCGTTGCAAGGGGAAGATCAGAAGCGAACACCGGCCAGAAGGCTGCCAGGAGCGCAAGCAGTTCCGGCGAGGCAGCCTTCCTGAAAAGCCAGTTAAGCATGAAGCACAGCAGAAGGAGCCCGGGGATCCCGTTCTCGGTGAGCATCGTAATGGGTTCTGAGTGAAGGTAATCAACCCTTGTCTCCTCACCGGGGAGTTCCCTAAGTTCTGCCTCGGCGTTCTGGTAAACGAAGAGCCGCGCGGTTCCGGTGCCGGTTCCCAGGGGGAGCTCTTGAAGGAACATAACGGAAGCCTGCCGCCATATCCTCGAGCGAAGCTCAAGGGTCGGCCCGATCTCGCCGGCAACATCAGGAAAGACTCCCAGCAGGACCTGCGCAATGATCATTGCTCCGATAATGGGAATCGCACTGATCCGCCACTTCCTGGAGACGAGAAGGACCGCGGCCCCGGCGATGCAGGCAATAAGGCCGGTGATGAAACCCGTAAGCCAGACTCCCATGATGATCACGGCGGGGGCGATGAATGAAAGGGGTCTTTCCCGCTGAAGGAGTATGAGGGACGCGGTGAAGCCCGTTGCCAGTATCATGCCGGCCCTGTTGGGGTTGCCCGTGAGGGTGTCCGCCCCGAGCAGCGCCATGAGCAGCGATGTGACCGCCGCCGCCGCGGCCAGTCCGTAGAGGTGGGGTTTGATCCCATAAATGTTCACCGTTCCGGAGAAGCCTGCCACCATCATCCCGAAGGAGAGCCACCTGACAGCG
Source organism: uncultured bacterium (assembly GCA_964387445.1). Lineage (GTDB taxonomy): Bacteria > Fermentibacterota > Fermentibacteria > Fermentibacterales > JCC-6 > Sabulitectum. The sequence continues at coordinate 7,022 of CAYLXG010000115.1, forward strand.
AAGGGAATTCCACCCACCGGGGAGTAGCTCCAGATAAGGGAAAGCGCAGGAAGCAGCCCTATCCCCAGGGCGATGAACAGATGGGTCCTTCCTATGCCTTTCCGTCCGGCGAAGAGTATGGAGACGGCAAGCAGCGGATAGATAGCAAGCCTGGACATCATCGAAGTGTCGAAAACGCCTGGCAGTGCGAACAGCAGAGCTGCAGTGAAAGGAAAGAGGATCCATAGGAGAGCGGTCAACTAGAGCTCGCTCCAGTCTCCCGGATCCGGTGGCAGCTTCTCCAGGATGTCGCTGTTAATCTCCAGGGAGTGTTCCTCCTCGAGCATCCTCATCCAGTTCATGGTTTCCTGTTCCCTCAGCTGAGAGAAGAGGTCGCTCATCAGAGACAGCCGAACTTCGTCGTACTCCGCTTCGTGGGGGGGGATGACACTGTCAAGTCGGAACATGACGAAAAGGTCCTCCTCCACCTCCACTGGCCTCTGCCATTCCCTGTTGTCCCCGGGAAGACTGAAGAGGGCAGCCCCCAGATCTGCAGGCAGCTGGGATGCGGCCAACGGGACGGACCTGTGCTCCTCGCCGGGAGCAAGGAACCTGGCATAGCCAGGATAGTCGAAGGACTCAAGGAGGGTGCCGGATGCGCCGGCCTCCATGGCTTCATTTATCCCTTCCGGAGGAACGACGGCAGAGAGGAACACCCGGGTTTCAGGCATAAGAGGAGGAGGATCCAGTGCATTGTAAGCATCCAGCAGCATTTCCTCGGTGATCTCGATCCTGGTGAGAACCATATCATTGAACAGCAGATCTGAAGCATACTCCAGGGCAAAGGCGTCGCTCTCCGAGACAAGTTCATCGTAAACCGCAGGATGGTCACTTGCGAAAAGCTGTTCTATCAGCTGCAGTCTGGCATGGTTTGCCAGGTTGTGAAGCACCCAGGGAGCGGACTCCGTTGAAACAGGGGTTCCCATGGAGGTCAGTTCAGCGATACCCCGAAGGTCCCTGACGGTAAGAATGCCTCCGTCCCAGAATGCCAGGAGGGTTGAATCCGGCAGGTCCCATGACCTGAGCACCAGTGAGTCAACCATCGATGAATCAATTGAGAGGGAGAGACGGAGCATGCCTTTCAGGGAATCCAGAGTGTCCTCCGTTCTGCGCTCGGCAAGTGCATCCCTGGCAAAAGTATTAACCCTTGAGGTGTCCGCAAGGGTGATCTGGATCAGGCTGTCGGCGGAGACCACCAGAGAATCCAGGGTATATCCGATCCCGTTGACCGCAACAGACTCGCCGGCATCGATGGTGTCAAGGGCGAACGCCAGCTCCCACCCAAGGTCCGGGAGCCTTTCCGGCCCCCTCGGCTCCAGACCGGCTGGGGTGTACCAGACCACTTTGCCCATAAGCTGTCTGTAGTTCTCGAGGTCGTGCTGTGTAATGGCCTGCCTGACAGAAGTCTCAAGGGAGTCGCGGTATGCTGAGAATACGGCACTTCTGAGCCATGCGTTTCT
>CAYLXG010000116.1:0-2836 GCA_964387445.1 uncultured bacterium
AGGTCCGTAAGCCAGGAGTTGTATGCCATTCCTCCCGTTATGACCACGGCATCGACCTCTCCCCTGAGGGCCGCGGCCATGGCCCCGGCCTCCTTGGCCATCTGGTAGGCCATTCCCCTGATAACGCCGTCCGCCTTCGCATCCCCTGCTTCGGCCATCTCCTTGACCTTCCCCACGTGCTCCTCTCCCAGGTAGGCGTAAACTCCCCCCTGTTTCAGGAACATGGTCTTCAGCTGTGCAGGGGTATACTCGCCGCTGAGGCAGATCTTCATGAGGCCGGTCATGGGCAGTCCGCCGGTACGGGTAGAGCTGAAGGGTCCGCCGTCGTTGGCGTTGTTGGTGTCTATCATCCTTCCCCGTCGGAGGGCGTTCACGCTTACGCCGCTGCCCAGGTGCATCACCACCATGTTCAGCTCCGCCATGGGCCTGCGGAGCTTTTCGGCGGCCTTGTAGGCCACCATCCTGATGTTCAGAGCGTGGCTCAGGCTTTTCCGGGGAAGAAGGGGATGACCGCTGTACCGGGCCTCCTCTATCATCTCGTCGACACAGACCGGGTCAACGAAGTAGGCCGGCACTCCGGCCCCGGATCCAATTGCCATGGCTATGGGAGCCCCCAGATTGGAGGGATGGTCCGCCTGGAGCGTTGAACCTTCGCGAATGTCCTCCAGAAGCTTCTCGTTTACCCTGTAGGTGCCGCTTTCCAGGGGCTTGAAGGTTCCGCCCCTGCCAACCACCGCGGCAAGGTCCCCCGGTGCATAACCCCAGCTCTTCAGTGTATTCAGTACGATGCCCTTCCTGAACTGCATCTGGTCTATGGTGGAGGTGAATGCCGCAAGCTCTTCGGTCTCATGGTGGACATTCTCCTCGAAGAGCATCTCATCCTCCCTGAAGAGCCCCGCCTTGGTGGAGGTTCCGCCGGGATTGACCGCCAGTATGAGTCTTTCGCTCACTTCGCCCCCCCTGCAATGACCGCGCCAAGGGCCAGGCTGTTCAGCTTAGTCCCGGCAGTGTCGGAACGGCTCAGCATCACCACCGGAGCCGCTGCTCCAGCTATTATTCCGCCCACTTCGGTATCGGTCATGTACATGAAGCCCTTGGCGAAGATGTTGCCGCAGGCGATATCCGGGGTCACCAGCACGTTAGCCCTTCCTGCAACCGGTCCGGTCATGTTCTTCACCGCCGCCGCCTCGGGATCCATGGCGCCGTCCACCGCAACCGGCCCGGCAACCTCGGCCCCTTCAATGCCTTCCCTGGCAAGCTGTTCCCACAGAAGGGTTTCCGGCATCTTTTCGTTCACGACCTCCACGGCCGCCAGCAGCGCGATAAGGGGCTTCTCCGCCCCAAGACGCACCATCACATCCCCGGCGTTGGAGGCTATCTGCCTGGCCTGCTCGAGGTCGGGCCTTATGTTCATGCCTCCGTCGGTTATGGCCACCAGCCTCTTCTGCCGTGGGGCGTACACCACGGCCACATGGCTGAGAACCCTGCCGGTGCGAAGACCTATCTCCTTGTCGAGTATCGCTTTCTGAAAGATAGACGTTTTTATGAGACCCTTCATCAGCATTCCGGCCTCCCCGGAACTCACAAGCCTTACTGCCTCCCTGGCAGCCTGCTCCGGATCGGAACAGTCTATGACCTGTACATCCGATGGAAGGCTTTTCCCCATCTCCTCCAGTGATCTTTTCACTTCCGCTGCGGGTGCTACTATCACGCTTCCCGCAAGACCCGTTTCCGAAGCCTGTATCAGGGCGGTGAGTGAAGCGGGATCGTGACCCATCGGAACCGCAACCCTGGAACCGGAAAGGGCGCGTGCAGCTTGTCTTATCTCGTTGTAGCTGGCCAGCAAGATAAACCTCCGTCTCTATGGAATCCGGGCAGAATAATAGATATGATACTATGGTTCAAATCTTCTTCCTCAACCAGACCCCGGGGGGTATATGACGGCACTTGATGAGCTTTGGAGCGGATGTGAAGCGGTTCTTCTGGATTTTGACGGTGTCCTTGCGGACAGTGAGCCGTTCTACCGCCGGTCCTGGAACCGGGTGCTTTCCAGGTGGAACCACAGCGTTGGGGAGGAGGACTACTGGAAGCACTGGGCTTACCTGGGAGAAGGTCTTGAGGGGGAGATGAACAGAACAGGTCTGAACGTACCATGCCCTGAGGATGCAAAGGCACAGCAGAGATCCATATACGCCGAGTTCTGCCATTCCGGGGCCATTTGTCCATTTCCCGGAGCGGAAAGGCTCGTCAGCGCCGTAATGGAACGGAAGCCCTGTGCCATTGCGTCGAACACTTCCTCTGATCTCATCGCCGGCATCACCTCCGGATGGAAGGTTGCCATGCCTGTCATCGTGGGGGGCGAGGGTCTCAGGAGCAAACCCAGCCCGGACATCTACCTCAGAGCTTCCGGGGTGCTTGGCATCCACCCGTCACGGTGCCTTGTGATCGAGGACGCCATGAAGGGAGTGATCGCCGGAAGAGAGGCGGGCATGAAAGTCATACTTGTGCGCAACGGATACAACGACGGATTTGACGGCACCGGGGCCCACGGAGAATCCCAGGGGCTACTGCCCCTGGTTGAGATGATAGAGGGCAGCTGATGCTGGGAGAACTGGTGCTTTTCCATCCGCTTCTCGTTCCGATATTCCTGGTAGCTGCCGGATTGATTATGGTACTGACTCTGCGGCTGTCAAAGAAGGCAAAGGCTGTAACTGCAACAACTATAGACCTGAGCCGACAGGGTGAAGGAAGTGAACGTTTTGATTCGTCTTCCCTTGCAAGATTTATTGTCAGGGTAACAATTGATTTAAGTAAAGGAATAAAAAAAATAAGTCCT
>CAYLXG010000116.1:2846-6936 GCA_964387445.1 uncultured bacterium
GCCGGGTTGGCGCTGGCTTTCAACGGAAGGAGGCTGGTTCCCCTGGCCCTGGGGCTGGCAGCCCTTGGGATCGGCTACCTCTACGGATCCTCTGCCCTGGCCGCCCTTGGGGCGGGTCCCGGGGTCCTGAAGTGGGGCCCTCCTGTCATTGCACTTCTTTTCCTGGTTATCGCAATATTCCTCTACAGGGCAGCATTCTTCCTTGCCGGTGCCCTTCTGGGTTTCTTTGCCGCAAAGATATTCTTCCCTTTCTGTTCTGTTCCAGTACTTATCGCCGTCACCGTTGGAACAGGTGCTCTTGTTTACTTCTTCCGTAATTTTGTATTCTCGGTACTTACTGCTCTCCTGGGTGCGTCGCTGGCCTCTTCGGGCACGGTGAACCTGCTTGCCTGGGCGGGTATTGCCGCTGGAACCACGGCCTACTGGGGAATCGCCCTGCTGGTGGCTTCCTTCGGGCTTGCGAATCAGCTCAGGGCGGAAAGGAAGAGGGTTTGACACAGAGGCTTGCGGACTACGGCATCGTTCTTGGGATCGTACTTGTGCTGGTCATTCTATTCAGGCTCTCAAGGAACCTTCTCCACAGGTTTACCAGCGCCGCTGAGAAAAGGAACGGCTCTTTCTCCCTTGACGATGCCCTTTTGTGGGGCATGAGATTTTTGCTGACGGGGCTTCTTCTCCTGCCGTTCGTTACATCCATACTGGCTTTCGTCAACAATCGCCACCTCGCTGGAGGAATAGCTCTTCATCTGTCCCTTACCGCTGTTTCCGTTGTTCTTTTCAGCTTTGCCGAGGATCTCTTCAGGGACTACAACTCCTACGGAGGAACTCAGCTCAAGACCGTTTCCTGGCACTGGAAGAGGATAATGCCTCTCCTTATAGGCTTCTGGGTCGTTGGAACCGTTTTCCTCAGCCCTTTGTTCTATTCGGGTCTCACGGTGCTGGCAGCCGTTTTCTATCGATCCTGCCTGTTCTTCCGCAGATCTGAACGGCAACCCTCCAGGCAATGAACGCCGGCACCACCACCGTTCTTCACATAATCACCAAGATGGCGGTGGGCGGCGCCCAGATGAACACACTGATAAGCTGCCGGGACATAACCGCCATGGGATATCCCTCGGCTGTCCTCACAGGCCCTGAGATATCTCCGGAGGGAACATTCAGCGATCTGTCGGACAAGTACGGAATCCCAGTCTTCGAGGCTCCTCACCTGATAAGGAAGCTCTCCCCCTACCATGATGTCAGGGCCTTCTTCGAGATCAAGAGGATCATAGAGCAGCACAATTTCTCCATCGTGCACACCCACGGCTCCAAGGCCAAGTTCCTTGGCAGGCTGGCCGCACACATGGCAAGGGTTCCGGTGAAGATAGTGCAGACCGTTCACGGCTGGTCCTTCTTCGATACGATGCCGCCGGTTCAGAAGGCCTTTTATGCCGTGCTGGAGAGGGTCGGATACCGCTATGCCCACTCCAACATCGTAGTCAGCCCGCACGACATCAGAAAGGGAGTGAACTGGGGCATCGGAAAACCCGAGGACTACCAGCTGATAAGGAGCGGAGTCGAGTTCCACAAGTTCATTGCCATGCGGGGCAGGAAGAAGGAGTCCCGGGATATGCTGGGGATCCCCCTGGATGCTCCTGTTGTGGGAACCGTAATAAGGCTTGCCCCGCAGAAACACCCTGAGGCAATAGTGGACGTTGCCAGAAAGGTGGTGGACAGGCTGCCTGACGCACGGTTCGTGGTGGTGGGCGACGGCCCCCTGTCAGACTACATGAAGAGCTACATCGAGGAACTCCATCTGGGCGCCAACTTCCTTCTTCTCGGAAGCCGCAAGGATGTTGCCGAGATCCTGCCCTCCTTCGACGTATTTCTTCTCACATCCCGCAGCGAGGGCCTTCCAAGGGCCATGCTGGAAGCCCTTGCCGTAAAGATCCCGGTGGTGGCCACCGATGTGGGGGGAATAGCCGAGCTGGTTAACGGCCTTCGTAACGGCTACCTCTGCTCCCACGGAGATCTGGAGTGCCTTTCAAGCGGCGTGATAAGGCTTCTTGAGTCCCCCGAGCTCAGGGAACGTCTTCTCAGCACGGTTGATCAGGACCTGAAGCCCTTCAGTGCCGAGATAATGGTGGAGGAGCTGTTCCAGCTCTACACGTTCCTTATGAAGGAGATGTAAAAAGGCCGCGCCTTCCTGCAAGTTCCAGGAATGACGCGGCCAGATGGAGACCTGCGGCTAGGGAGCCTCTATGGCGCTAACCGGGCAGACCGCGGCACATGCCCCGCAGTCGATGCAGGTGGCCGGATCTATCTCGTAGGGAGTGCCTTCGCTGATGGCGTCCACAGGGCATTCGCCCACGCATGCGCCGCAGCCGATGCAGGTATCGTTGATCTTGTAGGCCATTATAACCTCCGTAATGGTTTGGTGGTATTCAAAAACAACCGGCTTTCACCGACCCCTGATTATATTAAGAATCCTGTCCAGCTCGTCCAGCGACTGATAATCGATCACCAGGCGGCCCTTTCCACCGGAGTCCCTCAGGGCGACCTTAGTTCCAAGGCATCGCTCCAGCTCCCTTTCCAGCTGGGCCACCTCAGGAAGGACCTTCTTTTTCCCGGGCTTCCTGCTCCCGGAACCTCCGGTTCTCTTCCGCACGGCATCCTCAAGGGTTCTAACGCTGTAACCCCTTGCCTGGGATAACTTTGCCATCCTTATCATGGCTTCCTTGTTCTCAAGGGAAAGCAATGCCCTGCCGTGCCCCATGGACAGGCTTCCGTTCCTTACCATGTTCTTCACCTGTTCCGGCAGCTCCATGAGCCTCTGAAAATTGGCAACCGCGGACCTGCTGAGACCGACCTGCCTGCCCAGTTCATCCTGGGTCATGCTGAACTCGGCACAGAAACGGGTGAAGGCCTCTGCCTTCTCCATGGGGTTAAGGTCCTGCCTCTGTATGTTCTCAACCAGGGCAAGGGCCATCATCTGCCTGTCGTCGGCTTCCCTTATGAACGCCGGAACCTGTGAAAGACCAGCAAGCCTGGAAGCCCTGAGCCGTCTCTCCCCTGCAATGAGCTGGTACCTGTCCCCGGCGGTCCTCAGCACCAGAGGCTGCAGTATGCCCTGTTCCCTGATGGACAGGCTCAGGGACTCCAGCTCGGTGTCATCCCAGTCGATCCTGGGCTGAAAAGGGTTGGGGTCTATCAGATCCGTATCGATCATTGCAGGCGTTCCCGACTTCCCGCCGTCCTCCGCCACATCCGGAAGCAGGGCTTCGAGACCCCTGCCCAGGGCTTTCTTCCTTTTCATCTGGACATCACCTCCCTTGCCAGGCTCATGTAGCTTTTGGCGCCGGAGGAGTAGGCGTCGTAAATGATCACCGGCATACCGTAACTTGGAGCTTCGCTCAGCCTTACATTCCTTGGTATCCTGGTCCTGAACAGCAGCCCGCCCAGATGGGAACTGGCTTCATCCTCCACCTCGCGGCTCAGCTTCAGCCTCTTGTCGTACATGGTCAGAACGACTCCGAAAACCTTCAGGTCGCTGTTCCAGTTGCCCCTTACTCTCTTGATGGTGTCAAGGAGATGGCTCAGGCCCTCAAGGGCATAGTACTCGCTCTGCACGGTAAGCAGCACCCCATGAGCAGCCACCAGCGCGTTCACCGTGAGAAGACCCAGAGAGGGCGGACAGTCAATGAGAACGTAGTCGTACCTGCTCAGGTCTGACGATGAAAGCGCCCTTGCGAGATAGTGTTCCCTGTGGTCTGCCTCGGCAAGCTCTATCTCCGTACCGGCAAGGTGCCGTGAGCCCCTCAGGACATGCAGCCCCTCCACATCTGTCTTCCATATGCATTCTTCAAGCCGGGCTTCCCCGGAGATGAAATCGTGGATCCCCTTTTCCTGCGCTTCCCTGCAGCCGGCGCCGCTGGTAGCGTTGGCCTGGGGATCCATGTCTATCAGCAGAACGTCCTTGTCGTGAACGGCCATGCTGGCGCCGAGGTTGATTACCGTGGTGGTCTTTCCAACGCCGCCCTTCTGGTTGGCCACCGCGAGTATTCTGGTCATTCGGTACACCTCTCTGTATTCGGTTCATCGGAGTGCGAAT
>CAYLXG010000116.1:6946-8509 GCA_964387445.1 uncultured bacterium
CGTTTACCGGGAATGCGAATACTGCAGTATAAAACCGCCGCGGTCAAGCGGAGGAGAGGGAAGCCTGTGGAGAACAGAGCACCCTTCCGGCGGTATCTCACTGTGATCCACCCTTATCAGAAGGGAGAAGCGATCCCTTGTGAGACCCCTGATGAGCGAGATGACAGTTCCCGGCCCTCCAACCGCCCTTGAGGTAAAAACCGTTCCCGGTGCATAGGGTCCCGCTTCCTCGACCCTGGCGCACCGGACGGTGCAGTTCTCCAGGGAGCACTCCCGGACGGCGGTTTCCAGAAAGGCGGCCCTTTTCCTTCTGGGTTCGATCAGGGTAGTACTGAATCCCAGAAGCGAAAGAACGAACCCGGGGAAACCGGCGCCGGAACCGATGTCCGTTATCTCCGAATTGGGCTTGAGAAATGCCGCATAGGCCACGGACTCCAGAACATGCCTGCCCCAGAGTCTTCCGGTTTCAGCGGGGCCGATGAGGTTCATCCTTCCCGCGCAGTCCGTCAGCATGTCCAGGTAAACGGAGAGTCTCCGGTGGAAATCGGGAGGAGGAGACACCCCCAGCAAGGAACAGGCGCTCGCCACCGCTGCCGGTTCGGGAAGATCATGGTGTTTCACGTGAAACATCCGCTTTCATCAGATGAAGGATAAGGGCTTCCAGATCGGCTTCCCTCACCGCCGGCATGCCTTCCGCTTCCCGTACGGTTGCCGGCATAACTCGTTCGAGAGCCTGAACCGCTTCTATGCTCAAGGAGCTTACCTTCGAATAATCCTCTATCCCACGAAGAGACACCTCTCTGAAGCGCTCCCTGGAAGAGTGCCTGCGCTCAGCCCTCTTAATGTAGCCGGAATACTTGGCGTTCAGCACCTCAGTTGCCAGCAGGTTCCTGTACTCCTCCCCCGAGGCTGGAAGATATGCGGCTATATCGTCCGCTGTTATCTCCGGTCTCCTTGACAGCTCCTCCAGGGTAATCCCATCCACTCTGGTGGAAAGCATGGCGTCCCTTATCCGCCCTCTCAGCCTCTTCCTCTCCGCATAAGCCCTAACTCTCCCGGGGCTTCTTGTACCAGTGGCTTCAGCAAGCTGCTCCATTCTCTCATCGGCGTTGTCCTGCCTGAGAAATAGCCTGTTCTCAGCCCGGCTGCTGAAAAGTCTGTAGGGCTCCTCAGCTCCTCTGCTGACCAGGTCGTCGATCATCACTCCCAGATAGCTTTTCATCCTGTCCGGAACGGCTTCTTCTTCTCCCATCGCCGCCGATGCGGCGTTTGCACCAGCCAGGAGACCCGCCGCCGCCGCCTCTTCGTATCCTGATGTTCCCAGGATCTGCCCTGCGGCATACAGGTTGTCCGTTCCCCTCATCCTCAGGGTACTGGTGAACTCTCCCCGGGCCAGGAAAGAGTACTCAACAGAATAGCCGTAGGCTGATATAACCGCGTTCTCAAAACCCGGAAGGGACCTTACCGTCCTTTCCTGAATCTCCTCAGGCAGGCTTGTGGACAGCCCGTTCAGGTACATCACCCTTGATCTTCTTCCCATGGGCTCCAGATGTATCGGATGGC
>CAYLXG010000117.1:0-2159 GCA_964387445.1 uncultured bacterium
CTTACCGACGACGGCAACTACGATCCCAACGCCTGGTGCTGGATAAGGTCAGGAGCATACGACCTTTCCGAGGCCGCGGCCTACGATTCCATTGCCATGAGCTACGACAGGTGTCTGATAAGCTCGTTCCACGACCTCGCCCTCACACAGATGGCCTTCACCTATACTGACACTCCGCCCACATCGGACACGGACTGGGAAACGGTGAAGACCTGCGATTACGACGACACCAGCTGGACAGGCGATGTGCTCCAGCTTACCTCATACTTCGATGAAGCCATTGCCGACGGAAAGAGCTACTACTTCGTGCGGTTCGTTCTGTCCAGCGGCCCATGGGCCGAAAAAGGCGGCTGGAACATAGACAATGTGGGCTTCTACGGCCGCAGCGGCATATAGGAGGATAGCGATGAACAACAATGGAAGAAGAGGATCCGCCCTGATGCTGGTCGTTGTCGCCGCCATTTTCCTGATCATCCTCACCGGCGCGCTCTACACCTACCTGAAGAACAATGTTGATACCCAGATATGGACCAGGGACAGGATGCAGGCCCGGTTTTCCGCCGAGGCGGCCATAAACCTGGCCACCCACATGCTGGTTTCCGGGGCAAGCCTTCCGGACACCCTTGCTCCAACTCCGATTCTGGGAACCATGTCATCCTTCGAGACATGCCCAGGGGCGATGGGATCCGCATTCGTAACGGTGGATCCCAATGACAGCAACTATGTGGTAACCAGTGCAAACGCCTTCATGCTGAGGTGCATCGCGGAGGTTCAGGGAAGCACCACCGAAACCTACGGAATGGAGGCAGTAGTAATGCCTGAGAACCTGGCCAGGTTCTCCGTCTTCATGGACGATCCATCCACCGACGGCTACTACGCCGACGGGTACAGGTTCGACGGCCCCTTCTACGCCAACGGGCCCGTCTGCATCTACAGCAGCAGCCCCACCCACCAGAACGACCCGCTCCTCCACAGTCTTCAGCTCACCTCAGATTACTACATCTACGGAACCGGCGCCGGCGGATCCCACGAGACCACCCCAGCCGCGGGGAACCTGCAGATGCAGCCCTACAACAGGCTTATGATGGGCTCTCCATACTTCGAGCTGGGCATCGAACCCATCCCCTTCGGTTCGGATGAGCTTGACTGGGAGGGGGTGAGGACCGCCGCACAGAACGGAGGGCTGGTTCTGGACCTTGAGGACGGCGCCAGAATAAGGCTTGAGGGGGACAGCACCATGGTGGTCAGGCGCACCGCCGGCGGGGCGGATGAAACCTATGATCTCGCGACTCTGGACAACCCGGTGGTCTGGATAGCGAACGAAGACGATGAGAGAGTGTATCTATCCGGAGACCAGTTTCCAACGTGGGATATGTCCCTTACCATAGGCTTGATGGGAAGCCTCTATATGAGCGGACCTCTCCTGTACGCGAACAGAGAGTTCGAAGACCCCGACAACAAGGTCATTCTGGGTCTTATGTGCGTGAGAGGAGATCTGATAATCGCTGACGATCCCGACGGGCCTGAGCCTGGCTGGGAAGGTTTTCAGATCTTTACTGATGTGTCATTTGAGTTCGATGCGGTCATTGTCACACTGGACGGAGTCCTTGAGGCAGAGAAGTATTGGGAGCCGCTACCGGCTCCTGGAACAAGTAAATGCGCACAGTTCACTCTCTTAGGCGGGTACATGATACAGGAAGAGGGATACACAGGCACCTCCAGCGGCCAGGGATTCGACATTTCGGTGTGGTTCGATCCGAGGCTTCTCACCATGCATCCCCCCTACTTTCCCACCACGGCAAACTGGAATACTGTAATGTGGTCAGACAGGCCGGATATGACCCCGGAGGATGTGGACAGAGGACTCTACCAGCCTTACTAGAAGGAGAATCGAAGAATGAAGGGGAAAAGGGGCTCGGTTCTGGCAACGGTGGTGATAGTGGCGGCGGCGCTGTTCGCCCTGGTGGGTGTTACCTACACCTACTTCACCATGAACGCCAGGACCATGGCCTTCACCATGAACCGCACAAGGGCACTGGCAAGCGCCGAGGCCGGGGTTGCCCTTGCGGTTCATCACCTTCAGTCCCTGGACGAGCTGCCGGAAGGCGACCCCTTCCTGCTCTCGATGGAGGGCGACAGCATGGGGTGGACCAGGCTCC
>CAYLXG010000117.1:2169-3991 GCA_964387445.1 uncultured bacterium
ATAGACCCGTACAACGGAACGCTGATGGCCGGCCTAGGCAACGGCTCAGTTCAAATAAGGACGGAAGGTCTGGCCGGCAATGTGAGCCGCGAAGTGGTGGCTGGGGCTTCCCCCGCTTACCCTTCCAGCTATGCGCTCCTCACCCACGAGGGCATCGGGGGCGGATTCTTCTCCGACGGCAGGGAGATCAACGGAGCGGTTCACTCCAATGGGGTGATAGAGTTCTCCAGTTACTCTCCCGATTCCACCGGAGACCCCAAGGGAGAGATGTTCTCCACCACCTCCGATGGCGGCTTCCGCTTCTCAGACAGCGGTTTCTCCACCGTTCCCCATCCCGAGGGAAGCTCCATCTGGGTAAGGCCCTATGCCAACCACAGGCAGGGTTCACCCTACTGGAGGCCCTGTTCCCCGCCGGTGGACTTTTCCAGGATGAGCTCGCATTTCAGGAACCTGGCATCAAGCGCCGAGGGAGTGAGGATTACCGCCGCAAGGCTGCTCCTCGACGGAAACAGGGTGCGGTTCAAACAGACAGAGGGAGCCGAGGAGAGGGTTCTCGACCTTTCCGGAGTGGACCTGCTGCTGGTGGACAATGGGTTCAGTCCTGTGATCATCAAGTCCGTGAGGTGCCTGGAAGAGCCCCTTACCATCCTGGCCAGGAGCGATCTGATCATTGGGGGCGGAATAGACGGCGGTGTTGCCGGTTCAGGGGGCCCCATGGGCCTTGTCTCCCTGGGCAGCATGGTTATAGCCGAGGACCCTGACCTTTCCGGCACCGGAGACTGGTCCGGCGACTGGCAGATAGAGACGGACGGAGCGATGCTCATAAGGGCTTCCGTTGTTGCCGCCGGGGGAGGGCTTCGGGCCGCAACCCCCTACAGACCTCAGGAGCAGACCAGGGTCACCGTCTCCGGCAGTCTTACACAGGTACAGATGGGAAGGCTTTCGTCGGCGAACAGCGGTTATGAACTGGGGATATCCTGGGATCAGGGCCTCGGTGCGCTGCATCCGCCGCTCTTTCCCATGCTGGGCAGGTGGAACGTATTCAGCTGGCTTGTGGACCCCCCTGACCAGGGGGATATCGAAATAACGGATGATCTTGTATGATACATATAGTCAGTAACTTGGAAGAGCGGAGGACATCATGGAAAGAGTAAGGGGATTCACCCTTGTTGAGATCATGATGGTCGTGGTCCTGATAGGCGTTATCGCCGCCGCGGCCTTCTTGCTCCTGAGGACGGGCACCGGCGCCGCGGACCACGTGGCGGACCGGTCAGTTGAGGGTACGGCGGCAATGATGGCCTCTTCGGAGATAGAGGCACTGCTTGCGAACGCCGCCTATCCCGGAGACCTTTTCAGGCTGGAGGAACCGGTCAGCCAAATGGAGGAAGGCTCCTTCTCCTTCACCTCCAACACCCTGAACCCCGGGGAACTAGGTCCCGAGGACATGGTGACCATCGAGAACAGGAACGGCTCCATTGTGGCCTATGACGGCAATGATGCAAGCCTCATGCCCCCTGTACCCGGAGCCGAGATATCCTTCGTCTACACCGACGGAACCGGAAGCGAAACAACGGACCCTGAACTTATCAGGACAGTGTCCTGGCGGATGACCATGGAGTCCGGAGCTTTTTACAGCGGCAGCGCAACACCCTACAATCTTGTAGCGGCAGGAGACCCTGCATTGCTCAGGGAGCTGATCGCCTCATACGATGAAGGACTGGGATCAAGGTTCGAGCATGTGATTTTCCTCGAGGATTTTGAAACACCTACTCCATTCGCTTTCGCTGACACCATGGAAGCAGGGGATATTGTAAGGACCGGG
>CAYLXG010000117.1:4001-8485 GCA_964387445.1 uncultured bacterium
ATATTTCAGATCCGAAATCAGGATCCATAACCCCACTTCGCCGAGTACTTCGAGGACCCGATAACCTGGAACAATAACTGGGAACTCTATATTGAGGACGACGGCTACGGCAGGATTCGCAGGTGGACCGACAGCGAAGCCTACGAGGGTCAGAGCTGTCTCGCCCTTGACTGCTACCGTAGCGGTAACAGCTCTCAGATGGCCATCTGGAGTGTGGATCTTTCGGGATACAATGAGTACTCCGACGATCTCAGGCTTCACTTCTTCTGGAAGGAGTTCAGCGACGCTCTCAACTATGAGGACGGCGTATTCCTTCCAGTATGGGTACCCGACAGCCAGGTAGAGGTCATCAATGAGGATTTCAGCGGTTTTCGCGATGGCTATATGCCGAGGGACTGGACCTACTGGACGAACGAATATGTCCGGGTGCAGGTGCTGAACGCCTATCCCACCGACGGAAACTATCTCAACCTTGATTCCCGCAGGTACGGATACACTGGAACCAGCAGGGTTATGGCAACTATGGACCTCTCAGCCTTCGCCGGAAGTTCAGACATAGAGCTGTCCTTCGACATGTGCAGCAGGGGTTCGCCAAACTCCGCCTTCGTTGGACTCATCGGCACAGGCGGGATTACCAGCGATCCCGTGGCGCAGCAGAACCTGAACCCGGGATCATATCCCGCAGGCTCCTGGACCACCGTAACCGTGGACCTGGACCAGCTGCTGCCGGCGGGCTATGACCTGGCGAACACAAAACTGATTTTCGCCCAGAGCGGCACGCTTAATACGGTCAGCTCAACCGCCAATGGCGGTCTCAGCATCGACAATGTGGTGGTGGCCAATGGCACCGAGGGCTACTGGGACATGAGCAACAGGATCCTCGCCGCTCCGGCCAGTTTCCCAAACTGGACCGAAGCCACAGTGGATCTTGACCAGGCTGCGCGCAACGCTGGAGTCCCGTTCAGTTCGAATTTCCTGATAGGGTTCCCCCAGAGAGGTACGGAACCCATCAGTGTCGACGGCATAGACTATGATCAGATATCGGTCCAGGAAATGGGATGGGGAATGGAGGGATGGACCCACGGCCCCTGGCCGGGATACGCCTTGAGCGAATGGGAGCCATCGAACCATGCTTCGTTCTTAGGCAGCTGGTGTTACGCAACCGCGGGCAGCGGCAGTTACCAGGCGACACCCACACAATCCTGGCTTCAGAGCCCTCTGATAGATCTCACGGGCTACCCACACGGGGAAAGAATGGCAATTGCCTTCTTCCACAGGTACAGTTTCGGCTCCTCCGGAGACGGATGCAATGTTAAGATAACCAGTAACAATGGTGAGACCTGGGAACTGATAGTTCCCTACTGGGGATACTACACGGCTTCGGTCCCGGCGCTGAACAATGACCCCGGCTGGACCGGGGCCACGGGTTCCGGAGTATGGAACTTCTCCGTGATAGACATAACCGAGTATGCAGGAGAAGAGGTACGACTCCGGTTCAACTACGGCACCACAGGCGCCTCAAGCAACACAGGCTGGGAGCTTGACTACACCAGAAGCAGGGCTGGCGCCGACTGGCCTCAGATCATCTGGGGCTACACTCCGGAAAAGGCAGACTGGTTCACTTATTCCTGGGTCAGCTCAGGATCCCACGACCCCACATACACACCCGATGGCTGGAGGTGGGCCGGCAATGACATGGCCAACTACGGCATCTGGGACCTTCAGTATGAAGACAGTCAGCACAATGCCCTGATCACTCCGCCCATAGTGTACACCATGGACAACTACGACACCTTCGCCTACATAGAGTTCTACGCATCGCCCAGGTTCGAGTCGGGATACGACTACGGCTATGTGCAGGCGGCAAGGTTCAGCGACATTGCCCCGCACCAGTTCGATGACTGGCACACATTCTGTACCGTGAGCTCCATTCAGTCCGGGTGGGGACACTACAGGTACAGGGTAGATGAGTTTCCCGCTACTGTCTTCGGGCCGAACAGGACCGTTGTCTTCCGCTGGAGAATGACCTCCGACGGCAGCATCACTACTGGAGGCTGGAACATTGACAGGCTTCGGTTCTTCTCCTCCGATGTGTGGCTGCCGGATGTAACACACGGACCCATCAACGGCCGGGATCCGGGTCTTCCCATTGAGTCCGACAGTCCCAAGGGGCCCGGTTTCGAGCCCAGGATCCCACCGTACCGCGACGAGATACCGGTATTCCTTCCAACTCAACACCAGAATGTCACGGAGGTGTCACAGTGACCAGGAAGCTCCTCACAGCTGCTCTCTTCATACTCCTCTTATCCTGCGGGGACGATACTTCGGGACCCTCCGACCCCCTTTCTGTGACAGTTACCGCACCACCGGCCTCGGGGGCTTATGCCACGGACACCTACACTGTTACCTGGACAGGAGAAGGGACAGGTAATGTCTCGCTTTACTACAACACCGTAGAGAGTCCCATAGGGCAGCAGTTCATCGCCTCCGGGCTCTCGGTTTCCGGTTCCCACCAGTGGGACCTTTCTCAGGTGCCAAGCGGCACATATCTGGTGAGGGCTATCATAACCAGCGGAATGGAGACCGCTTCAAGCTGGTCCCAGGGGGCACTTGAGGTGGATCATACAGGAGGGGAACCTTCCCTCACCTTTACGGCACCACCCCCTGAAGGCGATATCGCCAATGAGTCTTACACCCTGCGGTGGGTATCAACCGGTTTCACCCAGGGTCTTGTGAGCCTCTGGTACGATACCGACACGCTCCCCGGGGGAGAGATGCAGATAGCTCTGGATCAGCCTGACAACGGAGAGTATCTCTGGAACTGCGCCTCGATACCCGACGGCACCTACAGGATAAAGGGCATGATAGCCGGTGAAACGGATACGGTGAACGTATACAGCCAGGGCTCCCTTGTTGTGAACCATGTTCCCGACCCATGGATCATAGTTGAGAAGCCCCCCGCCGCCGGCGACTCCGCCGACAATACCTACACCATCGAGTGGAGCAGCAACGCACCCTCCGGAGCAACCGTTACCCTATGGTACGATACCGATACTGATCCTTCCGGGGGACTGCAATCAATAGCATCAGGGGCTTTCAATGACGGCTACTTCACATGGGACTGCTCCGGTACCCCCGAAGGGGAGTACTATATCTACGCCCAGCTCATTGCGCCGGCTGATGGTGGCAGGGCCCTGACTGCCATGCTCTCCAGGATATCCCCAGTCGGTAGAACGGTCCTGGCGGATAGCTACAGTCAGGGAACCCTCACCATCACTCACGATTTCCCATGGTATGTCACCATTACAGCTCCACCGGCTGAGGGAGCGCAGGCAGATGATAGCTACCTTCTAGAGTGGGAATCAGATGCTCCTTCCAACGCTGTGCTTGATCTCTTCTACGCGGCAGATACCACCGGAGCTACCCTTTATCCGGTGGCCGGGGGTGTTTCCAATTCCGGTTCCCATCTCTGGAATACCGAAATGGTGGCCGAGGGAAGCTGGTTCATCTTCGCAGCCTTTGCCGAAAGGGGCCAGGGAAGCGACTGGAGCACCGGCAGGGTGACCATCATACACGAGGACGAGTATTCCTTCGCCTTCACGGCCCCACCCCCCGAAGGTGACACCGCAGATGAGGAATACATGCTTCAGTGGACCACAGATGCTCCGGACTCAGCCTGGGTGTACCTGTATTACAGCACTTCGAATCAGCCGGGCGGAACCATATACACAATCGTTCAGGGTACGGGGAACTCCGGCCAGTACAACTGGAACTGTTCAGAAGTGCCCGACGGCGATTACTGGATTTACGGTTTCGTCTCAGATGATAGAATGCGTGATCCTGAGATATGGAGGGGTTCCGGCAGCGCCTGGAGCCAGGGAATGCTCAGCGTTAACCACTCAGGCTACTCCATGGAAGTCACTGCCCCCCCGTCCGCAGGCGCCACAGCAGACAGCAGCTACACCGTTGAGTGGATCGCATCCGGCGGGGCAGGAAGCGTGGTTGCCCTGTACTATGACGACGACACCAACCCGGGCAACGGCATGACACAGATAGCCGACCTGCTTGCCAACTCCGGAAACTACGAATGGAACACCGTGTCGGTACCTGAAGGGGACTGGTACGTTTATGCCGCGATATACGACCCTGACGACGGTCCTCCCGTGCCGGGCGCTGACGGCTTTGCCGGTGATTACAGCGACGGCACCCTCACCGTTGAACACGAGTACAACTACATCATAGTCACAGCACCGCCTCCCTGGGGTGCCTATGCCCAGAACGAGTACACCATACAGTGGGCTGCCAGTACTCCTTACGGCGGGACAGTCAGCCTCTACTACGATACCGACACCGATCCAGGCAACGGTATGGAGTTCATAGCTTCAGGTCTTGAATGGAATGCAGGATCCTATCTTTGGGACTGCTCTGAAGCCCCGGAGGGAGAATACTACATATATGCAAAGCTGGAGAACTCCCAGCAGACC
>CAYLXG010000118.1:0-8379 GCA_964387445.1 uncultured bacterium
GCGCGGGACTTCGTCGCGGCCTGGACCAAGGTGATGAACGCCGACCGCTTCGACCTCGCCTGAAATTCAAAGGCCGCCCGGTGTCCGGGCGGCCTTTCCCGCGCGTCGGCCACGCTAGGGGATGGGCGCGGTCACGCCGTCGAACGCGGCCGGCTGGCGTCCGCGCCGGCGCATCAGGCGAGGATAAGAGGATGAGCAGCGGGAAGGGGTCTGGCCGTCAGCAAAGGAGCATCCCTAGAAACCCAGCACCAGGGCATCGTGGAGGTAGAGGATCCCCACCGGGACACCCTGGCCGTCCACGGCCACTATGGATGTGATGCCCCTCTCCTCCATCCTCTGCACCGCCAGGGAAACCAGCTCGTCGGGGCTGCATACCGCCGGATCAGGTGTCATCACCTGCCGGAGGGTGAGGCTGTCCAGGGTGGTCCTGCTCTTCATGAGCCTGCCCAGGTCGCCGTAAACGAATACCCCGGCAAGCTTTCCTCCGCCGTTCACCGCAAGGCAGATGCCCCTGCTGCCGGTCATGGTATCCACGGCGTCGGGAACCCCGGTGTCCAGGGGAAGGGAGGGCAGGTCATCGGAGATCATCATATCAGAAACCCTTGTGAGAAGCCTCCTGCCCAGGTTACCGCCGGGGTGGACCTCGGCGAAATCCTCCGGAGTAAAGCCCGAGAGCTTCAGCATTGCCATGGAGAGGGCGTCACCCAGGGCCATCATTGCGGTGGTGCTGGCGGTGGGGGCCAGATTGAAGGGGCAGGCCTCGGGAAGGTCGGGGAGCTGCAGCACCACATCGGCGAACCTTCCCAGGAGGGAGGTCCTGCTGGTGACCATTGCCACCACCGGAATGCGGAGCTTGCCCAGGATGGGAAGAAGGGCGGCGATCTCGTCGGTGTCGCCGCTTTTAGAGAGGACCAGTGCGGTGTCTCCCCTGGCCAGCATGCCCAGGTCGCCGTGGAATCCCTCCGCAGGGTGGAGGAAGTATGCCGGGTTCCCGGTGCTGGTCATGGTTGCGGCTATCTTCCGTCCCACAAGACCGGACTTGCCCATTCCGCAGACCACTATCTTCCCTTCGGTTCCCGATAGCAGCTTCACCGCCTCCGGGAATGATTCGCCGTTGAGGGAGATGGTGCTTTCCAGCCATTCGCCCTCGATCCGAAAAACCCTTTCAGCCTCCTTCAGGATGTCATTCACCCCGGGCCTCCAGTATCATGTCAGCCACTTCCCTGACCGCTCCCCTTCCGCCTGGACTGGCTGCGGCAATGGAACAGAACTCCTTCACCGGGTGGGAGGCGTCTCCGGTGCAGGCGGCGAGGCCGGCTGCCTCCATCGCGGGAAGGTCCTTCTCGTCGTCGCCCATGAAGAGCACTTCATCGGTGGAAATACCCAGCAGCTCCGCCAGGGCCCTGACCGATGCGGCCTTGTCCCTGCTTCCCAGACATAGAAGCTCCACCCCGAGGTCGGCGGCCCTTCGCCTTGTTACGGGGAAGTCCCTGAAGGAAGCGAACGACACGTGGATACCCTCTTCCTGGAGCCTAATTATTCCCTGGCCGTCCCTGGAATCGAACCTCTGCATCACGCCATTCTCGCCATAGAGCATTCCCCCGTCGGTGAGGGTGCCGTCAACGTCAAGGGCCACGAGCTTTATCCTCTTCAGGGAAGTCATGTTGGCCTCCTCCAGTGTTCCAGGGCTTCCGAGACCATGTTCTCGGCCCCTTCGAAGTTAACCATGACCGCACTGTCGCTCAGGGCTTCAGCCGGTTCGGGGTGAACCTCGATGAACATGCCGCTGATCCCCCATGCGGCGGCGGCCCTGGCCATCTGAAGGGCGAAACGACGGTCCCCTCCCGACCCGTCCCGGGCGGCGCCTGGCTTCTGAAGGGAATGTGTAACATCCATTATCACCCCGTCGCAGAGGGGCTCCATCACAGTGAGGGAACGCATGTCAACCACGAGGTCGCCGTAGCCAAAAAAGGTTCCCCGTTCGGTGAGGGTAACCAGAGGGGCTCCTGAAGCCCTGAGCTTCTCCACGGCACCCTTCATGTTCTCCGGGGCCATGAACTGGCCCTTCTTCACATTGACGGGAACACCCAAGGCACCGGCGGCCTCCAGAAGGGATGTCTGCCTGCAGAGGAAAGCGGGGATCTGTATCATGCTGCATACCTTCGCCGCAGGGGCGGCCTGCTCCGGGCCGTGTATGTCGGTGAGAAGCGGAAGTCCTGCGGCCTCCCCCGCTCTTCTCAGCAGCTCAAGGCCATGGGCAAGCCCGGGGCCCTGCCATGTACCATGGGAGGTCCTGTTGTCCTTCAGGTAGGAGCTTTTAAGGATGAAAGAGGCTTCGCCTGCGTGCTTACGGCTCAGTCTCTCCACGAAGGAGGCCGTTTCCATGAGCACTCCCTCTGATTCTATGGAACAGGGCCCCATTATGAAAAGCGGAAGCTCGAGGCTTATTTCCCGCCGAACCATCTCCTGGCCTCCTCAAGGTCTTCGGGAGTATCCACACCCATGCCGTTCCATTCCCCTGGAACCACGGTGATGACAACCCCGTTCTCCATCCATGAAAGCTGTTCAAGATTCTCCGCCGAGGCAAGGGGGCCAGGGGTACAGGCAGCGCAGACGGGGAGGCTCTCCGGTGTGAAGCAGTAAGCCCCGATATGCCTGTGGCAGACCCTGGCCTGCCATGGGATCGGGCTTCTGGAAAAGTACAGGGCCCTGTGTTCCCTGTCGAACACGGCCTTCACGGTGTGGGGATCGGAAGCCTTGCCCGGGGGCATGGGGGAAACCAGCGTCGATACTCCCATGGGGGCAAGGGGGGCACCGGCCAGGGCTTCGATCCAGCTGGCTCCAGCCCCGGGTTCGTCCCCCTGGAGGTTCACTATCCTCTCCCCGGGTCTTCCCAGCATGTCCCATGCCTGGAACACCCTTTTCGTTCCGTTCTCCGCAGGGCCTGTCAGAACGGCCTCGAAACCAGCGTTCTTCACTTCGCTGAATATCTCCTGTGAATCGGTGGCCACGGCAAGCGCCATCGGGTGGGCCTCCGCAGCGCCGTCGAGGACCCTGAGGATAAGGGACCTCCCGCATATGTCGGCCATGGGCTTTCCAGGCAGCCGGGTGGAGGCCATCCGGGCCGGGACGATTACTACCGTCCCAGCCAATTCTCCGACGCCCGTATCCCGATGAAAACCACGGTCTCGCTAAGGTCGTCGCCCCAGGTCTCCCAGCCGGCTCCGGCGTCGATGGACGCCCTGCCGCCTGATATGTCGTAGCCTATTCCTCCGGTGTACATCGAAGCGCCGTCGCGCCACAGACCGTCCATGGTCCTGTAGCCGCCCCTTATCCTGAAGCCCATTCCCGGGAGCACCTCGAAGCCGGCGGCCAGATAGCTGCCCTCTTCAGTGGTGGAGTCCAGCAGGGTAAGCTTCTTCCTGGCGAAGTAGTCAGCGGCCAGGACCACCCTGGGGTGGACCCTGGCGGAGAGCCCGCAGACAAGCTCCCCGGGAACGGAGAACCGCATCGTGGTATCCGCGGACTGGCTTCCCATGTAGTCCCTTTCCACGCTCAGGTCCCCGGACCTGTCGGTGGTTATGGAGAACCCGGCCGATACAACGGAGCCCTTGTAGAATGCTCCGAAATTAAGGCCCCATGAGGGTTCGAATGCCAGGTCGTCCCTGTACTCGCCGATCACCGGCGCGAATGGTCCCGGCATCTCCCGCACGGTAACGGCGCTGCCCAGGGCGGAGCCGAAGAAGCACCTGCCGCCCATGGAGAAGGCCAGGGAACCCGATGCCAGCAGGGTAGCTCCGATATAGGATTCCGCCGTGGATCCCGTCCAGTCTATGGTCCCCGTTACGTTGCCGGAATTCACGGGACTGCTGCAGTTCAGCCTGGACCTTCCGCTGAGTGTAGCGGCAAGCCTGATGCCCAGGGGGACCGGCATTATCACCGAGACCTCCGGGAATGAGGAGGCTCCGGACCAGTCCTCGTCCGGGGAATCCCTCAATGCGGTTCCCCAGGAAAGCCCCGTGTTCTCCACCCAGGCGGAGGCGGCGGGGTTGAGTATGGATACCATTCCGGAATCAGGGATCCCTGCGGAGACTCCGCCCATGGAAAAGCCCCGGGCATTCCCCCCGGCGGTCTCACAGCCGATGCCGGATGGCGGGGGTATGAAGGGGGGATCGAAGCCGATGGCTGAGATGAGGCTCAGTGCCAGTATGCTTAATACCATAATGTGCAGATGCTCCCGGTCTTGGAAAGTTGTGCGTTACATGACCCGGCGGAATATAACGGAACGCCGGTCAGTTTGTTCCAGCCACCGTCAGGGAGTCCCCCGGTTCAGGGATGACTATCTGAGCCCCGGTCCTCTCGCCAAGCGCCTTCGCGAAAGCCTCCGCGGAGTCCGTTTCCCCGTGCACCAGAACGACCTGCTCCGCCCTTTCACCCACCGCCTGGAAATAGGTAAGGAGACCCTGGTGGTCGGCATGGGCACTGAACCCGTCGATGTCTTCCACATGGGCGTTCAGCGGATAGGGTTCCCCGAAGATGTTAACCGAGGTCCTCCGCTCCTTGATCCTCCTGCCAAGGGTGTTCTCCGCCATGAATCCCACCAGGACCACCGTATTCGCCGGATCGGCGATGTTGTTCTTCAGGTGGTGGCGGATCCGCCCGTTCTCGCACATCCCCGAGGCGGATATGATGATCATCGGCTCCTTCATGGTGTTGATGGACTTGGACTCGTTCACGCTCTGCACGAAATGGAGGTTCTCGAACTGGAACGGGCTGAGGCCGTCGTAGAGAAGGTCCCTGAGTTCCTTGTCGTATACCTCCGGATGGAGCTTGAACACCTCGGTGGCGTTGAATGAAAGGGGAGAATCCACGAACACCGGTATCCTCGGGATCCGCTCCGCCATGAAAAGCAGGTTGAGGAAGTAGAGGATCTCCTGTGTCCTTCCCACGCTGAAAGCCGGGATCACCGTCTTGCCCTTTCGCTTCACGGTGTCGTTCAATACCTTCTCCAGGTCCAGCAGCGACTTCTCCTGGGGATCATGCAGGCGGCCTCCGTAGGTGCACTCCATCATCAGAAGGTCAGGCCTGGGCGACAGGTCCGGATCCCTCAGTATCGGTCTGTCGAACCTTCCTATGTCGCCTGAGAACAGAATTGTCCTCTCAACCCCTTTCTCCTTCACCGTGAGTTCAACCTGGGAGCTTCCAAGGATGTGCCCGGCTTCGAGGAACCTCAGCTGTATCCCGGGGAATATCTGGAAGGGAAGCCTGTATGGAATGGAGACGAACTTGTCTATGGCCGCAAGGGCGTCCTCCAGGTCATACAGGGGTTCCACCGGATCCAGGCCCTCCTTGGCCCTTTTTCTGTTCACGTATTCGGTGTCAGCCTGCTGAATGTGGGCCGAATCCGGGAGCATAACAGCCGCAAGGTCCCTTGTGGCGGCGGTGGAGAATATCATCCCCCTGAAGCCGTTCTTGACCAGTCCCGGAAGCTTGCCTGAATGGTCAATATGCGCGTGGGAAAGCACCACCGCGTCCAGAGAGGCCGGTTCGTAGGCGTACTCCCTGTTCAGTTTCTCGCTCTCCTCGCGCCTGCCCTGGGAAAGGCCGCAGTCCAGGAGTATCCTCTTCCCCGCCGCTTCGAGGAGATGCTGTGAACCGGTTACCGCCCTGGCTGCTCCGTGAAAGGTGATCTTCAAGATGTTCTCCTTTTTCATATTGTGTCGTGCTTTCGCTTACTATGTTCTCTGGAGATGACATCTGCAACCTTGAAGCGGGGAACGAATCCCGGGGTAGAACTGTTATGGACACAGGGGAAGATTAGTCCTAGATTAGAGGGCGAGCAACTAAAGAACATGAGTATCAGTGCGCACGGCGGGAAAATCAGATGTATCTGCTTGAGGTCCAACAGGTTTTCTCTCTGCACGCTGAACTCGTTACCAGGGGCGGAGCCTGAGAGCACCGCCGTATCCGTTTAGGAGGACCAATGAGATTAGCATTAACAGCGGTTCTCATCCTTTCGCTGGCGGCCATGGCAGACACGGCATATCAGCGGATAATGGAGGATGAAAACCTCACCGTGGACCAGAGGGCCCTTTTCCTGGTCTACAGTGTGATCAGCCCTGAAAGGCTCCCGGCGGCCTACACCGAGGATGCGGTGGCCCCCAGGAGCGGCACCCCCGCCCTGCATGAGGCCATGCTCCTCAGCGACCAGGTCTCCGCGGCCACCCTGGAGGAAATGCTTACACTGGCCAACAGACCTTCGCTTTCCGGCCCGGAGGAAACCTTCGTCACCCCCGGCGGATACTTCAGGTTCCACTACACCAAAACCGGCGCCGATGCGGTAACGGATGCCTATGCCGCGGAAATGGGCGGTTATTTCGATGAGTCCTGGGAGGTCGAGGTGAACACCCTCGGCTACTTCCATCCCCCTTCGGATAACGGTGTTGGCGGAGACAATCTCTACGATGTCTACATCAAGTCACTCAGCGGCGGCACCCTGGGCTACACTACATGCGCAGGGGAATACAGGCCCCCCGATTCCACCCACTCCTGCAGCGCAAGCCACATCGTGATGAACACCAATCTGGGCTACAACTACCTCACCACCACCTCATCCCACGAGTTCAAGCACGCCATCCAGATGAGCTACGATTACGAAGAGCCCACCTGGTTCATGGAGAACTGCGCCGTCTGGATGGAAGACCAGGTCTTCCCCGACGTGAACGACTGGATGGGATTCTGGAGCGAAGGCGCCGTAAGGAAGCCCTGGCTTGATATAGACACAGGCAACCCCTACTGGTACGGCTCATCCATCTGGCCCAGGATGATGGGCCTCATGTACGGCATCGACGCCGTGCGTGACGTGTGGCAGAACTGCGCCGACACCCAGGGCGCCAACATGTGGGACGCCCAGGAGGAAATGTTCGTCTCCTACGGTTCCAGTTTTGAGAACGGCTTCATGGCCTACGGCCTGTGGCGTTACTTCACCGGACCCTACTACAACGAGAACTACAACCTCTGGGATCCCGACCTCGACCTCCCCGCTTCGGGCCCGGCGGTCCTTCCCTACAACAACCACACATCCCTCCCCGCCTCCGGCGACGAGGGCAACTATCCACCTGAGACCAGGGGTATCGCCTGGATAAAGGTCGACCTCGGGGACTACCAGGGCGGATGGGTCCAGTTCGACTTCGACGGCCGGGACAACTTCGACTTCAATGTTGGAGCCTTCGTCTACAACGAGAGCACCTTCCAGTTCGACTGGTACGACTGCGAAGCTCCCTCCGGCGACATCACCATCGCGGTGCCCACCACCGGCTGGGACTATGCGGTGTTCTTCCCCGCCTTCATGACGGAAACCTCCCTCAGCGGGAACCACGACTACACCATAACCTATACCACCGGCATCGAAGAGGGCGAAACCTTCGGCGGAACGGAACTCACCGTTCAGCGGAACCCCATGACCGCAGGCTCCGCGGTGAGCTTCGCCGTTCCCGGCGCCGGGAATGCCGACCTGTCACTGGTTGACCTTACCGGCAGAAGGGTTGCCACCATCTACAGCGGTCCTGTGCAGCAGGGCCAGCACTCGGTGGAATTCCAGGGCGGCGTGGCATCAGGCACGTACTTCATAGTGCTCCGCCACGGCAGAGCCATCGAAGCCCAGAGGGTTTCAGTTCTCAGGTAACTGCCATATGAGCAAAAAGAGTGCCCGGTTAACAGCCGGGCACTTTTTTAGGAGGTTCCTGCCCTGCTCCGCGGGTCTCCTGTGGGCGTCCTGCGGCGGCGGGGCTGAACCGGTGCCGTCGGTTTCCCTCCCTGCGGCGGAGAACCCCCCTGTGGTGATCGAACTCACCGGAATCGGAGCGGCGGGTGATCTCCCGGAGAGCCTTGCGGGTGTTCCCGGCACCAGCTGGGGAAGGTTCCATGTTCTGGACCGGAGCCGGCCGCAGGTCCTTTCCGAGATCTTTCACAGGGCTGATTCCAGCGGTCTGCTGATACTTGCTGTGGTTCCCTGCGACACAGGCTTCACAGGAAGCAGGGATCATCTGATAATCAGAACCGGCGAAGGGGGCATGCCCCATGCCACGGAACCCGATATGGACCCCGGGTTCACCGCGGATTCCCTCTGGAGTGACCCCATCGTCATTCAGGAGACGGTGACCGGCCTGATGGATTTCTTCAAGCCTGACCTTGTCCTTATACGAATGGACCCCCTGGACAATGCCGTTGGGCTGGTGGAGTTCTGGAGCAGGTCCGGTCATACGGCGTGCATCTTCTCCCCGCCTGACAGCGAAGGTTACAGGGGATGGGGAGCGGTGACCGGCGAGGGGATCCAATCCGAGACCCTGCACGGCATGAACATGACCGGATTACAGGCCA
>CAYLXG010000119.1:0-1284 GCA_964387445.1 uncultured bacterium
GTTATCTCATAGTAGTTCAGGCTGTCCCTGCCCAGCTGCAGGAAGAGCTGTCCCCCCTCGGCCGTGCCCCTGTAGGGAAAGGTGATTGACCTGTAGGCAGTGTAGCTTTCGTTGGCGTAGAACGTCTGCCTGGCCAGACCCTGGTGGCCCGGCAGTAACGACTCGCAGTCAAGGCTTACGCTCTGCTCCAGCTTAGTGTCGCCGTTCTCGTCCTCCCCGGGGTCTATACCCGGCGGCGGATCGTTTATGTAGTCCTGGTTCTGCCTGTTGTTCACCACGGAGACGGTGAAACTCTCCTCGGGCTGCACTGGTATGGAGACCTCGTCAACGGATGACACCCGGTTGGGTTCCCATCTGTTTCCCACAAGGCCCATGTCGTAGAACTCAAGGGTGTCCTCCTGGGTGAACCCGTCAACCCATATCCTGGCGTAGGTTATTTTCTCCCAGGTGGGCTGCCCGGTGGATATATCAGGTACAGAAACCAGGCTGGAGTCATTCAGGGGTATCTGAATAAGCATCCAGCCGGAGGGGCTTTCCGAAACTATGTACTCCGGGTCGTTCAGGGGCACCCTGATACGGAAGAAGTTGTTCGACCTGTCCAGGACCCCGTTGCGGTTCAGGTCCTCGGTGTCCAGCCTGCCGTTGTTCTCGCAGTTGTTGATGTTCTGGAACCTTACTGAGAGGGGATCCCCGGCGTTGTAGCTGTAGTTGTCCTGGTTGGGGTCCAGGTTGGAGGAGCTGTATCCGGGCTCCTCCACCGAGGGTATGGTGTCAAGCCCTGTATCCTCGGTGCTGGATCGGATTCCGTCGGAGTTCACGTCCTCGGTGTCCAGCACTCCGTTGGCCCTCATTATGAGGTCGTCGCCCACCCTTTCCAGCCAGTAGACGTCCTCGTCCATCCTCTCGCCCAGGTCGATGTACAGGTTGGCGTCCATGGCGGAACCGGTGGGTCTCACGTACAGTGAAAGGTGGGTCTTGGAGGAGAGGTCTGTCCCGTACCGCTCGATGCACCGCTGAAAACCGCCCCAGGAGCCCGTGGGATTAACGGATGAGGGGGTGAAAACGAACTGGAGTATGCTGCTAAGGTTCCTGGCGGCGTCATCGCCGGTCTCACCGGGAACGATGTCCGAGAGTGACCATCTGTCAGTAACGTTGTACCACCTGAAGTCCCCCACCGGGAAAAGCAGTTCAGAACCGAGCCTGGGCAATGACGGAGAGGACCAGGCGGCCCTTGACGGCCCCTGGGGTGAAGACGACTCGGTTCTCTCCATGTCCTCCACCCAG
>CAYLXG010000119.1:1294-3105 GCA_964387445.1 uncultured bacterium
GCTCTCCCCGGCGGGAAGGCTCACAGCCACCTCGCCTGAGAGGACCACCCGGCTTTCCGCTTCGGTGGCCACCAGGGGCACATGGTTCACTGCGTCGGTGAGGAACTCCGGCCTTGCCTCGAGGTGCATGTCCACATCGAAAACCGTTGTGCCGAAGGAGCCCTCCTCCACCCTGGGCCTGTCCTCGGGGGAACTGGCCGACTCGTACATCATTGTTCCCCCTACCCAGGAGTGCCTTCCGATGTTGTAGACCAGCCTGGTTCCCAGAAGGGTCTTGGAGACGGAGCTGAAGAAGGGCACGTACTCGAAGGTAACCCTGAGGGTGTTCGCCGGGTCCTGGGCCAGGTCCGCCGCCTCACCCATCAGGGTAAGCAGGCCAACCTCGTAGATGATAGTGTAGTCAACGTCCCTGGTAAGGGTCTGCGACTGGCCCGCCACCGTGAGGGTTACCCTTTCGCTTCCCTCGACTATTCCCATGTGCCCAAGGGAGTATGTGGTGGAGGCGGCTCTGTAGCTCACCCTCATGTAGTAAAGCATTTTGTTCACAGGGGGGTTCTTCTCGGTGTAGACGCTGGGGTTGGCGAACTCCAGGGCGTCGCTGGTGAAGGGGCGGTTCTCCGGGAAGATTATGAAGCCGTTGTCCCAGTCCATGGTGGCTTCCTCGTCGTACATCAGCCCGTCGCCGTTGCTGTCCAGCCCCAGCACCTGGGTGAAGGGCACGCCGTCCTGCGTTGAGACCGGATCTTCGCCGGGGCGCTGAAGGAAGATGTCGCAGGTGAAGCTCTCCCTCACTATGTTGTTAGCGCCCAGGAAGTAATAATTCCGCATCTCGTATGCCCAGGTGGGGTAGTCCTCCGGTGACTCGGGAAGGGGATTCGACTGCTTGATGCACAGAAGCTCGTACGGCCCGCCCTGGGGAGCGGAGCCCACCGTATCCCCTGAAAGGGTGGCGAAGGCCACCCCCACTTCGTAGTTGGAGTTCACCGGGCTGAGGAACCTGATTGTACGGTTGGAGTCAACCAGAACGAAATCGCCCTCTATTCCAGGCTGCAGCTCGTCCCACCACCTGTCTGCCTGGGTGAGGGTTCCCCCTGAACCGGTGGGCACGTACCATGAGCCCTCCACAGCGCCTGTCTCCACGTTGTTCGTTGCGTCCCCGTCGTCGATGAATACCCTTATTGTGTTCCCGTCGATCATCTGGGCATCCACCGTATCGGGCCATGCCCTGAAGAAGTAGTTGTCCGCCGGTCTGATGTCCAGTATGGAATCGGTGACCAGGGAGGCCTGCCCCACGAAGTCGGAGCTTTCCGTGGAACTGCCTTCTTTGCTTGCTATTGCGGTGAAGTCGAAGGGGCCGGCCTGGGCAAGGAGCTTGGCTCCGAAGAGGCCCTCGTGGGGAATGGAATAGCTTATGAACTCGGGCCCCGTTATGGAGAGGTTCACATCACCCAGCTCGATGGACTGTATTATCTCCTCGTCGTCGCCGTCGTAGCTCAGGCTCACGCTGTAGTCGGACCCTATCTGCCTTTCGCTGTCGTGGTCCACCGATACGTGTATCTTCTCACCTATGGTGCCGTCGAGCCTTACCCGAAGCTCCTGCTCCATCTTCAGATCGGGAAAGAGGGATGAACTCTCCCCCTCCACGTTCACCCTGTTTGGGTATATGTGGCTCACCCCGGAAAGCGAGATCGTCTGGTGGCCGGAGATGTCAAGCTGGCCTCCGGAGCCTATGGCCTCCCCCAGGGCGCCGGGCATGCTCAGGGGCAGGTATATGGTGGGAACCAGCTGGCCGGTTGTGCCTGAGTTCCTTA
>CAYLXG010000119.1:3117-8177 GCA_964387445.1 uncultured bacterium
GGTTCCGGATACCCTGGAGGGTCCATGTCCTGGTGGGTGATATGGCATATCCGTTGTAGAGAAGCCTGTAGTTCAAGGCGTCGCCGGAGATGGATGACCATACCTGCACCTGTGTGGAGGGCAGGCTCACAAGCCAGGGGATCGAGTCCTGATACCAGTAGCCGGGGTTTTCCTCCAGCAGTGAGAATGAGCGCAGGGAAGCCCCCCCGTCACCATGGGACAGAGCGGCAAGAAAGGGCAGGAGAAGCACAAGGGTTTTTTTCATCAGACCTCGACAGGTATTATCCCCCACGGGCTCTTCGGTTCCAGTTTCCATGACAGCAGGGCGATACCTCGCTATAATTCACCGGCGGTACGCCTGAAGCAAGCATCTATCATGGGAACTGAATGAAAAAACTGCAAGTATACGTGCTCAAGGAATTCTTCCCCCCCTTCCTTCTGTCTCTGGGCCTGTTCACATTCGTGATGCTCCTGGACAAGCTCCTGGACCTTCTGGACATGATCGTGAGCAAGGGGGTTCCCATTCCGGTGGTGGCTGAGATCTTCCTTCTGCTGCTCCCCTCCATGATAGCCGTGGTGATCCCCATGGGGGTCCTTGCGGGAATACTCATCGCCGTTGGGCGGATGTCCTCGGACCTCGAGATAACCGCCATGAAGGCAGGCGGCGCCAGCATCTTCAACATAATGTTCCCCCTTGGAATAACGGCCCTCCTCATAGCCGGAATGCTGGTGGCGTTCAACAACAGCGTTCTTCCCGAGGCCAACCACATCGCCAGGAACCTTCTGCTGGACGTGGGCACCATGAGGCCCACCGCAAGGATAGTCCCCGGGATGTTCGTGGAGGAGATGGAGAACTACCGGATACTCGTTGAGGAGAAGGACGACCTTACCGGGAAGCTCCTGGGGGTGGTGATCCACTCCAGTGCCCCTGGTTCCCCGGACAGGACCATAACCGCCCTGGAGGGCACCATGGAGCCCGTTGGTGCAAACCACCTGAGGCTCGTGCTGGAAGACGGCCAGATGCATGAAAAGGACAGGGAGGGAGGATACAGGTACGCCTCCTTCTCCACATACGTTCTGGACATAGCCAGGTCGGAGGAACTGGTTC
The DNA here is from genome assembly GCA_964387445.1 of uncultured bacterium. Lineage (GTDB taxonomy): Bacteria > Fermentibacterota > Fermentibacteria > Fermentibacterales > JCC-6 > Sabulitectum. The sequence goes on from CAYLXG010000119.1 coordinate 4,226, forward strand.
GCCACGACAGGCAGAGCAGGGGCGACCGGGAGATGTCCGCCGGCCAGATGGAGCTGTACGTTGACAGCCTGGCCAGGCGCAGGGCACTGCTCATCGACAGCATATCCGTAGTGGCCCGGGATTTCCTGGCCTCTGTGGAAACCGGCGAGAACCCTGTGGACCAGGGTGACTCCACAAGGAGGGTGAGGAACGCCATGTCGTGGATGACCTCAGTCTCCACCGACCTTATCCTCCTGGACGATCAGGTGGAGAACCTTGGCAACAACATCTCCAAGTACGGAGTGGAGATACACAAGAAGTTCTCCATCCCCTTCGCTTGCATCGTATTCGTTTTCCTGGGTGTTCCACTGGGCCTTTCCAGCAGACACGCCAGCAAGGGCATCTCCATATCCCTGAGCCTGGTGTTCATACTGGTCTACTACTTCTTCCTCATCGGTGGCGAGCAGCTTGCCGACCGGGGCAGGATACCCGCCTGGGCCGCCATGTGGTCGCCGAACATCCTCCTTGGAGCCCTGGGGGTCTTCCTTACCTGGAGAAGCCTCCGGGAGGGCCACCCCATGCCCCTGCCTGACTTCAGGGAAATACTGGCAAGGTTCAGGGAGCGGAGGAGGAGATGAAGAAGCTGGATGTCTACCTCGCCGTGCGATTCGTGAAGATGATCTTCATGGCGGTGCTCTCCTTTACGGTGATCTTCGTCACGGTCAACGCCTTCGACCACTTCAGCAGATGGGTGGACAAGGACGTTACGGTGATGACCTTCCTTCGGTACTACTACTACGGCCTGCCGTACATAGTCGTTCTGGTGATGCCCATCGCAGTGCTGATCTGCTCGCTTTTCCTTGTGAGCTCCATGGCCAGGAACAACGAACTCACCGCCATGCGGGCGTCGGGTGTCTCTATACCCAGGATATTCATGCCCCTTATAGTGGTGGGTTTTCTCATAAGCGTGCTCACCCTGGGAATAGGAGACTTCGTGATGGCCGATGCCAACTACCTCCAGTCCCAGGTGAAGAGGGTGGAGATAGACGGCAGGGACCCCATCGACTACCTGATGAGGAACGATTTCGCCCACAGGACCCTGGACGGCGCCATAGTGACCATAGGGCTCTTCGATGGAAGGAACGAAGCCATCTCCAGGGCCACCATCGAGTGGTTCGACGACAGCCTCCGGGTCATCAGGAGGATAGACGCCCAGAGGCTGGTCTACCTGGACTCGGTCTGGACGGCGGTGAACGCCGAGGAGAGAAGGTTCTCCCCCACCGGGGAGATGGCCTTCCTTCACCATGACACCCTGCCGGTGCATGAGATAGAGGACAACCCGGAGGACTTCGGCAGCAGGGCCAAGAGCGCCGCTGAGATGAACATCTTCGAACTGCATGAACATATCCAGCGGGTGCGGATCGCCGGGGGCAACCCCACAGGCGACCTGGTGGAGTTCTGGCTTACCCTGTTCTTCCCCTTCAGCACGCTGATCATGGTCCTCGTGGGAGCTCCCATGGCAACCAGCAACCCCAGGAGCGGCAGGTCCACCAGCATAGGCCTGGCGGTTCTGCTTGGCTTCATTTTCTTCTCACTGGCCAGGTTCGGCCAGACCCTGGGCCACAAGGGGGCCCTCCCCCCCATACTGGCCGCTTCCCTGCCGGAGATCGTCTTCATCCTGCTTGGCATCTGGCTCTTCCGCAGGGCAGGGCAGAGCTGACCGCCGGGCTATTGCGAACACCGGAGGGTTTTAGATATGGTTCACCTGTAACCCTGTCACGAAACAGGTTATCCCGCAACTTTTCCTTTGAAAACGGAGGCAGCGATGGCTCACAGAGTGCATAACTTCTACGCAGGTCCGGCGGCCCTTCCCTGGGAAGTGGTAAAGAAGACCGCGGAAGAAGGAGTGATGGAGTTCGCCGGCCAGGGCATGTCGGTGATGGAGATATCCCACCGTTCCAAGCCCTTCGACGCCATGTTCAAGAAGACCCAGAACGACATGCTGAAGATCATGGGCCTCAGCCCGGACGAATACGCCGTACTCTTCGTCGGCGGAGGCGCCAGCACCCAGTTCTTCCACATTCCCTTCAACTTTCTGAAGGAGGGGATGACCGCCGACTACGTGAACACCGGCGTGTGGTCCAAGAAAGCCATCAAGGAGGCCAAGTACTTCGGCAAGGTGAACGTTGCCGCCTCCAGCGAGGACAGGCAGTTCAGCTACATCCCGAAGGAGTACAACCTGACCCCCGGAGCCGCCTACGTTCACACCACCAGCAACAACACCATCTACGGCACCGAGATGTGGAGCTTCCCCGAGACAGGCGATGTCCCCCTGGTTTGCGACATGTCCAGCGACTTCCTCAGCCACCCCATGGACTTCAGCAAGTTCAGCCTGATCTACGCCGGCGCCCAGAAGAACATCGGCCCCTCCGGCGTTACCGCCGTGATCATCAAAAAGGCCTTCGCCCAGACCGCCAGGGAAGACCTCCCCTCAATGGTGAACTACAGGACCCACATCGACAAGGAAAGCCTCTTCAACACCCCGCCCAGCGTTCCGGTATACGTTATCGGCCTTGTGATGGAATGGATCATGGACAACGGCGGCCTCGAGGGCATCGCCGCGGTTAACAGGAAGAAGGCTGATCTCCTTTACGGGGCCATGGACAACAGCGACGGCTTCTACAAGCCCCATGTCACCGATAAGGAAAGCAGAAGCTTCATGAACGTTACCTTCCGCCTTCCCTCCGAGGAACTTGAGGCGAAGTTCGTTTCCGAGGGCGCTTCCAGGGGCCTCATGGGCCTCAAGGGCCACCGCGACGTTGGCGGATGCCGCGCGTCCACCTACAACGCTGTTTCCTATGAATCGGTGGAAGCACTGGTTGACTTCATGAACGATTTCAGGGCTAAGAACTAACCGTCTGATCCGCAAAGGGCGCCGCACCGCGGCGCCCTTTTCTATTTCCCGGCGATCTCCAGAAAATCGTCTTCCGATAAAACCCTAATTCCCAGCTCCCTGGCCCTGTCCAGCTTGGAACCCGCGTTCTCCCCGGCGACCACCATTGTGGTCTTCCCCGTTACAGTTCCGGTGACCTTTGCCCCGGCTGCCTCCGCCATTCGCTTTGCTTCCGGTCTCGGGATAGACAGCGTGCCGGTGAAAACGATGGTCTCCCCCGCCAGGGAGGAGCCCTTCTCCTGAACCTGCTCCTCCGGATCGAAGCCCTTGGACTGAAGCTCCTCAACCACCCTGCCGGTTACTTCGCTGGAGAAGAAGCTTACCAGGGAAGAAGCTGTGACGGGACCGATCCCCTTAATGCCGCTGAGTTCTTCTTCCCCTGCGCCCTTGAGCCGTTCAAGATTCGGGAATGCCGCAGCAATGTCCCTGGCGGCCACCTCCCCCACGCCGGGGATGCCCAGGCCGGTGAGGAACCTGGAGAGGGGCTTCTTCCTGCTCTCCTCAAGCTGTTTCAGGAGATTGGCAGCGCTGAGTTCACCCATTCTCTCAAGGCCCGCCAGGGTATCTTTTTCCAGGTCATAGAGGTCGGCTATCGATTGTACGAGACCTTCGTCCACGAGCTGGGCGCAGAGCTTCTCCCCCAGACCCTCGATGTCCATGGCCCTCCTGGAGGCCCAGTGCTCAAGGCTGCGCTTCAGCCTGGCAGGGCACGAGGGGTTCATGCAGTAGAGGTTCACCTCTCCCTCGGCGGCGGTGACAGGACCTCCGCACACGGGGCACTCCCCGGGCATGGCGAAGGGCTCTCCCCTGTCGCCGGGGGCCGGAAGGCTCCCCACCACCTCCGGGATCACGTCGCCGGCCCTTCTGACCACGACCGTGTCCCCGGGGCGCACGTCCTTGCGCCTGACCTCGTCCTGATTGTGCAGGGTGGCGTTGGTGACCGTGACTCCTCCGACCCTGACTGGTTCCAGCCTGGCCGTGGGGGTGAGCCGCCCGGTCCTGCCCACTCCAACGTCTATC
>CAYLXG010000120.1:0-8134 GCA_964387445.1 uncultured bacterium
GGTGCTTCACAGGCGTGAGCCCGGCTTCACACCTGAGGGATGGAGGCGTAAACATTCCCCGGACGGCGGATGACCCGGCCTTCCATCTCCAGCAACGCCAGTTCCGCCGTGACCTCTTCGATTGGAAGGCCTGTTTCCTGGGATAGTGCCTCGGGGGTTCTGCCTGCCCCTTCAGCAAGCCTCAGCAGAGGATGGTCTTCCGATACCGGCGAAGGTGCCCGGACCAGACCCAGATCGCCCAGGAGTTCCTCCGGAGAAAGCACTATGCCGGCGCCGTCGCGGAGGAGACGGTTCGTTCCCCGGCTGGTGGATCTGCCCATCTCCCCTGGAACGGCATAAACCTCACGGCCCTGATCCAGGGCCGTTCCCACGGTTATCATGGTTCCGCTTCTCTCACCAGCCTCTACCACGACCACCGCAGAGGCCAGACCGCTTATTATGCGGTTCCTCTCGGCGAAGGTGTACCTGGCCGGTTTGAAGCCCGGCGGGTACTCCGAAATGAGGCAACCCCCGGCGAGTATCCTTTCAGCCAGTGACCTGTGTTCAGGCGGATAGACGGTGTCGAGGCCTCCGGCGAACACCGCGCAGGTTGCGCCGCCTGCTTCCAGGGCGCCCCTGTGAGCCTCGCCGTCGATGCCCCTGGCCAGACCGCTGACCACGCAGGCTCCCGCTGCGGCCAGGGCCGATGCTATGCTTCTGGCGGATTTCCTTCCGTACATGGAACACCTTCTGGAGCCTATCACGGCCACAGCCGGCGTGGCCTGGACCGATTCGATGGAACCCCTGCAGAAAAGGATGGCCGGGGGATCGGGAATTGTTCTCAGCGAGGACGGGTAGAGTTCGTGGGTAATGGGCAGGCAGCGGATCCCGAGCCTCTTGCAGGTTTCCTCTGCCCGGAGTGATTCCTCCGATGGACGCACCAGTGACTGGAGCTTCTGGACATGGCCGCTGAGAAGGAGCCTTACGACCTCCGGCCGGGATGCTCCTGAGAGGGAGAGGGCGAGGAGGATTCCGGTTCCTGGTTCCTGCTTTTCAGCTCCAGTATCAGTTTTCCCAGCCGGTGTATGAATTCCCGCACCCCCTTCCCGGTGACGGAACTGATGGGCATGGTGCCCGGAGGGAGGCCCTGAAGAAGCTCCTGTTCGACTTCAGGCGGGATGGTGTCGCACTTGGAGAGAACGGCCATGGCCCTGATGCCGGTGAGATCCCCTGCATAATCGGTAAGCTCCCTTCTGAGTATTTCCAGCTGCTCAACAGGAGTTACCGCCAGATCCGGCGAAAGTACAAACACCAGTATCCTGTTCCTCTGGGCATGGCGGAGGAACCTGTGCCCGAGACCCACTCCCCGGCTTGCTCCCTCAAGGAGTCCGGGCAGGTCGGCCACGGTGAAGCTCCTCCCTGTTCCCAGGCTCACCACACCCAGCGAGGGTGACAGGGTGGTGAAGGGATAGTCGGCGGTCCTGGGCCTGGCGGCGCTTATCCTGGAGAGAAGGGTGGACTTTCCAGCGTTCGGGAAGCCCACGAGTCCCGCATCGGCCATGAGCTTCAGGTCCAGGCGGAGCTTCAGCTCCTCTCCCGGCTTGCCCCTGGTGCAGATCCTCGGGGTCCTTCTGGTGGGGGTGGCGAAGGAGGCGTTCCCCCTTCCAGGTTCTCCGCCCCTGGCTATCCTGAACCTGTCTCCGGGTTCGGTCATGTCCGCCAGGAGCTCCCCTGTGGAGTGGTCGTGGATCTCGGTTCCAGGGGGGATCCTGAGGATGAGGTCCTCACCGCAGGCCCCGGTCATGTTGTTCCGCCCCCCTGGGGTGCCGCTGGACGCCCTGAAAAAAGCGCCGTTGGTGAAATCCGCCAGAGTGGTGAGCCTGGGGTCCACCACGAACCACACGCTTCCGCCCTTGCCGCCGGTGCCTCCGCTGGGGCCGCCCTTGGGAACGTAGGCCTCCCTCCTGAACGCAACGATGCCGTCGCCTCCGCGCCCGGCCCTCACGGTTATCACCACTCTGTCAAGGAATCGTCCTTCCAGGACCTGCCTCCATAAAACCGGGGGAACGCCGTTGGACGCTCCCCCGAAATGAACGGGTAAGTGCCGCCGCTTACTGGGAGTAGCGGTTTACCCTGTCTATCTTCTCCTCGCAGAGACTGATGGCGTTCTGCGCGGCGCTGACCATGTTCTGGGCCTGGCTGGAGCGGTAGCCGGTGACCTGGTTAAGGTAGGTGATGGCGGTGGAGAGCTCGCTTATGGCGGACTCCCATGTGGAAACGTTCTCCGGTATCAGTTCGCTCACCCTGGCCTTGGAGGTGCCGCTCTGGTAATAGAAAGCGCCCACCATGTAGTTGGCGATGGGATCTCCGGGATAGGCGCTGTGGAGCCTGTTGAACACCGACTGCATGGAGCCGCGCTGTCCGCTGTCGCGGTACACCGTGGCCAGAAGAAGGTATGCCTGCCTGCTGCCGGTGGAGGAGATTATTCCCTCGAGCCTGTTCACTGCGTCGGAGGTCCTTCCCGCCCTTGCCTCGTACTGGGCTACATAGAGAGCAAGCTCGGTGTCGTCGGGTCTGTCCTGGAGTATCAGCAGGGCGTTGTCAGCGGCCATTCCGTACTGGCCGGTCTCGGCGTAGGCGTTGGCCAGGGCCATTCTCAGGCTGCTGTAGTCCGGACGGGTCTGGAGAACTGTCTCCCGGCGGGGAAGGGCGTTCTCGTAGTCGTCCTGCTCGGCATAGAGAAGACCCAGGGCGTAGCTTGCCTGGAGGTTTCCGGGGTTTGCCGCCAGTGCCGTCTCGAAGCTGTTTATTGCCTCGTCGGTCATCCCCATGGAGGTGTATGCCGATGCAAGACCTGAGTAGGCGGCGGTGTTGTCGGGGTCGGCGGCTATGGCCTGATCGAAGTACTCCCTCGCGGTCTCGTACTGCTCGTTCTTTATGGCCACATTACCGAGGCCTGTGAGGGCCACCGAGCTTCCGGGGTCCATCTCCAGTATCGCCGAGTACATCTCCTCCGCCCTGGCCACGGAATCCACGTCGCTCTTCAGGTAGATGGCCGCCAGCTCCTGCATGGCGTCAAGGTGCTGAGGATCCACCTCGAGGACCTGGAGGTACGAGGTTATTGCCCCGGGCCAGTTGCTGTTGGAACGGTGATACCTGGCCATGTTAAGGGACTCTTCGGCCCTGGCGCCCACGTGGGTGTTTATCTCGGCCACTATGGTTCCCGCAAGGTCCCTCACCGGGTCGGTGTTCTTCTGGACCATCACGGGAGGGGGAGATATGGTGTTGGAACTGGCCACCACCACAACGTTCCACATCGCCTGGTACTGGTCGCCGCCGGCGGGAACCACGAAACCGAAAACGATAAGGTCGGCCCCCATTCCCTGACCCGCCTGGGTTATCATCTCAGGGGGCACTCCGTACTGGAACTGGTTGGGGTCGAAGCCGATGTCTTCGAAGGCATCCTCGAGGTCACCCTCGCTGATAAGCACGAAGTCGCTGCTGGACTCGATGCCGTCGCGGAGGAAGTCGCTGAGCTTTTCGCTTATCCATCTTGAATTATCGTCGCTGTATCCGAAGGGTATTATGCCCACTGCGGAGCCCTCTCCGCCGTTGTCGGCTATTGCCGTGGAACAGGCGGCGAGAAGCGCCAGGGGAAGGAGCAGCAGCAGTTTCTTCAATTCAGTCTCCTCTCGGGGGATGGTATTCATGCTCATGATATGGGTGCCGAATATGATAATCCGAAGGCTCTTCTGCAAGCCACATGATGTTCCGAAGGGGGGTTCCGTTCCTTCTGTGGCTGTGAAGCCCGGGGTTTTCAAGGGTGCACCGGTCAAGGCTGATCACCGGGAATCCGCCTCCCCGGACCTTCCTGGCCCTTCTCAGGGCTCCGCCCCTGAGGTCCGCCCTGCCCGGCGGGTGACCTGCGATGCCCATGGGGTCTCCACGGGCAACCGACTCCCTGACACTCTCGCCCACTTCGTAGCAGCGGCTGCAGATGCAGGGGCCCAGCACTACCATCAGGGGAGGCTCATTCACCGCCGTCAGGAGTTTCTCCACAACTCCCCGGGCAAGACCCCTCCACCCGGCATGGGCAGCGCCTGTGTATTCTTTCCAGACGGCGAAGACCGGAAGACAGTCGGCAACCCTCAGACCGGGAGAGCCCCCGCCGCGGGGCATGACCATACCGTCGGCCTCCTCTTTGCCTTCAGGGGAGAACACCACCCTCGAGCCATGGACCTGTGAAAGGAAGGTCACACCTGCAGGTGCCTCCTGTCCGGGGGCTTCCTGAATGATGTTCAGTTCCAGCCGTATGCCATGGATATCTATCTTCAAGGTGTCTCCCTTCAAGGAGTGGTACCCCCTCAGCGCCGGGTCTGTTCCCTGAGGAAATCCATTGCGGCGGGCACGGAACACCTTCTGAATCCGGGTATCGATCTGAGGAGGATACCGGCGTAGCCTGCGGTCTTCATCCTTCGATCGAGTATGAACACCGCCCCGGTGTCCCCTGCGGACCTTATCAGCCTGCCGGTTCCCTGCTTGAGCCTGGTGGCGGCCTCCGGGAGCATCAGGTGCGTGAAGCTGCTTGTTCCCCGCTCCTCCAGGTTCTTCATCCGGGCTTCGGTCAGTGGATGTCCGGGGCTGGGGAAGGGTATCCTGTCTATGATAAGCGCCTGGAGCATCTCCCCCGGCAGGTCAACCCCTTCCCAGAAACTGGCTGTTCCCAGTATTACCGAACCGGGGTCCTTCCTGAAGGTCTCCAGGATAGAAGAGCGGTTCATCTCCCCCTGAACCAGCATATGGATACCGGAAGGGGGATCCTCCAGCGCAGCGTCCCTGCAAAGCTCCATGTTCCTGTAGCTGGTGAAGAGGACCATGGTCCTGCCGCCTAGTATCTCCGAGGCTTCCCTGGCTAGCCTCCAGGCCTCCCCTGCAACAGCGGAATGGTCATTGTGGTCAGGAGGGTGCTCCGGAAAGGCCAGCACCGCCTGTCGGGAGTAGTCGAAGGGGCTCTGGAACACCCTTCTCTCCGCCTCCTCCGGTATGCCCAGCATGGAATCGCTGTAGGCAAAGGAACCGCCGGATGTGAGGGTTGCGCTGGTGAGAAGCACCGCGGGGAATGAACCGTAAAGGGTTTCCCTCATCAGAGGACCCGGGTTCACGGGAACGCACCGGAAAGCACCGTTCCTGCCGTGCCCCGTGATGTAGGTGCACCACTCGCCCTGATCCGCATCGGCCACGGCGAGGGCGGTCTTCTCGATACGGGAAAGCACCAGGGATGCCCCGGCAAGGTGCTCTTCGCCGTCCATTTCCATCCGAAGTTCGGCGGAACCGTCCGCAAGGTCCTGCAGATGGTCCATGAGCGCTGAACGGTCCACCGAACCGTTGTCGGACCCGGAATCGAGAATACCCTGTATGAGCGAGGAAAGCTCCCTGGCCCTGGACAGGTAACGCTCCTTCTCCTCCACAGGTCCCGCTCCCAGGGTGACCGCATCGAAAACGCCGTTCATGAGGTTCGGGGTCAGGACATGCCCCAGGGTGGCCAGGGCTGCCTTGTGAAGGGCATGGGCCTCGTCGGCAACAAGGAGCCAGGACTGTGGAATGAGGTCGCCGTTCCTGATCCCGCAGAGCAGCAGATGATGATTGACGATGAGAAGGGGAACCGATGAAGCCCGGGACCGGGCCCTGTAGTAGTGACAGTCGCTGAACCTGGAACATCTGCTTCCCAGACAGTCCAGGTAGTCGCCGGTGAGCTTCCCCGGCACTGCTCCGGGAAAGGAGGCCGCGTCGCCGTCGCCCGACGATGCCCATTGGGAGAGACCAGGGGAAACCCTGGTTCCCCAGAGGTCCCACTTCCTGAGGCAGAGGTAGTTGGAGCGTCCTTTCAGAACCGCGGCTTCAGTCTCACTGCCCAGGATCCTGCCCACCGCAGGCACATCCTTGCCCAGGAGCTGGTCCTGAAGGGTTATGGTGGCGGTGGAGATAACCGTTGCCTGTTCTGACAGTACCGCCGGAATGAGGTAGGCAAGGCTCTTGCCCACGCCGGTTCCGGCCTCCAGCACCGCAACTCCGCCGGCTTCGGCAAGACGGGCGGCAACCCTTGCCATCTCTATCTGGGACTCACGGATGGAAGCCCCAGGAAGGGCCTCCATGAAACGTCTCCCCCTGAAGGCTTCCTCCGTCAGGCAGGCCAGGCTCACAGTCGCCTCTCCGCAGCGGGCTTGAAATCCTCTATCACCAGCTGGACGGAATCCCCGCCCCGCCAGGAATCGGGTTTCAGCCTGAAGGCGATGTCCACGGGACGGCCCAGTTCCGATGTCCTGTGACCCATGTTGAAGCCTATGGCCATCAAGGTAGTGCCCTGGGCGTCGAAGCTGGCCTGCAGGTGTCTGCTCTCCCTGCCCACGGTACGGAAGGAGGCGGCGAAGAGTCCCCTTGCCATCCACACCGGTTCCGGGTTGCCCTCTCCGAAGGGTTCCAGCAGGGAAAGGGCCCTCAGGGTGTCCATGGTGCATTCCCGGGGCAACAGCCTGCCGTCGATGTAGAGTACGGGTCTTCCGGCTTCCCCGAACAGCTCCCGTGCTTCCTTCTGTATGAACTCCCTGAAATCGTCGTAGCGGGTTCTGGCGATGGTCAGTCCGGCGGCCATGGAATGCCCCCCGAACCTCTCGAGGAGTCCCTGGTCCATGGCGGCGGAGAGAACCCCGTGAACCTCCATGCCCGGAAGGCCCCTTGCACTTCCCCGCCCCTGCTCCCCGTCCCAGGCTATCAGCACCGCAGGGCGGTTGAGCTTCCTGGAAAGCCTGGATGCCGATATCCCGATCACCCCCGGATGCCACCGGTCCGACGCCGCAACCGCCACCGGCGAGTCGGTGTCCTCAAGCTGTTCCAGAGCTTCTTCGTAGACCTTTGCGTCAAGGTCTTTCCTTTTCTCGTTGAAACTGGTCAGTTTTGCCGCATGCTCGGCGGCCATCCTGGGATCGGTCTCCAGAAGGAGCTTTAGGGCGGTGTCCGCGTGGGCAACCCTTCCGGCGGAGTTGATCCTGGGTCCAAGTCCGAACCCGATGTCCATGACTCCCGCTTCACCGGGGGAAGCGCTCGATTCCCGCAGAAGTGCCATTATTCCAGGCGGAGGGCTTCCGTTGATCACCTGAAGCCCCCTTCTCACAAGTATCCTGTTGTCCCCTGTGAGGGGCACCATGTCGCAGACCGTGCCGATGGCGGCAAGGTCCGGTTCCATCTCGGTGGAATCAGGGTTGGGATGCACCCCCCTGAGAACGGTGTGGATCACACCCGCACCCGAAAGATGCTGCCATGGGGCCCGGGAGTTCCCCGACAGGAGAGGGTCCACCACCGCGTCCGCCGGAGGCAGGGCATCTCCGGGAACATGATGGTCCGTAACAACGACCATGACACCGTTTTCCCGGAGTTCTGCCACCTGTTCCACGGCGGTTATTCCGCAGTCCACTGTGAGAAAGAGATCTATTCCCTCCTGGAGACATCTGCGGACGCCCTCCTCCCCCACTCCGTATCCCTCTTCGAAACGACAGGGAAGGTGGTGGGTCACAGATGCTCCCATGGACCTGAGGACCCTCACAGCGGTGGCGGTTGCGGTTATCCCGTCGGCGTCGAAGTCCCCGTGGACGAGGATTCGGCCGCCGTTCTCCACGGCCCTCCTGATGATCCCGGCAGCTTCTTCAGCGCCGGGGAGGTCGTTCCATGGGGACAGTGTGGAATAGGACGCCTCGATGAAGGCCCTGTCCACGCCCCTTCGTCTAAGCAGTTCAGCCACCGGCTCAGGCAGTTCCTCCGCGTTCACCGGTTCCCCGGAGTCCTCCGGGGGTCTTGCCATCCATGTGTATCTCAAAATGCTCTCCTGAACGGTCTGGTGGATCCGGTGGGGCTATAAGCCGGGTTCTGTATCGCTTTCGCGACGGCGGCCATCCGTCTAAACCGGCCGTTACCGGACGGCTTCAGCGGCCAACCCGAAGAACAGGGGGAACGGGCAGCTCCCCAGCCCGAAGGCTGTTCTTCCTATTAGACCTTGCACCGGACGGGGTTTGCCCCTTTTCACCCTTTCGCCGGCAAGCCGGCGGAGGTATCGTTTCTGTGGCACTTTCCCTGCATTGCTGCACCAGGGATTTCCCCTGCGTCC
>CAYLXG010000121.1:0-2285 GCA_964387445.1 uncultured bacterium
GGCAGGATGCCGCAGCAGAGGAGAACCGTGCCGTTTACGATCAGCTTAAGGAGGCCATCAGACCCTGCCATTTCGGGAACTTTCCCAGGGAGACCTTCCGGGGGGACACCACGGTCTGGGTGGCTGACCTGGATTACAATATGTACACCGTTCCCCAGGTGGACCTTCTGGTGACTCGGAAGCTCAGGGAGCTGGAGTTTACGGGGATCACAGCCCTGGAAGGAGAGGACGGAGGGATAGTGTTCCGGGCTCTGTTCCCCGACGGGCAGCCCCTGGAGATGCAGTTCATCCCCTAGGTGGTCAATACACTCGACTTTCTTTATCTTTCATCTCCTCCGTTCCGGGAAGCGGCCCGTCCGAGGAGGCTTGAAGAAGTCTTTTGGAAAGATTTAACTACAGACAGGATAGATAGTTAGGAAAGGGCAGGCGGAACCCTGCCCCCAGAACCCGATGAAGGGAAGCCCAATGAAGAAAGCCGACAAGTGGAGGAATTACAGCTCCGCGCTGGTGCTTGTGATCTCCCTGCTGCTGATATGGCCCACGGTGAAATGGTATTCACTGCCGGCGGTGGAGCGCGACAGGGCCGAGGCCAGCGTTCAGCCGGAGACCACCAATCCCTACCTCAGAAGCCTTCTGGACGATATGCAGGAAGAAGGAGGCGAGGAGCTTCTTGAAGAATACAGGGAACTCTATGCCACCAGCAGGGGAACGATAAAGCTGGGCCTCGACCTTCAGGGGGGCATGTACCTGGCCTACACGGTGGAGCCTACTCCGGGGCTGGATGCCGATGAAGCCCTCGACCAGGCCCTGGAGATTATAAGGAACCGTATAGACGAGTTCGGAGTCTCCGAGCCTTCCATCACCAGGCAGGGCTCAGACAGGATAATAGTTCAGCTTCCGGGAGTAAGGGATCCGGCAAGGGCAAGGGCCATAGTCGAAAGACAGGCGCTGCTGGAGTTCAAGGTAGTGGCCTATCCCAACGCGGAACACCCCTCTCCTTCCACCATCCCCGTTGTCAGGGAGATAGAGGCCGCCCTGGGGGAAGAGCTTCCCGAGGAACAGCCGGTCGCCGTCACCGAGACCGAAACCTCCGACGAAGAGGAATTCTCCCTTCCCGAGACAGGTGACGATCTTTCACTCCCCACCGCCGAGGAACTTCAGGAAGAGTCAGCACTTCCCTCCCTGGAGATTGCCGGGCAGCTGGGCTCCCTTATCTCCATTGCCGACCAGAACACGGCCACTGTGCTTCGCATAAGGCCGGGGGACTGGATGATCCAGGAGGGAGAGGACTTCGACAGGCTGCAGTCCATCATCAACAGGGAGGATGTCTCGGGCATTCTCGCCGAGTACAACCTGCAGTTCTCCTTCGGGAAGCCCACCGAGCTAGCTGACGCAACCACATGGATGAGCGTCTTCCTGGTTCCCGCCAACGCGGGAATGGGATGGGACAGGCAGGCGGACCTTGAGATCCCCCATTACAGGCTCACAGGAGCCAGCCTCACCGACGTGAGGATCCGCATGGGCGACCAGAACACCATGTCCACCGCCCCTTACCTTCTCCTGGAGTTCGATTCGGAGGGTTCCTCCATGTGGGAGAGGATCACCGGGGAGAACGTCGACGAGCGGGTGGCCATACTCCTTGACGGCAGGATCTACTCCGTTGCAACCATCACCGAGAGGATAAGCGGCGGAACGAGGCTTTCCGGCAGCTTCAACCTTGAAGAGGCCAGAGACCTCAGACTCGTGCTCAAGGCCGGAAGTCTTCCCGCCAGGCTGATCATCGCCGAAGAACAGACCATCGGCCCGAGCCTTGGTAAAACCGCCATCAGAAACGGCATGATAGCAGGCATGGTCGGCCTGGCGATCATAGCCACCTTCATGATGATCTACTATGGAGCAGGCGGTCTCATAGCCGTTCTCGCCCTGGTGTTCGACATGGTGATAATCCTTGGCATACTCTGCTTCCCGGGTCCCCTGGCTCAGATCGGCATTGCGGGAATGAACGCCACCCTGACCCTCCCGGGTATAGCAGGTATCATCCTCACCATAGGCATGGCCGTTGATGCCAGCGTTCTCATATACGAGAGAATCCGCGAGGAACTGGCCTCCGGCAAGGGCATCCGCTCTGCTGTGGACGCCGGTTACTCCAGAGCCTTCGTGACCATTTTCGACGCGAACCTCACCACCTTCATTACGGCGCTTGTCCTGTACAGGTTCGGCACCGGTCCCATCAGGGGATTCGCAGTAACCCTGTCCATAGGCATCATGGCCTCAATGTTCTGCTC
>CAYLXG010000121.1:2295-8073 GCA_964387445.1 uncultured bacterium
TGGTATTCACCAGGGCGGTGTTCAGCAACCTCCTTGCGCAGGTGAAGAGGACGAAGATAAGCCTGGGCAAGCTGGCCATGGTCAAGGATGCCCACTACGACATAGTGACCAAGCGGAAGAAGACCTACCTGCTCTCGCTGGGCGTTATCCTGATCGGTGTGATAGCCTTCTTCGCCCACGGCGGCCTGAACCTCTCCATCGACTTCACAGGCGGTCTCGAGACCAATGTGGTGTCCACCGAGTACTCAACCGCCGCCGAGCTTAACGGCGCCCTTTCCGAGGAGGGCCTCCTGAGCGTTCAGGTTCAGGCGCTTCAGGACTGGACAGGCGAGGGAAGCGCATTCGTGATAAGGACCTCCAGCAGTGACAAGGATGAGGTCTACGCAGCCCTGGAATCCTCGGGCTGCAGCCTGATGGAGGATGAAGAGGGGGAATCCGAAGCCTCCTTCATCAAGCAGATCGGCCCCAGGGTGGGGAACGAACTGAGATCCCAGGCCGTGGATTCCATCATGCTGGCCATGTTCTTCATCGTTCTCTACATCTGGTACAGGTTCCAGTTCAAGTGGGGTCTGGCTGCGGTTGCCGCGCTTCTCCACGACATCCTGATAACCGTGGGTCTCCTTGCCCTGTTCCAGGTGGAGGTCAGCCTTACCATCATTGCGGCCCTGCTCACCATCGTGGGCTACTCCATCAACGACACCATCGTGGTGTTCGACCGAATCCGCGAGGACAACAGGCTCAGGAAGGGCAGGACCTTCGAGGAAACGGTAAACAAGGGCATCAACGAAACACTCAGCCGAACCGTGGTGACATCTCTCACCACCTTCGTCGCCGTGCTGATGCTGTTCATCTTCGGAACGGGAGAGATAAGGGACTTCGCCCTTACCCTGATGATAGGCATCATCGTGGGAACCTACTCTTCCATCTTCGTTGCCAGCCCGATACTAATCGACTGGCACGCGAGGCTAAGGAAGAAGTAGCTCAGCCAAGTAAAGATAAGGGGCGGAGGGCATTTGCTCTCCGCCCCTTTCTATTCCCTTACCCCCCGGCCGCCCGCAAGTTTGTCAATCAAAATCCATATTATCTCTTCCGGTGGTCAGATAGGCCTGATACCGTGTTATTTGACCACTGGAAGGAGAGTTGCAAGATTTCATTGACAAACTTGCGGGCGGCCGGAAGGCAAAGGCAGGCTAATTTCAGCAACGGCTCCCCTGGAAGAGTTCTTAAGAACGAGGGTGCCGCCGTGCTTCTCCGCTATCCTCTGAACGATGGAAAGACCCAGCCCGGAACCGCAGCTTCCGTCTCCCTTGTGAAAGGGCCTTGGAGCGCTTCTGAGGAAGTCGGAGGGGAAGCCCGATCCATCGTCTTCAACGGTAATGGTCACTTCCCTGGACGATGCTGCGACCGTTACGGTCACATCTGATGAAGCCCGGGCTACGGCATTTCGAACAAGGTTCGACACGGCCCTGAGGAGCAGTCTCCTGTCCCCCTGTACCAAAGCAGCCCCTAGGTGGTTCTCGACCGAAACATCAATTCCCGGAGGTGCCAGGGCTCCCTCGGAGTCAGCAGCCTCGACACAAACATCAGCCAGGGACACCGGCTCATTGACTGGATCGGAGTTCCTGATCCGGTTGAACTCAAGGAGTTCCGATACCAGGGTGTCAAGCTGCAAAAGGTCCTTCTCCATGAGGCTCAGCTTGTTCGCCACTTCATCAGGGTTCTCCCTGGCAAGTTCCAGGGCGAAGCCGAGCCTTGCCATGGGAGTTCGAAGCTCATGGGCTACTGCGTTCAGCAGTTCGTTGTGCGAGTCAAGCAGGGATATGATCCTGTCGGCCATTCGGTTGAAAGCTCTCCCCAGTTCGTCTATCTCGTCACCACCGTCTCCTCCGGGATACCTGGCATTAAGCTTTCCCCTGCCGAAATCCCCGGTAACCGCGGTGAGTTTTGCCGTTCTTCTGAAAACGGGTCTGAGGCCGATAGCAAGGGCCGCGGCCTGGGAGGAGAACAGGACCAGGGCGAACAGAACGAAGATCAGCTGTCTGGGGCCAGGGATCCTGGCGGTGGCAAGGATAGAGGCCTGGCCTCCGGGCAGGCTGATCATCCTTACTCCGGCGGGGTTCCTCTCTCCGAGTTCGCCTGGCAGGGGAGGCTGACCACCGGGGGGAGGCGGCTGCTGGGCATCGTTCCTCACCAGCCGCACGAAAACGCCCATGGAGTCCGCAAGATGAATTAAGGACTCCCTGTCTGAGTACCTTCCGGATTCCACAAGCTCCTGGAACCGGTCGAGGGTCTCATTCCTTTTTTCCTCGAAAAAAGCCGGCAGTACGGAAAATGAGACCCATATGGTAAGCACAAGGGTCACCAGCGTGGTAGCGGCGAGAAGCAGGTAGATCTTCCAGAAGAGCTTCACCGTGAGCCTTCCAATGAGAACAGGTATCCCAGACCTCGTACCGTCTTTATCATGTGGTCGTGTTCCCCAAGTTTGCGCCGCAGTCTGGAAACCAGAACATAAACCGACCTGTCGAAGGAATCGAAGTCTATGCCCCTGAGTTCCTCAACGAGAACGCTCCTCTGCTGCACCCTTCCGGCTCTCCTGGCCAGAAGAGCCAGCAGATCGAATTCAGTTGTGGTAAGCTCAAGAACCGTGCCGTTCACCGAAGCTGTCCTGGAGGGAACGTTTATGGAAAGTGGTCCCGCCTGGATCATCTCGGCTTCCAGGTCGGTGCTGCTGCGCCTGAGAAGAGCGCGAACCCTGGCAAGGAGTACCCTTGGTGAGACCGGCTTTCCCAGGTAGTCGTCGGCACCCATTTCCAGCCCTGTGACCACATCGATGTCATCCTTCATGGCCGTGAGCATGAGAATGGGTCCCCGCCATCCTTCCCTGAGCGAACGGCAGATGTCCAGACCGCTTATGTCCGGCAGCATAAGGTCCAGGATCACCAGGTCTGGGCGCCTGGCCAAAACGGTCTTCTTGACTTCGGACCCCTGATGAAGTACCTCAACGGCATATCCCCGGCTTGCAAGATATTCAGAAAGAAGGGAGGCCAGTGGAACATCGTCTTCCACGAGGAGTATCTTTTCGTGCATGTTACCCCCTGTTGACAAGGAAACCCCGGCTTCTATTCTATGGAGCCCGCGGGCTCAAAGCAATTACACGAAAGGAACGGCATGATACTGACAGCTGTACTGCTGATGGCGATCTCCCCCGGTGACACCCCTATGTACACCCTTGAACCGGCGGGTATCGATTTTTACTACCTTCCGGAATACCTCACACCACTTGCCGAAGGGGCAATGGGAGAGGAATCCGGTGCCCTGGCCGGCCAGCCCAACTCAATGGGCATCACCTTTGGATGTCACTACTGGAAAACTGACGAACCTGTAGAGGACAAGGATTTCTGGATAGAGCAGAAGCTTTCCAGCGTAATATCCCCGGACCTGATGGAGCACATCATCAAAGGTGAGCCGACCTGGTGCGAGGGAAGCATGGCTGCCGGTGTTCCATCCAGCCATTCCCTGGGTCTCATGTCGAGGATAGACTTCACCTTCTCGCCCCCCGGCGGAGCCATGGGAAGGGGCAGGGCCTATGGTATCTTCAGGAACGGTTACTCGGTGCTTCTCATCGCTTACGGACCCGCATCAATGAACGCCCAGGACATACTGGAAAGTATAGTGAACCTGGCAGTTCTCAGCGAATAGTCTTGCGCAGAATCAGGAAACTCAGCGCCGTGTAAGCCACTCCGTGGGCCGTCACAGCTAGAACCGCCATTGGCTGACCCGTGACCATGCTCCCCAGAGGAGCCATGAACCACCAGCTCATGGAGTTGCCGGCGAGGCCCGGGAAAAGGCCCAGGCTGAACAGGCCGAATGAGAGCGCCGCAGCCCCGGAGCTTGAAGTGATGGAAGAGCAGAGGGAGGCTGCTGAAACCGCCCAGAAGGCAGATAAAGCCGCCCGAAGGAATATCCTTGAGGCAATGTAGCCCACTGGTACGGTAAGCGGCGGCAGCAGCAGGAAGCCTGCCGCCACCATGGCAATGAAAAGGAAGGACCAGGAGGCAGCAAGGCTGCCGAGGAAGCCGCTGAAAAGAGGTGTGCTCCGGTTCATTCCGTGCCAGCTTCGGAAAAGGAAGAAGGAAAGGAGAGGAGTGCCGGTCATGCACGCGATCATTACCACTCTCCATACGGAGAAGTCCGGCCTCTTTCCCACGGGCATGTAGTTGATGAAACCTGAGTCCTGCAGCCTGGCCTCGACGACCAGAGAGGCCACAAGAAGCACCGGCACCAGAAGTACGGGCCCTATCCACTTCAGGGAGAGGAAACGCTTCAGCTCGGATATCATCCTGTATGGGAAACCTCTCAAAACAACCCTTTCCAAAAACCGCAAGCCGGGGAATATTACCGGAAATCCCCGGGAACGGAGTTTATGAGAACAACCACCGCACTAGCACTGCTTCTGATCCTCTGCGGTTGCGGCAGGAAGTACACCGGACTCAGCTCGGTGGATCTGCAGGTTACCTCCATAACCTTCCATGATTCATACCCGGCCACAATAACAGCAAATCTTGAAAACGGCAAACCTGCGGATTTCATAATGGCCGCAGAGGGAACCCTCATCGTCTCCATGAAGGTAAGCTGCCCCTTCCCTGAGGACACCTCTGGAATGGCCCAGGCGAACTCGGAAGTTTCCTTTCCTCTCTTTTACGGAGTGCATGACGGATCCACGGGTATACGGTTCGAGATAGAGCATCTAGGCCTTTCATGGCATCCTGAATACAGAATCATTGGCGAGAACGGGCTCAACAGGGTTTACGCCACCGCCCGGCTGGAGAATTCCACGGTGCAGACCTGGACTGCGGATACGGTGAGCTTCAGGGATGACCGGGGAAATCCGGTAACAACAGCCACAGGACGAATCACCCTCAGACAGGGAACCGGCTCCATCCCCTGGTGGGACGCCCCCGCGGGTGATGAAACACTGACCCTGGTCTACGGATGGCCAGTAATGGGCAGATGGAATCCTCTCAGGGCTGTTTACTGCCCTGCCAGAGGCAGGGTGGAAAGCTGGCCAGGGAATGTCTGGGAATCGGGTGACACGCTGTACTTCAACGCTGATTCCCTGGTGCACCTGAACCTCACAGTCCGGCAGAAACCAAGGGGCTACGACTGTTTCCTGGAAATGGAATCCCACACAGAGCGTGAATCAACCTGGACGATCAGGTGGCCCGAAAGGCTTCCCAGGGGAGCTGAAATTGCCCCGGGATCAAGCTCAGTGCGCATATCTCCAGGCGAATCTGTTACCGTCTTCTACGAAGAACTCTATTGACCATTTCCATCCAATGGGCTAGAATAGCACTCCTGCGGTGCGCCCATAGCTCAATTGGATAGAGCATCTGGCTACGGACCAGAAGGTTTGGGGTTCGAGTCCCTATGGGCGTACCACACTGAATCTTTGTCGAACCGCGGACCTTTGGGTCCGCTTCTTTTTATAGAGTATTGTATTGCAGGCAGATACAGGTCAGCTGTAATTTTATGCAAACCGACCAAAATCCGCGAGAAGAAAACTTCGAAGAGTGATTTCTGCTGATGCGGTGGAATAATGTTCAATGTAGAAGCCAACGCATTCAAGGTCTTAACAACAGAAGATTCTGTCACCAGCTGTGTCTCATAGCGGGGGATCTCTTTCTCAAGTTCTTGAATCAGTTCATCCAGTCGTTTTATGTCCCCCATGATTTCCTTGGCCCTGTGATTGAAACTGGTCACAGTCTTTTCATCATCCCT
>CAYLXG010000122.1:0-2813 GCA_964387445.1 uncultured bacterium
ACTCGAAGAAGAACGGTTCGGGTACGTTGTAACGGTGTGCGACAGCGCCAACGAGACCTGCCCCTATTTCCCTGCGGAGATAAGGGTAATCCACAGGGGTTTTTCCGACCCGCCGTCGGTCACCGCGGGGATGGACTCCGAGGAAGATATCCTGGCTGTGTACAGAAGTGTCCGGGACGAGATAAGGAGCTTCATTGAAAGCCTTCCCGGCACCCTGGGTCTTTACGGGTAGGAGGTTGCAGCCTCCCCGGCGGTCCTGTATTTTCTCCCTTTAAAAGGGAGCTGCAATGGGTTTCAAAGATATCTTCTTCAAGGATGTTTCCATAAGGAGAGTGGTGGTCCTCCCGGCCATCATACTTGTTACGATCTTCACTTTCGCCTCAGGCTATCTTGCCACCAGAAGCGGAGAAAAAGCTGTAAGGGAAGTCTCTTCCAGCCTTCGCAGGGAGATATCCGCCAACATAGGCGCCAGGCTTTGCCAGTACATCTCAGAGCCGGAAGCCGTCTGCAGAAGCACCGCGGCTTTGATAGAAGGGGGTTTCGTGGATCACCGCGACCCCCATGAGCTCCAGAGGTGCTTCCTTGCCCAGCTGGAATGTTTCCCGGGCATTACGAGCATTTACTTCGGGAACGTCTACGGCGGTCTGGCGGATGCCGGCAGGGAGATTGCCGACGGCCGACGCTACGTCATAGAGACCACGAACTACGCCGCCGGCGATTTCTTCAAGTACCACCTCGACGGGAACGGCGAAAGGAATGCCGAACCCTCTCTGATGATCCCGGACTTCGACGCGAGAACACGCGGCTGGTACATCGAGGCAGCGGCTGTGCCCGACTCGCCGGTGAGGACCGATCCCTACCGGATATTCACCGAAGACGGCATGGCCATCTCCACGAGCATGGCGGTGTCGGATTCAAGCGGAGCCCTTCTGGGTGTAATTGCCTGCGACATCTTCCTTGAGGACCTCAGCGTCTTCCTGAGGTCCCTCAGGGTGGGGGAAACGGGCTTCGCTTTCATTTTCGACGACGGCGGAGCGATATTCGCCGCCTCAGGTCCCATGGATTCCCTTGCCGCCCCCGGTCCCGGATCCATCTGGGAGAACCGCCACCCGGCCGTTCAGGCCATTGCCGGGGCGCTCCGGGTCGGCCAGGGATCCCTGGATCACGTCGATGAGCCCTTCGAGGTGGAGGCAGAAGGCTTCCACTGTCTGGTAACCCCGTTCAGCGACGGCCTTGGCAGCACTTTTTTCACTGCGGTGGTGATACCGGATTCGGACTTCATGGTCTACCTCGACGCCCACGGAGAACGCTCCCTTCTCATCATGGCAGGTGGTTTCCTTGCAGCCGTTCTCCTGGGAATACTGGCCGCAAGGCTGATCGCAAGACCTGTTCTGGACCTCCACAGGAACGCCCTGGCCATGTCCAGGGGCCAGGGGGGGGCCTTCCGGGGATCCCGTGTAGCCGAGATCAACGACCTCTCCCGGGCCTTCTCCGCGCTGACCGGGGATCTCAAGGCTCAGGTGGCCGAGCGAAGGACCGCGGAGGAAGCCCTGGCTGAGAGCGAGGAGAGGATACAGCTGGCCCTCAGGGGTACCGGCGCCGCCACATGGGACTGGGACCTGGAAAGCGATCACATAAGGGTTAACGCCAGGTGGGCCGAGATGCTGGGCCGTGACCTTTCCTATGTGGAGCCGGTAACCGGGGAGGTATGGAGGAAGCACACCCACCCCGATGACTTTCCCGGGGCCATGGATGCTTTCCGGGACCACTGCCTGGGGAAGACTCCCATGTACGAGGCGGAGTTCCGGATGAAACACGCAGACGGCAGCTGGATCTGGGTCCTCGACAGGGGAATGGTGATCAAACGCGACGGCGCAGGGAAGCCGCTGAGAGCCGCTGGAACCCATCTGGACATAACCAGAAGGAAGAACGCTGAACTGAGCCGGAATCTCCTCCAGGATCAGGTGAACAAGTCAAGGAGGCTGGACTCCATAGGAAAGCTGGCAGGAGGTGTGGCCCACGACCTGAACAACCTCCTCACCCCGGTGATAGGCTACACCGGGATGCTCCTCGAACGCTGGAAGGACGAACCGGCGCTTCTGGAGATACTCAAGGCGGGCAAGAGCGCCAGGAGGCTGGTGGGTCAGCTGCTGGCCTTCGGAAGACGGCAGTATCTGGAGCTGGGGACCCATGACCTGAACGCCATCATCACCTCCCACGGCGAACTGCTCCGGACCGCCATAAGGGACAACATCATGATGGAGATGAAACTCCACCCTGAGCCTGTTCCCGTGTTCTGCGACGAGGGGCAGCTGGAGCAGGTCCTGATGAACCTGGTGGTCAACGCCGCCGAGGCCATGCCCGACGGCGGAGACCTCCTTGTGGAAACGTGGATATCGGTCTTTCCCCGGGACGGCTCTTCCGACGCCCCGGCTGGCAGATCAGCCGTGCTCGTGGTTGCCGACACCGGCAGGGGGATGACCGACCTGGAGATGGGCAGGGTGTTCGACCCCTTCTATACCACCAAGGGAGAAGCGGGAACCGGTCTCGGTCTCTCCACTGTCTACGGCATAGTGAAGCAGCACGGGGGAACGGTGGAGGTGAGCAGCCAGAAAGGCAGGGGCACCGTGTTCACGGTGATGCTCCCGCTCTCCGGGGATGATCCCTCCGAGAAGGGGCCCCGCCGGAGACCCCCGTCCGGCACATACTTGAGGCGTTTCCTCTTCATGCGTTTTCTGTTACGTGTTTTGGGCTCATGATGATCCTTCTGATGTGTTTATAGCGACTCCCATCAAACAGGATGATCATGGGCT
>CAYLXG010000122.1:2823-6846 GCA_964387445.1 uncultured bacterium
GGAAAGGCGGGGGAGAGCTTGTCATGGTGGTCGAGGACAGCGACGATGTGAGGGAACTCACCGAGAAGGCCCTTTCATCACTGGGTTACGAAACGGTGTCGGCACTCTCCGGGGATCAGGCCCTGGAGATGCTGGGATCCATGGACAGGAAACCCGCCCTGATGCTCACCGATGTGATCATGCCGGGGCTCTCGGCCGGTCAGCTCAGGGAGAGGGCCGCCGTCATCGCCCCCGGGATGAGGGTGATCTACATGTCCGGCTACTCCGGCAACGTGGTGTTCGATTCCGACGGTGAGGGCAGGGCGATACCCTTCCTTCCCAAACCCTTCACGGTTACGGAACTGGAGGAAGCGGTAAGGTCAGCCCTGGACGGTTAAGGTTCAGTGCGATCAGTCCTCGGTGGCCATTATGGCGTACTTCAGCGCTTCCACCCGGAGTTCGGAGGGGGCGTCGGGGTTCTCGAGGAGCCTTCTCAGCATCGTTCCGGCCCGGTTCACCTGACCGGTGACCATCCAGGCTATTCCCGCGGCGGCAACGGCCTCTGGTCTCGGAGAATCGGTGGCAAGGGCCTCCGCAAGGTGCTCCAGGGCACCACTGGTATCCCCGTTCCTCCATGATATTCCCGCCAGCACCATGGCGGGGGTGGTCTTGTGGGATACAGGGTCGAGCATCCGCAGGGCTTCTTCGGTCCTGCCCTCCTCAAGGAGAAGAACGGTCCGGTTCGTGTAGGGAACCGACCATGACGGGTCGGCACTGGAAGCCCGTTCAAGAAGCGCCGCAGCTTCCCCGCTCGACGCCAGCCTCGCTTCAGTAGCTTCCCTTACCAGCCCCGCTGCCTCCATCCGTCTGGATACCGCCTCCTCCATCTCCGGGGCAAGGGGAAGGGAGATCACCGTTCCCGGGGAGGGGAGTTCGCCGGGGGCGTATCCGGCGGTAACCGAGAGAGCAGATGCCGATGAAGGGTCGTCGAGGATGGCCCAGGCAAGGAACTCCCAGTAGTCGCCGCTCTGCCATGTGTATGGGCACCTGCCGGACTGCTCCCCGGCACTGACCAGGTATCTGGAGGAAACCCTTGTGGTCCTGGTGCAGGAAAGCAGAAGCAGGAGAAGGGCGGCATGAAGGACCCTATTCCCCATGGGCCATATCCTCTCTGTGCATCGCTTCGTCAGCCTCCCGGCATATCTGCCGTATCTCCTGGAAGGATTCAGAGGCCACGGCCCTTTTCCTGAACTCGGCTGCGCCCCTGAAGCCCCTGAAGTACTGAACCATGTGCCCCCTGAATATATGATACACCTGCGGCTCCGGAACCGTTTCCATCATCATCGAGAGCTGTTCTGTCATGACCATCTGGAGTTCCCCGGGTCCGGGAAGGGGGTTCCCTCCTGAGAGTCCCCTGAATATCCAGGGATTGCCCCAGGCGCCCCTGCCTATCAGAAGCCCTGAAGCCCCGGTCATTCCCTTCATTCTCAGGGCGGCCTCCACCGATGTGGAATCGCCGTTGGCCACCATTGGAATGGGTGAGGCGTCGGCTATCGCCCTCATTTCATCCAGCCTGACCTCTCCGGAGAAGAAATCGGTCCTGTACCTTCCATGGACCGCTATCACCGATGCCCCTGCCTCGGCGGCCATGGCTCCGATCTCCACCGGCACGGGGCTGCCGGGGTCAAGTCCCAGACGGATCTTCACGGTTACCGGAAGGTGGGTGTTCTCCGCCGTTGACCTTATCACCTCCATCAGCCTGGGGATATCGCCGAGAAGGGCACTTCCGCTTCCGCTCTTCAGCACCCTCTTCACAGGACAGCCGGCGTTTATGTCAATGAAGCTGAAACCCAGAAGGGAGACCAGAGCGGCGGACCTGGCGAAGTCATCGGGCTTTGCCCCGAAGAGCTGAACCCCTATGGGCTCTTCCTCGGGGTGGAACACCAGCATCTTCTTGGATTTCACGCTTCTTCTGGAGAGTCCCGCGGCGGTGACCATTTCCGTAACGAGGCATGTGGCGCCCAGTCTGCGGCATGTCCTCCTGAAGGCGGTGTCGGTCACCCCGGCCATGGGCGCCATGGTGATTCCGCTGGAATAGAAGGATATGTCACCCATCCCGGACGGATCTCCTGAGCAGGTCGGCGTGATACGAACTCCTTACAAGCGGACCGCTGGCCACGGACGAAAAGCCCATCGAAAGAGCAGATAACCTGTATTCCTCGAACTCTTCAGGGTCCACGTACCTGTGCACGGGGAAGTGATCCGAGGTGGGCTGGAGGTACTGACCGATGGTGAGTATGCTCACCCCGCTGCCCCTGAGGTCCTCCATGGACCGTTCCACATCCCCCCGGTCCTCTCCCAGGCCAACCATGAGACCGCTCTTCACCGGTATGCCCGGGGCCAGCTCTGCGAAGACCCGGAGCACTTCCAGGGACTGACGGTAGGAAGCCACTGGCCGCAGGGAAGGGAAGAGCCTCTCCACTGTTTCGAGGTTGTGGTTGAATACGTCTGGGCCCGAGGCGGCTATGGTCTCAAGGGACTCCCTGGCCCCCTGGAAATCCGGCGTCAGCACCTCCACCTCCACCCCGGGTATCCTCCGTCTCAACCCGCGGACCGTATCCGCGAAGTGTCCGGCGCCCCCGTCGGGGAGGTCGTCCCGTGTCACCGATGTGAGCACCACGTACCGAAGCCCCATCCTGAAGGCCGCCTCCACCACCCTGGAGGGTTCAGACGGGTCGGGGGGGGGAGGGGAGGAGACATCCCTCTCTATGGCGCAGTAGGCGCACTTCCTGGTGCATGACGAGCCCAGAATGAGGAACGTGGCGGTGCCCCTCTGGTAGCAGTGTCCCCTGTTTGGGCACCTCGCCTGGTCGCAGACCGTTTCGAGGTGAAGGTCTGAAAGCACCTTCCTGACGATTCCAGCGGATCCGTTACCCAGTGTGGGCATCTTGAGCCATTCAGGCTTTCTGCTTCTGCGTGGATTCAAAGTATATCCGCCTTTCCATGACGCCGTTCGAAAGCCCTGGAAGGCCGTCCGATGCGAACTCCCGGGGAACCGCCCCAGCCGCCCGGGCAAATGAGTCGTGAAGAGCTTCGGCCAGGGATTCCCTGGGGAGTTCCGCCCGGTACTCACCCACCGTTCCAGCGGCTCGATTCATAACGGTCCTCATCCGCTCCCTCTCATCCTCATCCACCGGGAGATACTCAGCGGCCATGTGCTGCTGGTTGGTGAAGAGTATCGACCCGTGCTCCAGGAACACTCCGTGCCTGCGGGCCTGGGCGCTTCCCACCAGCTTCCTGCCGTCGGGGGTCACTATCTCCCACCTGCCATGGGAGGTGAAGCAGGGGTTGTGCTTCCTTCCCCGGGGGGTAAGCTCCCTCTCCGTCCTGTTCAGCTCCGCCGGCACTCCCGATCCCCGGAGCGCTTCCAGGAGTATCCCGGCAACCTTCCTGAGGCTTTCCGATGTATCTCCGCTTACGATGGGATGCCCCTCTCCGATCACCAGGGAATAGGTGAGTTCGTCTCCGTGCCATACCGCCCTGCCTCCGGTGGGTCTTTTCACCATGTGGTACCCGTCCCGCCTCAAGCGGTCAAGGTCCGCCTCCTTGAGGGGATCCTGGAACCTGCCCAGGGAGAGACAGTGGGGCTCCCATGTATAGGTCCTGAACACGGCTTCGGCGGCTCCCGAACGGACCATCTCCATGGCGGACGAATCCGCCGCCATGTTGTGGAAACCCGTCCTGGCCCAGTCGCGTATCGCAAGTGTTTTCATTATTGTACCCTTTCGCGGGGATGGGTAATATAATCCCCGCCCTGGAACCCTGACCCGCACGGTGGTGTATAAGGGATGATATGAGAAAAACTATCCTTCTTCTTGCGGCTCTTGCCGCGCTGGCATGTGCAGGCGTCTACAGGGACGCCGGGCTGGGTCTTTACCCCTTCCTCAAGATGGATGTCGGGGCCAGGTCCGCAGCCCTGGGCGGAACCGGAGCCGTGAACGGCGGGGGTCTGTCCATCTTCAGCAACCCCGCACTGCTTTCAGG
>CAYLXG010000122.1:6856-7889 GCA_964387445.1 uncultured bacterium
ACCACCGCCTCCGGCGGCAGCCTGTCTGGCTGGTCCGGGGTCTCCGCCGGCCACAACCAGTTGTACGGCTCCACCACCCAGAGCTTCCTGGCCGCTGTGGGAACCCTTGTAGGGAACGTCACCGGTTCGCTGGGTTTCCGTTCGGTCTCCACCACGGATATCGAGTTCAGGGATTCCCCGTCCTCTGATCCTGTGGATACCTTCAACGCCCATGACTTCTCCTTCGACGGAGCCGCTGCCCTGGCGGCGGGAAGGTTCAGCATCGGCATGGGGATCAAGGTCATCCACGAGAAGATCTGGCTGGAATCATCCAACGGATGGGCAGTGGACCTGGGCGTTGCCTTCAGACCCTCCGGAGGCCTTCTTCTAACCGGGGCGTACCTCCATTCCGGGCCCGAGGTCTCCATGGACGACCAGAAGTTCCGTTTCCCCAGGACATGGGTCTTCGCCGGCAGGTGGGACACGCCTGTGCCCCTGGGAACTGCTTCCCTCTCCGCCCAGGTGCAAAGGCCCCTGGACAACGAGACCCGGGGCGGAGCAGGCCTCGAGTACCGGCCGGTGGACTGGGCGGCACTCAGGGGAGGGTACAGGTTCAACGACGACAGCGCGGGGCTCACCGCAGGAGCGGGTCTTGAAGCCTCCGGCTGGACCCTGGACTACGCCTTCGTTCCAGGAAGCTATTCCCTGGGAACGGCCCACAGGTTCACCCTGTCCAGATCCCTCTGATCCATGAGGATACTCCTGGTGAACGACGACGGCTTCCATGAGCCCGGTCTCAGGGCCCTGGAAGAGGCCCTGGCCCACCATGAGACCATTACCGTGGCCCCGCATCACCACCACAGCGGAGCCGGCATGTCCCTCAACCTCTACAGTCCCCTGATACTTCACCGTCACGGTCCCAACAGGTTCTCGGTGGAGGGAACTCCGGTGGACTGCGTGAAGCTGGCCCTCTTCGAGCTCCTGGCGGACTCTCCCCCCGAACTGGTCATATCAGGCATCAACCCTGGAGCCAACCTGGCGAACAACACGTGGT
>CAYLXG010000123.1:0-7782 GCA_964387445.1 uncultured bacterium
CAGCATACTTCAGTCAGGGGCGGGAGCAGATCCCGCCCCTTTTCTGCAAAAGGAAGGGAATGGAATGACCATTCTGGCCATCGCAGCGGCGCTGCTCTGCGGAGCGTTGCCCGGCTCCATTGAAGAGATACTGGGAACTGAAGGGGTCTTCAGCTTCTCCGACGGATCATCGATCTACAGTTTCTTTTCGGATGGGGATTTTCTCATGGAGCCAGCCGGACTCAGCGGAAGGGCGATAGAGGGTTCCTGGACCAGCGATGACTTCGGGGAGTTCTCCGTGGAGGGGCTGTGGACCTGGTACAACGGCATTTCCCGGGAGAACGACAGACGCAGTATGACCGTTCTGGTCACCCTTCTTCCAGGCGAGCCGGACAGTGTCTGGGGACAGAGGGTTTGGCCGGTCTACTTCTCCGTTGAGGAGATCACTCCAGTTCGGTGATGAGCTTCACCAGGAGCTGATCAAGCTCCTTCTTCCTGGTCCAGGCGTCTGCAAGGGGGTGGCGGACTATCTTCCCCTCCTCTATTCCAACCATGCATGGCGCCGCGTCCTCCAGAAGGGCCATCACCGCCGCGTAGCCCAGCTTCGATGCCAGCATCCTGTCGGATGCGGTGGGGCTGCCGCCCCTCTGAACATGACCCAGGACGGTGACACGGCTCTTGATGCCGGACTGCTTCTGGATCTTCTCGGCGATCTGGTAGGCGCTGCCCTCTTCGTCGCCCTCGGCAACCACAAGGATGCTGGAGGTCCTCCCCTCCTTCATCCTCTCATGGAGCTGCCTGGTGATGGCGGGAATGTCTGTCTTCGTTTCCGGTATGAGGATGCCCTCGGCTCCGGTCCCTATGCCCACCTCAAGGGCTATGAACCCCGCGTGCCTGCCCATGACCTCGACTATGAAGAGCCTGTCGTGGGCCGCTGCGGTGTCCCTGACCTTGTCTATGGCGTCCAGGGCGGTATTCACAGCGGTATCGAAGCCTATGGTGAAGTCGGTTCCCCATATGTCGTTGTCTATGGTGGCAGGTGCGCCCACCACCCTTACGGCGTGCTCCCGCTGAAGGTCGTTGGCTCCCCGGAAGCTGCCGTCGCCGCCGAACACCACCAGGCCGTCTATCTGCCTCTTCTTCAGGTTCCCGGCGGCCTTCGCCCTGCCCTCAGGGGTCCTGAACTCCTCACTCCTGGCGGAGTGGAGTATGGTGCCTCCCCGCTGCAGGATGTTGCTCACATCCTTTGAGCACATCTGGAAAAGTTCGTCCTCGATCAGGCCCTGGTAGCCCCTTCGCACTCCGAACACGGAAAGGCCACGGGAGATTGCAGTTCTCACCGTGGCCCTTATTCCCGCGTTCATCCCCGGGGCGTCTCCGCCGCTGGTAAGAACGGCTATCGACTTCAAAGGATCTTACTCCCCTTTGCCGGGAGAATCCACAAGCTCGAGGATAACAGCTTCAGCCGCGTCGCCCTTCCTGGGACCCAGCTTGATAAGCCTGGTGTAGCCCCCCGGCCTGTCTGCGTACCTGGGACCGAGTTCGTTGAACACCTTCTTCACCGCGTCGGAGCCGTACACCATTCCCGCGACCAGTCTCCTGGAATGAACGGTGTCCTTCTTCCCCTTGGTGATTATCCTCTCGGCGAGGCTTCTGGCCGCCTTGGCCCGTGCCTGGCTGGTCACGACTTTTTCCTCCAGGAAAAGCGAGGTGACCAGATTCCTGAGCATCCGGGTCCTGGCAGCCTTGTTCCTGCCCAGCTTGGGAGTAGTCTTTCTGTGGCGCATGTGCTGCTCCCTGTCCTTTCTATTCAGCCAGAGAGCGGCCGTGCGCCTTCAGCAGGTCCACCACCACGTCCAGGGACGCGGTGCCGAAATTGCGAAGGGCAAGGAGCTCATCGGCTTTCTTGCCGGCCAGCTGGTTGATGGTGTTGATGCCGCCGGCAGACAATATCTTCACATATCTTTTGGAGAGATCGGTGTCCGCCAGGTCGAGGTCCTCTCCAGGAGCCTCGTCGACAGCTTCCTCTGCCTGTACCGGTTCCTCCTCTTCAGGGGCGTGGACCTGAACCGGCACACGGGTCTCCTCCGGCAGATCCTCCTCCACCCTGATGTCCAGGATGAGTTCGAGGTGCTTCATGAGTATCTTCGTGGCTCCTGCAACGGCTTCCCGGGGAGTGATGCTGCCGTCGGTGGTCACTTCCATCCTGAGCTTGTCGTAGTCGGTGCGGTCTGCCACGCGGGCGCTCTCAACCTCGAAGTTCACCTTGCGGACAGGGCAGAACCATGAATCGACGAGGATATCGCCGATCTCCCTGCCCCTGCCATGGTTGTACCACTCGTCCTGGGTCACGAATCCCTTGCCACGCTCGATATTCACCACTATGTCCAGTTCGGCGCCCTCCTCGGTGATCTCAGCGATGGGCTGCGAGCCGTTGGATATGGTTACGCCTTCGTCGCACTGGAAGGCCTCGGCGGTGTAAACACCCGGTTTGTCGGCCTTGAGCCTGAGCTGAGGGGATCCCTCACCCTGGTAGTCAACCGCAAGCGACTTGATGTTGAGGATAATGTCCGGGACATCCTCAAGCACTCCGCTGAGAACGCTGAACTCGTGCTCCGCTCCCTTTATGGTAACGGATACAGGCGCCGCGCCTTCAAGGGAAGAGAGCATTATCCTGCGAAGGGCGTTGCCGAGAGTTCTTCCGAAACCCCTTTCCAGGGCCGATATCGTCATCATGCCGTATCTGTCGGTAAGGGTCTCGCTGTCCCACCTGACAATATCCGGCAGATGAAGCTTCATGTATTCCATCGTTTCCCCCTGAACGCTTTCGTTATCAGTTCTTGCCTCTACGACGCTTGTTTGGTCTGCAGCCGTTGTGGGGTATTCTGGTGATGTCCTTGACTCCCGTTACCTCTATGTCGGTGGTCTGAAGGGCCCTCACCGCGGCTTCCCTGCCGGATCCAGGCCCGCGAACCCAGACTTCAACCTTCTTGAGGCCCGCCTCGATGGCCTTCTCCGCAGCCTGAACCGCAGCCTGGCTGGCGGCGAAGGCGGTGCTCTTCCTGGTACCCTTGACGCCGGTGGTTCCGCCGCTGGCCCAGGTGATCACGTTCCCGCCCCGGTCGGAAATGGTCACCACGGTGTTGTTGAAGGATGACTTGATGTGAGCCACTCCGTGAACGTCGGAAACCTTGGTGATCTTCTTCTTCCTGATCGGCTTTCTGCTCTTTGCCTTGGGCATGACTCACCTACCTTCTCTTTCCGTGGCCCCGCTTGGGTCCTTTTCTCGTGCGGGCGTTGGTGTGTGTGCGCTGTCCCCGCACAGGCAGATTCTTTCTGTGCCTGAGGCCCCGGTAACAGCCGATATCCATCAGCCTTTTCCGGTTCATGTTGACTTCTGCCCTGAGGGCTCCCTCAACCTTGTAACCGTCATCGATAGCGTTTCTCAGAGCTGCCACTTCAGTCTCGTCAAGGGCATCGGTGTTCTTGTCAAATGGAATTCCCACTGAAGTGAGTATTTCCTTTGATGATGTGAGCCCTATGCCGTGTATGTATGGAAGCGCATAGACAACCTGCTTGTTCCTGGGCAGGTCAACGCCTGCTATTCTCGCCACTTGTTACCTCCGTTACTGCCGCCCGGCGGCTATCCCTGTCTCTGCTTGTGTCGGGGATTCCGGGAACAGATCACCAGGACCTTCCCCTCCCGCCGAACAATTCGACAGTATTCGCAAATTTTCTTTACTGAACTGCGTACTTTCATCGCCCTACCTCACTTATATCTGTAAGTGATACGCCCTCTGCTCAGGTCGTAGGGAGACAATTCCACGGTCACCCTGTCACCGACCAGAATGCGAATGTAATGCATCCTCATTTTGCCTGACACATGGCACAGGACAACATGCCCCTCCGGTTTGTCAAGCTCAACTCGACACATGCTGTTTGGAAGGGTTTCCAGAACCGTTCCGTCAACGACAATACCCTGTTCTTTCGCCATATTGTCCTCTCCGTTGAGTCAGGGAAGTGCAAATATTCTCATAAACGGCTATGCCGTCAATATTTCCGGCTCATTCCCGTTCACCATTATGGTGTGTTCGGCGTGGGCCGACAGCTTTCCGTCGGCTGTAACAACAGTCCAGCCGTCGGAAAGGAACCGCACCTCCGCTACTCCCTGATTAACCATGGGCTCAATGGCCAGCAGCAGGCCGTTCCGGAGCTTCGAGCCCTTGCCCCTGGTGCCGTAGTTGGGCACCTGGGGGCTCTCGTGGAGCTTTCTGCCTATTCCGTGACCCACGAGCTGGTGAACCACGCTGTAGCCGCTGGCTTCAACGTGGGTCTGAACCGCGTGCCCTATGTCACCGACGCAGTTTCCCGCCACCGCTGCTTTGATCCCAAGGTCCCTGGCCTCGTAGGTTATCTTCACCAGCCTCCTGGCTTCGGGAGAGACCTCGCCGACCATGACCGTATCCGCGGCGTCTCCGTGGTATCCGTTCTTGAACGCTCCCACGTCGATGCCCACTATGTCCCCTTCGGTTACCTTCCTGGCGGCGGATGGAATGCCGTGCACTACCTCGCGGTTTATGGAGACGCAAACCGCGGCGGGGTAGCCGTTGTAGTCGAGGAAGGAGGGAACTGCCCCTTCCCCTTCGATGATTCTCCGGCCCAGTGCATCTATTTCCGCCGTCGTAACCCCGGGCTCAATGAACAGGGCAAGCTCGGAAAGCACCTTCCGCACTATCCTCGCCGATTCCCTTACCGCCTTCATGTCCCTGGCCGCCGTAACTATTCCCATGGTTTCAGAACCTCGAGAATCCTGGCTGTGACCTGATCGGCCTCTCCTGTTCCGTCAACTGCGACCATCCTGTCGCCGTAGTACTCTACAAGTGGTTCAGTGGCCCGTCTGTAAACCTGGAACCTCCGATGGATCACCTCTGGCGCATCGTCGGCTCTCTGGTGGTTTTCCTTCTTCTCCTGTCTGATGTTCCTTCTGAGGCTCAGTCTTCTGACCGCCTCCTCCTCCGGAACGTCCAGGAACAGCGCGCAGGTAAGCTCGAGGTTCAGGTTCTTAAGGTGAACGTCGAATGACCTGGCCTGTGCCACGTTCCGCGGGTAGCCGTCCACGAGGAACCTCTTCATGCCGTCCAGGGCCTTGAAGAGAACGTAGTTCGTGGTGATGTCGTCCACCAGCTGACCCGCGGCTATCACGTGGCCGATCCTCCTGCCTATCCGGGTACCGTCCAGGACCTTGGACCTGAAAAGCTCCCCGGTTGAGATATGGGTAAGGTCGTACTGCGCGGAGATCCGCGCGGCCTGGGTACCCTTGCCCGATCCAGGAGAACCGAAGAACACTATCCTCATCGTCTGCCACGGATCCTTCCCTTTGAGAGGAATCCGTCGTAGTGACGCATAAGAAGATGGGTCTCGATCTGCCTCAGTGTTTCCAGCGCAACGCCCACAACGATCAGAAGGCTGGTTCCGCCGAACATGAAGTTAACACCTGCATGACGCATCATCAGCATCGGAAGCACGGCAATGGCAGCCAGGAAGATGGCACCTGGAAGGGTGACCCTTACCAGGACCTTCTCTATGTACTTGGCTGTGCTCTTGCCGGGTTTCCTGCCGGGGATGAACCCGCCCTGCTTCTTCATGTTGTCCGCCAGATCCTGCGGGTTGAAGACAATGGCGGTGTACACGTAGGCGAAGAGAACGATAAGCAGCGTGTAAATGGCTATGTAGAGCCATCCCCCCGGGGCCATGAAGCTGTTCACCCACCCGGAGATGTCGCTGTTGGGGAAGAACATCGCCAGGGTGGAGGGGAACATCATGAACGACTGGGCGAAGATCACCGGAATAACACCGGCGGTATTCAGCCTGAGGGGGATGTGGGTGCTCTGGCCACCATACACTTTCCTTCCCCGCACCTGCTTGGCATAAGAAACGGGGATCCTTCTCTGGGCTTCGGTCATCACCACCACGAAGACCACCACGGCGAACATGAACACCACCAGGAATATCCCGGTGATGAAGTTCGTCTGCTGGAAAACGAATATGTCCCTGTAGAGGGTCTGGACGGCTTCGGGAAGCCTTCCCACGATACCGGCGAAGATTATCAGGCTTATGCCGTTGCCGATTCCCCTCTCGCTTATCCTCTCACCGAGCCACATCACGAATATGGTACCGGTGATAAGGGTAACCACCGTCTGTATGGTGAACCCCAGGCTGGCGTTGGGTACGACCCCGGGCACCTGCTGGTTCATGCCTATCAGGTACTGGCTTATGCCCAGGCCCTGGATGAAAGCCAGGAGAACCGTTCCGTACCTGGTTATCTCCGTCATCTTCTGACGGCCGGCCTCCCCCTCCTTCTTGAGCTTCTCGAAGTAGGGGAGCACGGATCCCAGGAGCTGCACGATGATCGAGGCGGAAATGTAGGGCATGATGCCCAGGGCGAAGATACTCGCCCTCTGGAGCGCTCCACCCACGAACAGGTCGAACATTCCCATCACTCCCCCGCCTCCGGCGAAAGCCTCCTGAAGCGCGTGGCTGTTGATGCCCGGCACGGGTATGAACCCGCCCAGGCGGTAGATGGCAAGCAGCCCGAACGTATAGAGGATCTTCTTCCGGAGCTCCGGGATCTTCATTACGTTGTCGAAACCGCGCATCAGCTGAGCACCTCCACTGTTCCTCCGGCTTCGGTTATAGCCTTAACGGCACTCTCGGTATATGCATCGGCACACACCGTGAGGTTCCGATCGAGCTTCCCGTCGCCGAGGATCTTTACAGGCTTGAGCCTGGAGGTGATGAAACCTGCTGCCTTAAGTGAATCAGGTGTTACCACGGAGCCTTCCTCGAACTGGTTGAGAAGACCGATGTTAACAACCTGGTATTTCTTCGCGTGACGGGCATTGCTGAAGCCCTTATGGGTCATTCTGCGCTGGAAGGGCATCTGACCGCCCTCGAACCAGGAATGGATTGCGGCCCTGGCACGCTGGCCCTTGTGGCCCTTGCCTGCAGTTCCGCCGTTGCCTGAACCCATACCACAGCCTCTGCGCTTGCGATTCGTCTTTGCGCCCTGTGCAGGACGAAGATGCTGAAGCCTTCTCATGCTTCCACCTCCTCAACTTTCAGAAGGTGCTTTACCTTGAAGATCATGCCGCGGATCTGGGGAGTGTCGTTGTGAACCCTTGAGGAGTTCATCTTCCCAAGTCCCAGGGCTTCCAGGGTTTTCTTCTGCCCGGATTCCCTTCCAATAGCACTTTTGACCTTTGTGACACGGAGCTTTTTATCAGCCATTCGCCTTGCTCCTTTCAGTCACTATGGTGCGTCTCACGGAACTGACCCTGTCGATCTTGATCAGATCTTTGAGACCGCACATGGTGGCCTTGGTCACATTATGGGAGTTGTTGGAGCCCTGTGCCTTAGTAAGCACATCCTTTACTCCGGCGCATTCCATTATGGCCCTCACCGCACTGCCGGCAATAACACCTGTACCTGGGCTGGCAGGTCTGAGAAGGACCTTGCCGGCTCCATACTTACCGATGATCAGGTGAGGAATGGTTCTGTTGTCCACCAGGGGAACCTTGATCATGCTCTTGCGGGCATTCTCTGTGGCTTTCCTGATGGATTCTGGAAGTTCAGTGGCTTTACCGAGGCCCACTCCCACCATACCATTCTGATCGCCCACTGCCACTATGGCGTTGAACCCGAAGGTCCTTCCGCCCTTTGTGACCTTGGCGCACCTGTTCACGGTTATGAGCTTGTCAATGAGACCGGCTTCTTCAAGGGCTGAGGGTTTGCGCTCGGTGCGTT
>CAYLXG010000124.1:0-7583 GCA_964387445.1 uncultured bacterium
GTCGCAGGCGGAGGCGGTGTCCGGGAAGAGGGAGAACCTCAGGTCCAGGGTGAGGTGCTCCAGGTTCCCGTCGAACCCGCTCAGGGAGAAGGCCATCGAGATCACGGCGGCCGCTCCGGCCAGTATGAACAGTTTTTTCTTCATGGTGAGGTAATATAACCGAAGTATTAACGCCGAAGAGCGTCACCCGAGTATATTCGCAGGCTGCAGGAAACCCCACAATAAGGAGATACATTCTTGGAACTGCCCGTAATAGCCATAGTGGGCCGGGTCAATGTCGGCAAATCGTCCCTTTTCAACAGATTCACCGGGGGCAGGGCCGCCATAGTCGACAACACCGCAGGGGTAACCCGCGACCGTAAGATAGGCACCGGAGAATGGAACGGGAAAAGCTACATCGCCGTTGACACCGGGGGTCTTTCCCCTGGAAGCGACGACCCTTTCCAGGAGGCCATCGAGAAACAGGTCAGGCTGGCGGTTGAGGAGGCAAGCTGCATCGTGCTGCTCACCGACGGCAGCGAAGGTGTGCACCCCTTCGACCAGACGGCTGTGGAGCTGGTTCGCAGGAGCGGCATACCCTCCTATCTGGCGGTGAACAAGATAGACACCGCCGAGAGGCTGAACCTCATACACGAATTCGCATCGCTGGGCATGGGCAATCCCTGGCCTGTGAGCGCTTCACACGGTCTGGGAGTGGCGGATCTTCTCGACGAGATAGTCAGGGACTTCCCCGAGGGGGAGACGGAACCCTTCGACGGCATCTCCGCAGCGGTGATCGGCAGGCCCAACGTGGGTAAAAGCTCCATCGCCAACAGGCTTCTCGAGTCCGACAGGAACATAGTCACCCCTGTGGCCGGGACCACCAGGGACTCCATCGATTCTTTCATGGAATGGAAGGGCAACAGGTTCCGCCTCATAGACACCGCAGGGCTGCGCAGGAAGTCCAGGAAGATGGAGGACGTTGAGTTCTACAGCACCCTCCGCTCATGGAAGAGCGTGGGCAGCGCCGATGTGGTGGTTCTTGTGCTGGACGGGATGGAGTATCCCACCACCCAGGACCTTCGCCTTGCCACAAGGGCTTGGGAGATGGGCAAGGGCCTCCTTATCTGTGTGAACAAGACCGACCTGGGCATAGACAGGCCCCTCTGGATCAGGAGCGTGAAGCAGAGGTTCCCCCTGGCCAGGTGGATACCAATATTCTTCACCAGCGCCCTTAACGGGCAGGGAATGGGCAAGCTGCTTCCCATGGTGCATGCGGTCGCCGAGAGGCGCTCGGCGAAGCTCGCCACATCCAAGCTGAACAACCTCTTGCGGGATGCCGTGGCGAAGGTTCAGCCTCCTTCGCCCAAGGGCAAGATGCTCAGGTTCTTCTACATAACCCAGGTGAAGCAGTCCCCCCCTGTACTGGTGGTGTTCGTGTCTCGGCCCGACCTGATACCGGACAACTACAAGAGCTATTTCGAGAACACCATGCGGGAGGAACTCAACATGAACGGAGTTCCCATGAAGGTTATCTACAGGAAAAGGGAGCACTGATGCACTGGGCCGTGTACCTGCTCCTGGCCTTCCTCTCCGGATCCCTTCCCTTCTCCTGGCTTCTTGGGAAGCTCAAGGGCATTGACCTCAGGCAGCACGGCTCCGGCAACCCCGGGGCCACGAACCTGCTTCGGACCTGCGGCACCGCAATGGGGGTAGCCGGTCTGCTCCTGGATGCGGTGAAGGGAGCCGCTCCGGTGATAATCGTGGTTTCCTCAGGTTGCGTGCACAGCTGGCTTCCCGGAGCCGCGGCGCTTTCCGCCATCCTTGGCCACGTGTTCATGCCATGGTTCGGATTCCGCGGAGGAAAGGGTGTGGCAACCGCCATGGGGGCCCTGCTGGTGCTCGCCCCGGTGCCTGTTCTCTGCGGCCTGGGGGTATTCATCGTGCTTGTGGCCCTTTTCAGGATGATATCCCTGGGAAGCGTTCTGGGCGGGATATCGCTTCCCCTCTGGGGCCTGCTCTTTCACCAGCCGGGGTACACCATGACGGTGCTTGCTGCGGTGGCGCTGGCGATAGTAGCCACCCATCGCAGGAACATAGGCCGGATACTCAGCGGCACCGAAAGGAAACTGGGCGGTAGGGAATGACCGGCGTGGTTCTTCTTATGCGCAGCCTTGTGGAGAAGGACCTTAAGGTAAGGTACAAGCGCAGTCTCCTGGGTTTCCTGTGGTTCCTTCTCAAGCCTCTTTTCAGCATGGCCGTGTATACCATTGTCTTCACCAGGATCATACGGTTCGGCGGTTCCATAGAGCACTTTTCGCTGTTCCTGCTCACCGGGCTCCTTCCCTGGAACTTCTTCTCCGCTTCCCTTTCATCATCCGCACGGACCCTCCTGGACAACCAGAAGCTCATCAGGTCGGTGTACTTCCCCAGGGCGGCGCTCCCGGTCTCCGCCGTTATCGCCAACTCGGTTCACATGATACTTGCAATGGCGGTGCTTGAGGCGGTGCTGATCTTCGCCGGACACACCCCAGGGCCCTCGCTTCTGCTGCTCCCCGTGGCGGTGCTGCTCCTGGCTGTGCTCACATCGGGCTTCGCAATGATGATCTCCGTGGGCAACGTGTACTACCGCGATGTCTCACAGTTCCTGGAAGTGATCCTTCTGGCATGGTTCTACGCCAGCCCGGTGATCTATCCCCTGGGCAGGGGGCTCATTCCGGAAAGGATGGAGGCCTTCATAAGGTTCAATCCGGTTTCCGGGGCCCTTGAGGTCTTTCACTCCCTCATGTACTACGGCACCTGGCCGTCGGCATGGGCCTGGGCATCCCTGGCGGGATGGGCGGCGGCAACGGCCCTGGTCGGGTATCTGGTGTTCAGAAGAGCCGAACCCTCGGTGGTGAAGGAGCTGTGATGAACAGGGGTCTCGTTCGGTTCACCGACGTTTCGCTGGACTACAGGCTCTACCGCGACAGGTCGGTGAGCATCATGGAAACGGTGCTGAACGTATTCAACAGGAAGACCAGCAGGGACACGTTCAGGGCCCTGGACCACGCCACCTTCCAGATCTCCCCGGGGGAATCCGTTGCCCTCATCGGAGCCAATGGAGCCGGTAAGTCCACCACGCTGAAGCTCCTGGCGGGCATATACAGCCCAACCTCCGGAAATGTGGAAACCTCCGGAAGGATAGCATCCCTTCTGGACCTGGGGGTTGGCTTCCACCCGGAGCTTACCGGAGCGGAGAACGTTTACCTCAACGGCGCTCTCCTGGGTCTCGACCGCAGCCGGATGGACGCACTGCTTCCGGAGATAGCCGCCTTCTCCATGCTGGAGAGGTTCATGGACACCCCGGTGAAGTACTTCTCCTCGGGGATGTTCATGAGGCTGGGCTTCGCCCTGGCCACAAGCGTGGATCCCGATGTGCTGCTCATCGACGAAGTGCTGGCAGTGGGGGACTCCGCCTTCCAGGACAAGTGCTACGACAGGATATTCGGCTTCAGGGAGGCGGGGAAGACCATAGTCTTCGTGAGCCATGATCAGGAAGCGGTGAGAAGGCTCTGCTCCCGGGCTATATGGCTCGACTGCGGGAAAGTGAGGATGGACGGCCCGGTGGACGATGTGATAGGGAAGTACCTCCAGGAGAACGCCGGCAGGGTGAGCCGCCAGTCCGCCGCGGCGGCTCCCAGGGAATGGGGCTCCAGGGAGGCCTACTTCGAGTCGGTTGCCATAAGCGACGGAAAGGGAACGCCCACCAGGACCCTGAGACAGGGCGACGAACTCCTTGTGAAAGTGGTCATAGGCACAAGGGAGAGGGCCCGGATCCAGGGCATCATACTGGGATTCTCCCTCCACCGCCTCGACGGGGAGACCGTCATCGCCTCCAACAACCTTGAGAACGGCGAACCGCTGATCACCGCACAGGGTTCAACCGAAGCCTCTATCCGCCTTACGCCGGGGATACTGGAACCCGGGAACTACCTCCTCTCCATATCCCTCACCGGGAACGACACCGACTACCACTGGCAGGACTTCTTCTACCCCCTCTCCCTGCTGGGTGAGCGCAGGGATCCTCCACTGAAGCTCAACGGTCTGACAATTACAGCGGGAGGTGCAGACCATGGAAGTGAAGCTCCATAGGGTCAAGGAGGCCGACAAGCCGGTGCTGGCCAGGCTTCTGGAACTCTATCTCTACGACATGAGCCTCTACGAGGGCACCGGGCCCGGCCCCCACGGCCTGTTCGGCTACAGGTGGCTGGATTCCTACTGGACAGAGCCCCACAGGCACCCGTTCTTCATCACCGCTGATGATGAGCTTGCGGGTTTTGCCCTGGTGAACGACTTCTGCAGGTTCACCGAACCGGGCGCCGCCATGGCAGTCGCCGAGTTCTTCGTGATGAACCGTTTCAGAAGGAAGGGCGTGGGAAGCCAGGCAGCGCTGAAGCTCTTCAGGATGTTCCCAGGAAGGTGGGAGGTATGCCAGCACAGGGAGAACAGGCCGTCCATACAGTTCTGGGAGAACCTCATCTCGGATATCACCAGGGGGCAGTACAGGAAGCTGGAAGCGGAGAGCGAGGAATGGACCGGGCAGGCCCTGATCTTTTCCATTGATTCCCCGTGATTTGCCTTTTTCCGGAGAAAGTGTTATTATTGGGCTCGTGATTTTTTATCACGAATCATCATTACTCCCAGCCGCGGGTTCAGCGGCCCTTTCTTTTCCACGTGTCCGGCGGGTAGAGATCTGTAAGAAGCCCCGGACCAAGGAAAAAAATGACAAGAGACAGCGGAAAACCCTCCGTGGGCACATCGCCCCGCGGTGTATTCAAATCACTCATACCAGGCATAGTCCGAGCGCTGGGTGACCAGGGCTACGTAACGCCCACCCCGGTTCAGACACAGTGCATACCGCCGCTTCTGGCCGGAAGGGACGTTCTCGGAACGGCCCAGACGGGTACGGGGAAAACGGCGGCGTTCTCGCTGCCAATCCTCCAGCAGCTGTCCCGGAGATCGGTCTCCAGGAAGCCCGGCACCCCCAGGACACTCATCCTGGCTCCCACAAGGGAGCTTGCGGCTCAGATAGCCGAGAGCATGGAAACCTACGGCAGGCACCTCCCGGTGCGAACCGTGATAGTCTACGGCGGCGTGAAGCAGAACTCCCAGGTAACCGCCCTGAAGAAGGGCGTGGACGTGCTGGTGGCAACCCCCGGAAGGCTCCTGGACCTGATCGGTCAGGGCTACATACATCTCGGTTCGGTGGAGATGCTGGTCCTCGACGAAGTGGACAGGATGCTGGACATGGGTTTCATAAACGACATACGGAAAATACTGGGCAAGCTGCCCAGTGACAGGCAGACCATGTTCTTCTCCGCCACCATGGCGGGGGAGATGAAGCGTCTTGCGGACAGCATGCTGAATAACCCGGTGGAGGTCAGGATAGAACCTGAGAAGCCCACTCTGGAAGCCATCGAGCAGCGGGTGTTCTACGTGAGCAGATACGACAAGGATGACCTGCTGGTTTCCGTTCTCGCTGACCCGATGGTGAGCAAGGCGATTGTCTTCACCCAGATGAAGCATACCGCAAACAAGCTGGCGACGAAGCTGGCAAAGAGCGGCATCAGGGGAACCGCCATCCACGGCAACAAGAGCCAGAACGCCAGGACCCGTTCACTGGACGGTTTCAAGGAGAACAGGTACAACGTACTGGTGGCAACCGATGTTGCGGCCAGGGGCCTTGACGTGGATTCCATCACCCATGTGATCAACTATGACCTTCCAGTGGAGGCGGAGACCTACGTCCACCGAATCGGCAGGACAGCAAGGGCCGGCTCCCAGGGTGACGCCATCTCCTTCTGCACAAGGGAGGACAAGGCTTACCTCAAAGAGATAGAGAAGCTTCTGGGCAAGCCTGTGCCGGTATTCGCCGATCATGAGTACCACTGCTCGGCGGCTGAGAACGGCCCTGTGATCCCCCAGAGCAGCGGCGGTTCAGGAAGAAGGCGTCAGCAGAGGGTCAGGCGCAGTCACTGACCCCAGGAAGACATTTGCCGCCTCCCTGCATCCGCCGTCGCATTCGGTCATCCGGCCGCAGCCCCGGCACTCCGCGGGGAGGTAGGTCTTCATTGTGAAGGTTTTCCAGTAGGCGTCTTCCTTCAGGTCCTTCCAGCGGGTTATGTGGCTGAGCCTGTGCTCTGAGTGGTTGCACACCCTCACGAACCCCGACGGACCTATCACGAAGAATCCCCTTGCGGCGCTGCATCTTGTACCCACCTGAAGCCTCTGCAGTTCAAGGCCGTCAAGGGCGCAGAGGGGTATCTCGGTGCCAAGGTGACCGGTCCTGTTGGCCCGGACCAGTATGTCGGCCGCAGCGAGAAGCATCTCCCTGACCTGCTCGAGGTTCAGGACAAGCCTGTCAGCATGGGCCAGACCCCTGCCCCCCGGGAGGAACCTGTTCATAAGCAGCTGCCCGGCTCCGGCCAGGAAAGCCGCTGACAGGGTTTTGGGAAGCTCATGGAGGTTCAGCGCGGTAACCGTGGAGTTCACCGTGGTCTGT
The DNA here is from genome assembly GCA_964387445.1 of uncultured bacterium. GTDB lineage: Bacteria > Fermentibacterota > Fermentibacteria > Fermentibacterales > JCC-6 > Sabulitectum. The sequence goes on from CAYLXG010000124.1 coordinate 6,524, forward strand.
ATGCCCAGCTCCTTCGCCCTGCGGAACCATCCCAGCACCATGTCGGCATTGTCGTGCCCGGTGTGCTCCTGGAAGGTGGACAGCCCGGGCAGGCTTATGCTGAGCTTAACATTCTTTTCCGCCAGGAAACCCATGATGTTCTCCGTAAGGGTGGAGCCGTTGGTAAGCAGGTAGAGCTCAGGCGTTCTCCTGTGCTGAACCAGTTTTCCTTCGATGGTCTCCGTCTTGACGGCCAGCAGGGTGGAGGCGAAATCCATCAGCTCGATGCAGTCATCCCGAAGCAGCGCCTCCCCGCCGGTGAAGGCGAAGCTTGAGACCCCAAGGTCGCATTGCTGTTCAAGGGTGTTTTTCCACTGCTCTGTGGACATTTCATCGAGTTTCTCAAAGGAGCGTCCGGCTTCCCAGGGGCAGGAACAGAACAGGCATTCGTGGTTGCATGCGTAGGTGAGCTCCAGCACTGCGGTGGCAGGCAGGAAGGAGGGGGATCTGAGCCTCATTCGGCCGGGAGACCCAGCAGTGCCGCCAGCCTTGCAGCATGATCCCTGAGGGGAAGCCTGTCATCGGTTTCGGTGGACCAGTACAAGTTTCCCTGAACGAACCCGTGAAGCATCCTGAGATCGGTCTCGGAAACCGGGCTGCGAAGGGTGTCATCCACAACGATGAAGAGACCGGGAGTTCTCAATGAGTCCCTGGAACAGCTTGAGCAGAAAGCCGTCTCGTCAAGCTTAACGGAAAATACCGTGGCGCTGTCCACCGCCGCCGCAAGCCTTCTGGCGGACTCCAGACGGTTCGCGATGAAGCCGGTAAGTTCATCGGTGTAAACGGTTTTTTCCCCGCATACCGGGCAGGTGTATTCGGCAACTGACGGAGGCCCGGCTACCCTGTAGCACATGGCACCCCTGATGGCTTCAGGCGGTTCCTCCTGCTCGAGCCGGGCCAGGAGTTGGTGGAGATCCTGCCTTGAGAGGCTGCGCAGGGAGTCTGCCGTTATGGGTGGGATCTCTTCGGCCGATGCTCCGGAAACCGTACCCGCCGCCGCAAGCGCGGCCAGGGCAGCCGC
>CAYLXG010000125.1:0-7535 GCA_964387445.1 uncultured bacterium
GACAGCGTTGGCGCCGGTCATCCTTTCAGCCAGTTTCAGCCTCCATCCCGGGGGTGCGACCGCATCGGAATCCACGAAAAGTATCCAGGGAGTCTCCACCGCGAAACCGCCCTTGTTGCGGGTGCCGGCGGCTCCGGGCCTGCCGTCGGCCGTGATGACCTCAATTCCCATTCTGCACAGAAGATCAGGGGAGCCGTCGGTTGAACGGTCGTCCACCGCCAGGATGGCATCGCCGTCCAGAAGCTCTGACTGGAGGGGTTCGATGACCCTGGCAAGGGTTGAGGCTCCGTTGTGCACCGGGATCACCACCGGAACAGCGGGGGAGTTCATTCCCTCTTCTTGACGACCGACTGGAGCTGCTCGCCAAGCATCTGAACAAGGCTCCATGCTCCGTGGAACATGGCCCTGAGCTGGAAAGGCGACATCAGGTTGCCAACCCTGTAGAAAAGGAATGAAGGCCTGAAGAAGTACCTCAGGTAGGCGAGGCGCCTAAGCTCCATCACCTGGTCGGCGGTCATTGAGAATGGAACGAAGCATGGGCGGTCCAGGAGCATGCCCTGGTCGTCGAGCTTCTCGGACATCTTGCCGAACCTGCCCTGCATCACCCCTTTGTACAGGGGAGTGCCCGGGAAGGGGGTTATGGGAAAGAACTCCACGGTGAAACTGCCGAGCTGCTTCGCGAACTCAATGGTCTCGAGACCCTCTGAAAAGGTCTCGCCGGGTATTCCGAAAATGTAGGTGGTGTGGGTCTTTATCCCAACGCTGTGGGCGAGCTTCACCGCCGTCCGTATCCTCTCCAGGGTCTCGAACTTCAGCAGAGTATCGAGGTTCTTCTGGCAGCCGCTTTCAACCCCGAAGTTGATGCACCAGCAGCCGGCGGCCTTCATGGCCCGAAGAAGGGGCTTGTCCACCGAATCGGCCCTGCAGGAGACCCACCACCTGACCTTTATCCCCCGCCTGATGAGTTCTTCGCAGAAGGCGTAGACATGATGGTGATCGTAGGTGAAGTGCTCGTCCCAGAACTTGATCTCCCTGGCGCCGTAGTTCTTCACATAGCCCTCGATCTCGTCCACTATCCTCTTCGGGTCCCTTAGCCTTATGTGCTTTCCGTACATCTTGTAGCAGTATATGCAGGAACCGTTGCAGCCCCTGCTGGAGAGCATCTGGATGGCGGGAACGGTTGAGACCTGCTCGAAGCTGGGCCAGTACCTCTCCATCTCGCAGAGCTCCACAGCGGGAAAGGGCAGTTCGTCAAGTTCGGTGAGCAGCGGGCGCGTTCCGGTGGAAACCGGTTCTCCGTTCTCTCCACGGAAGATGAGACCCTTTATCCCGGAGAGGTCATCGCCCCGCTGCACCGCATCGATCATCTCGCCCGAGGTTATCTCGCCCTCTCCCACAACGATCGCGTCAAGTTCCGGGCATTCCGACAGGAGACGCTCAGGCATGGCGGTGGCGCCGTGACCCCCGATGAAGGAGAAGATGCCCGGGTTATCGTTCTTCACTTCGGAAATGAGCTTCGAGGCGTGATCCCACAGCAGGCTTATCACATAGACCCCAACGGCTTCGGCCCTGAAGTCGGCGATCATCCTGCGCATGGTCTCGCTGGTGTAGAAGTAGCCCTCCAGGAACTTGACCTGGTGCCCCCTGTCCCTGAGTACCGCGGCGATGTACTGAAGGCCCGGGGTGGGCCAGCATCCGCTTATGCCCCTTGTGTCCCTGGCGCGGATGTCATCGGGTCCCCAGGGGGGAACAACCAGCGCAACCCTCAAGAAAAACCCCTTCCGTCGGTGAAGAAGCAAATATGCAGGCACCTGTCCGGTGCCTGCAACTGCACCCCAAGGATTATCCTCAGACGGAGGGTACGAGAACGAACTCGTTCTCCCTGGCTTCCAGGGTAACCTCGGTCCCCGGAATGACCTCCCCCTTGAGTATGGCCTCCGCCAGGCGGTTCTGCACCTCCCTCTGAATGACCCTCTTCAGCGGTCGGGCTCCGTAGGCGGGATCGTAGCCCAGCTCGGCGAGACTGTCCAGGGCCTGATCAGTGGCCCGGAGGGTTATGCCCTGTCCCTCAAGCAGCTTTCCCAGCCTCTGAAGCTGGATCGAAACTATCTCCCTGAGCTGTTCCCTTGAAAGGGAATCGAATACTATCACCTCGTCTATCCTGTTCAGGAATTCCGGCCTGAACCTCCCCTGGAGCTCGCCGTGGGCCCTGCGCATCCTCTCCTCCCGGGAAAGGTCCCTGCCCACCGTTCCGATCCAGTCGCTTCCAAGGTTGGAGGTCATGATCACCACGGAGCTGGTGAAGTCCCCCGTTCTGCCCTGCCCGTCGGTGAGCCTTCCATCGTATCTCGTCGAAGAGTATCACCGAGTAGGGTTTCCTCCTCACGGCCTCGGTGAGGTATCCCCCTTCGTCGTAACCCACGTACCCCGGAGGGGCTCCGATGAGCCTGGAGACGGAATGCTTCTCCATGAACTCGCTCATGTCCACCCGGATCATCGCTTCAGGTGTGTCGAAGAGGAACTCGGCCAGCGACCTTGCAAGCTCGGTCTTTCCCACTCCCGTGGGACCCATGAAGATGAAGGTGCCCAGGGGCCTGTCGGGGTCCTGCACACCGGCACGGGCCCTCCTTATGGCCCTTGATACCGCTTCCACAGCCGAGTCCTGTCCAACGACCCGCTTCCTCAGGGAGTCCTCCATGTGAAGGAGCTTCTCACGCTCGCCCTCAAGCATCCTGGATACCGGAATGCCGGTCCATCTCGAAAGCACCTCGGCTATCTGCTCCGGGGTTATCTCCTCGTTGAGCATCGCGCCGTTCTTCTGAAGCTCGGCGAGCTCCTCCCTGGCCCTGTCCAGTTCCTCCTGGGCGGAACGGAGATCTCCATAGCGGATCCTGGCCACCTCGGAGAGGTTGCCCTCCCTCTCCGCCTTCTTCTCCATGAGCTTGAGCTCCTCAAGTCTCCGGGAGAGTTCCCTGGTCCTGTTTATGGCTTCCCTTTCGCTCTTCCACCGGGCTTCCAGGGCGGAGTACTCCTCCTTCAGGTCGGCGATCTGCCTCTTCACTTCCTTAAGCTTCTCCTTTGAACCGGCATCCCTCTCCCGCTTAAGCCCTTCCCTGGCTATCTCCAGTCTGGTGAGCTTCCTCTTCAGGGCATCCACCTCACCGGGCATGCTGTCTATCTCTATCCTGAGCCTGCTGGCGGCTTCGTCCACCAGGTCGATGGCCTTGTCGGGAAGGAATCTGTCGGAGATGTACCTGTCGCTGAGTGCCGCCGCCGCCACCAGTGCAGGGTCCTGTATCTGGATGCCGTGGTGTACCTCGTACCTCTCCCTGAGACCCCTGAGGATGTTAACCGTATCCTCCACAGAGGGGGGATCCACCATCACGGGCTGAAAGCGCCTCTCCAGGGCCGCGTCCTTCTCGATGTGCTTCCTGTACTCGTCCAGTGTGGTTGCCCCCACGCAGTGCAGGTCACCCCTTGCCAGGGCGGGTTTCAGCATGTTTGCCGCGTCAACGGCCCCCTGGGCAGCGCCTGCTCCCACAAGGGTGTGCATCTCATCGATGAAGAGGATCACCCTGCCCTGGGCCGCCGCTATCTCCGACAGGACGGCCTTGAGCCTCTCCTCGAACTCTCCCCTGAACTTGGCGCCTGCTATAAGGGATCCCATGTCCAGGGCCAGGAGGCTCTTGTCCCGGAGGGTCTCCGGAACGTCACCTTCTGCTATCCGTCCGGCAAGGCCCTCCGCAATGGCGGTCTTTCCAACCCCCGGCTCCCCGATCAGCACCGGATTGTTCTTCCTCCTTCTGCAGAGTATCTGCATGGTGCGCATGATCTCGGCATCCCTGCCGATCACCGGGTCCAGCTTCTGCTGACGCGCCAGTTCGGTGAGGTCCTTAGTGTATTTCTTCAGCGCTTCGTAGCTCTCCTCGGCGTTCTCGCTGGTGACCCTGGATGAGCCCCTTATCTCCGAGAGGGCCCTCAGGAAGCCGTCCCTCTCAACGCCGTTCTCGGCAAGGATCTCCGCCGCCCTGCATCGAACCCCGGTGATCCCAAGGAAAAGGTGCTCGCTTGCCACGAAATCATCCTTCATCCGTGAAGATTCCTTTTCAGCTTCCTTGAGGACCGACAGGGCCGTTCTGGAAAGAACGGGCTGGGAGCCCCCGGAGGATCTGGGAAGCTCCCCCGCCGCTTCCGCTGCGCTCCCGGCAAGCATTCCAGGGTCCACACCCAGCCTGTTCAGTACCGGGGGGATGGTTCCGCCCTCATCGGAGACCAGGGCCCTGAGGAGATGAAGGGGAGTTACTTCAGGATTCCCGGCGGATGAGGCGGCATTCACCGCTTCTGTGACCGCCTCCCGGGCCTTTATCGTCATTTTTTCCATGTTCATGATGTTCTTCTCCTTTCAGGAAAATGTGTAGCAAAACACGGGCCACGGGAACTAGATAATTACTTGCCTCTGAGTAGTTATATGAGTACTTCCGCAGGGGATGACCCTCCATCCGCGTCAGAATGACGCATATTCATCCATGGGAAAGGCTCTCTTTACCCTGAGGCTTTTTTGTTGTAGCTTTCAACCGAGGAAGTATTCACCCTAAAAGCACTTCAACGGAGGTTGCCATGGCCGGAATAGGTGTCATAGGCCTGGGTTACTGGGGTCCCAACCTGCTCAGGAACATCGCCGCAAACAGACGTACCGGGAAGCTTGTGATCTGCGACAGCGATCCTGGAAGGCTGAACAAGATCGGCGGGAGGTTCCCCGGCTGCGAGAGGACCCTGGACAGTTCTGCGATATTCAGCGATCCGGAGATAGACGGAGTGGTCATTGCCACGACCGTCTCCACCCACTACCCCCTGGCCATGGAGGCACTCAGGGCGGGGAAGCATGTTTTCGTGGAGAAGCCCTTCGCCGAAACCACCGAGAAGGCTGAAGAAATGGTTGCCTACGCCGAGGAGAACGATCTGGTGACAATGGTGGGTCACACATTCCTCTACTCCCCCCCCGTGCTGAAGATCAAGCAGATACTGGACAGCAAAGAGCTGGGTGACATCAGGTTCATTACGAGCAGCAGGGTCAACCTGGGCCTTCATCAGAAGGATGTATCGGTGATCTGGGACCTGGCCCCCCACGATTTCTCCATGCTGTTCTACTGGCTGGGTGAGGAACCCTCATTCGTGGAAGCGTTCGGGCACGATTATGTCCTCAAGGGCATTCCCGACGTGGCCTTCGTGAACCTGGGCTTCCCCGGCGGCGCCACGGCCAATGTTCAGGTTGCCTGGCTGGCCCCTTCCAAGCTCAGGAAGACCGTGATCGTGGGCAGCAGGAAAATGCTGATCTACGACGACACCGAACCCTACGAAAAGATCAAGATATACGACAAGGGAGTCGACGTACTGGAGCCGGAGAGCTTCGGGGAGTATCAGCTCTCATACAGGACAGGGGACATAGTAAGCCCAAGGATCGACTCCTTCGAGCCCCTGGCGGCTGAAATGGAGGAGTTCATCAGGTGCATCGAGACCGGCGGCGTACCCAGGACCTCCGGGAGGAGCGGGCTGGGGGTGGTCAAGGCCCTTGAGACCGCCGACAGAAGCCTGGCCTCCAGACTGAAGAAGATGGACTAGATGGAAGGCCCCCCTGAAGTGCTCCTGAAGTTCCTGGGCGTCGCGGCTGCGGTGAAAGGCGCCGTATCCACCGACCTGGCCGTCCTGGGGGGCACGATGGCGGTACTCCTGGGAGAGGATGACTCCGTTGCCGGAGAGCTGGCGGCATGTGCCGCCGGGATCAGAGCGCCAAGGCAGGGCAAGGTCCTGGTGGGAAGAAGGATGCTCGAGGCATCCACGAAGGAGGGCAGAAGGGCCAGCGGCTTCGTAGCCCACACCGTGGAGGCCCCCCCGGGAATGACCCCGAGGGGCTGCGTGAACCTGGCGGTGACCGCAGTGGTCAAGAACAGGAACCACGCCACCGAGAAGACCAGGGAGATACTTGAATGGCTTGATCTTCAGACGGTGGCCAACGTTCCCCTGGAAGAGCTGGAACCCCCGGAGATACAGAGAACTTCCATGGCGGTGTGCATGGCCACATCCCCGGAACTCCTGGTGGTGGACTCCCCTGTTCACGACTCGCTTCACTCCAGGCTGAAGACATTTTCCCGGGCGGGAAACGCTGTGCTGATAAGGACCTCCTCACTGGGCGAGATACCCTTCGGAGTGGAGAGGATAGCCCTCTGCGACAGTTCCGGCATAGTGAGGGTGGTGCGACATTCTGAGCTTTTGGGAAGGGCAATGGGAGGTGCCGAGATATCCGTCTCCTTCTACCCTTCCCTCCCCAGGCAGCAGCTGGAGACCATCCAGGGGATCAAGAACCTCCTGCACCGCGACGGCCGCTTTAAGTTCACCCATGGGGAAACGGCCTTCGCCGTAACCCAGCTGATGAACCTTGCCAGGGCCAACTCCAGGGCGGTGATAGAGCTTCACATCTCAAGAATGCCCCCTTCGGCGCTGATAAGGCTCTTCGAGGGGGAGAGGGGAAGAGCGGCACCTGAGGGCCTTTTCACGGAGGAAGACGGTCCCCGAGCTTGAAAGCCCTTATCCTCACCGCGGAAGTAATGGTGAAAAGGTCAGTCGGGAATGTCTGGCTCCTGTGGCTCTGCGGTTTTCTGCCCGCTGCTGCGGCGGTCATCTCGCCGGCGGAGACACTTCCGGGGAAGCTGGTCTCCCTGACGGCATTCCTGCCCGGAGTTCTCCTGCTCACCGGCTGGCACGGATCCAGGGCCAGGAAAGGTCTGATGGCCATCCTCTTCCGCACCGAGGGAGCAGGAGCGGTCAGGCTCTCCGAGCTGCTTCTGCCAACCCTTGCAGGGACGGTACTGGGTACCCTGGCAGGGATGGCGGCGTCCTTCCCCCCGCCATGGCAGTTCTGGCTTACCCTTCCGCTCTCGGCCTTTGCGGTGTCGGCCCTGATCGATTCGGTGGAGAGGAGGTACAGGGATCCCGGCAGGTTCCTGCTGGGTCTTATCTGGCTCTACGGAGCAAGCGGATCGGAGGGAACCGGAAGGTCAGGATCGCTGCTGGCCCCCTTCGGCTACCCCGGGGAGGTCCTTTTCCCTGGTGAAGCCGCCGTTCATCCCGATTCCTTCGTGCTGGCCTCCCTGGTCCTGGCAGGGGTTTCCGCCGGGATCTACTCCCTTTCCTGCAGACGCTGAACCCAGGGGGTCAGTTCCTCCAGGGCCAGAGCGGCCCTGGCCTCCCGCCTGACCCTTCTGCCGCCGCTTATCCTTGCATCCGGAAAAAGACCGTAGTTGATGTTCGAGGGCTGGTAGTTCTCCTCTATCCTTTCGGTGGAGTAGCGGAGAAGCGCTCCCAGGGCGGTTCCTTCCGGCGGGGGCTCACATCCGGCCAGGAGAAGCCCGGCAAGGAACCCCGACGCAATGGATTCTATGTAACCCTCCACACCGGTGATCTGCCCGGCGAAGCGAACCCTGGGCTCACAGGATCAAGCGGAAAGACCTCTACCAGACAGTTGATAGTGACAATGCTTG
>CAYLXG010000126.1:0-4489 GCA_964387445.1 uncultured bacterium
CCTCTCCGCGGAAGACCTCACCTTCATGGGGAGGGGCATCCTTCAGTGCGGCGAAGGATACCCTTTCTTTCCCGTGGCAGACATGGGTGGTAAGCCTGAGCATCACCGCCATGCGGTTCCTCTTCGCAAGGGAGGCAGCTTCCAGATAGAACCTGTAGGCCTCGGAGGGGGAACCGGGTTCAAGCACAGGGGTGCAGCTCATCCTTGCCAGGTGCCTGTTGTCCTGCTCGTTCTGTGAAGAATGAGCGCCGGGATCGTCGCCGACTATCACCACGATCCCCCCTGGAATGTCCATGTGGTTCAGCTGAACGAAGGTGTCGGCAGCCACGTTGAGCCCCACGCTCTTGAAGAACACCGCCGAGGGCAGCCCGCTCACCGCGGCGCCATAGGCAACTTCCACCGCCACCTTCTCGTTCACGCAGAACTCGAAGTGGAAGGGCCTCCTTTCAGGATCCATTGCGGAGATGGCCGCGGCGATCTCAGGGGTTGGCGAACCGGGATAGGAGGTCACCACCTTTGTCCCGGCCTCGACCATCCCCCTGGCGATGGCGGTATTCCCCATCACCAGCTCGGCGAATGACTCCCTGCGCAGAAGTTCGTCTCCCAGTTCCTTGATACCATCCTCCCTGCTTTACTTCACATAAATAAGCTCATTGCTTGAGCATGCACAGAAACCGCCCCGGGGAAAAGGGTTCCCCGCCGGGAACAACCGGCTTGTGCGCATGGTATAGTACAGGGTTGCAGTTCCCATGAAACAGAAAGGAAGACCTTGAGAAGAAATACCTTATTCGCTTTCGCGCTTGTTTCCATGGCGCTTGCGCTCATGTCCTGCAGCGCCGCGGAGATGGCCACCATGGGCATGAGGCCCCAGTTCGCCAGGTCCCCGGTGCTTGATCAGAAGCCCCAGTGGCGTACGGTGGTGCTGCCCCCATCTTCCTCCAGCCCCTCTCAGCTGAGCCAGTCAACCGGGCTTCAGGATTTCGCCGGAATGAGCCTCCTCCAGACCGGGAAGTTCACCCTCATCGACAGATCTGTGGTCGACCGGCTTCTGGAGGAGCAGGAATTCTCATATTCAGGGGTGGTGGACCAGGCAACCGCGGTTCAGCTGGGAAGGCTCCTGGGTGCGGAAGCGGTGATGACCATCACCATAAACTCCATCACCCATGACGACTTCTGGGACGACGAACCGAACCAGCGGGACGCCGACCTTCATGTGAAGATCATATCCGTTGAGACCTCCGAGGTCCTCTACACCTCCGCAGGGCAGGGCTCCGACTTCGACGGCGCAGAGGGAGCACTTCAAATGGCCCTCCAGGTGGCCCTTATGGGGCTCACCCTCTAGGAAAGGCAAACATGAAAAGAAGATTTCTGGCCGTTCTGGCCATGACGCTCACACTGGTACTTACCGCATGCGGTACCGTGGCCGGCGCCGGCATCGCCGTCTCCGCCATCGAAACCGCCGTGGAAATGCTCTCCCCCGCTCAGGTTCAGGCGCAGGTGGAGACCCTGGATCTCGCCGCCCCCAGGGCGGCGGTTCCCGGTGACATCGTGGAAACGACCCCCGCCGGGGAGATAGACTGGTCGGGTAACACCATAAGGGCAACCGGCTCCGGCGTACTCGATCCGAACAATCCCAACCAGGCACAGGCGAGGCTGATGGCCGAGAGGGCCGCGGTGGTGGTGGCCCAGAGGAACCTCCTTGAAGCCGCCCAGGGAGTCCGCATAGATTCCGAGACCCGGGTGGAGAACTTCATGACCGACTACGACGTGGTCTACTCCAGGGTAGAGGGCGTTGTGCGCAACGCTAGGCAGGTTGGTCCCGCCAGGTACGATTCCCTTGGCGGCATAGTCGAGGTGGAGCTTGAGATGGATATTCACAGCCCCTCGGGCCTCTCAGGCGCGGTATCAGCCGCCCTGTCCGCGTCGCAGGAACAGGCCATGCCCATGACCCCACAGACGATGGACTTCCTGAACCAGTACTCCGCACTGGTGTTCGACGGTTCCCAGGCGGGGCTGAACCCCTCCATGTATCCCAAGATCTACGACTCAAGCGGCAACCTGCTTCTGGACACCAGCGTATATGCATCGTACCTGGGCTCCACCGCTGAGAACGCAATACAGATAGTGTCCGACCTCAACACCATCTTTTCCAGCCCGGGTTTCTCCAACGAGCCCTTCGTGGTTCAGGTTCAGCAGGTAACAGGAGCTCTGGGCACCGACATCGTCCTCAGTCCGGAGGACTCCGGTTCACTGGGGTGGCTGAAGGCGGGGCTTCCTTATCTTGCAGCCGCCGGCAAATTCCTGCTGGGAGTGATCTAGGTGACTGCCATGATGAGGCTCGCCGTTCTTGCAGCCGCTGTTCTTTCCCTGGGCTGCGGCGCGCAGACGATGACCGTTCAGCAGCAGCCGGGCCCCACTGTCCTCTCTCCCCCTGAGCCCGGGGAGACCGAGGTCCTTGCGGAGGGTGCCGCCGCTGTCACCTCCACCGCGGACATCGCCAGGGATCACGCCCTGAGCGACGCCCTGAGGAAAGCCGTTGAGCAGGGCGTTGGCGTCTTCATCGACTCGGAGACCCAGGTAAGCAACTTTCAGCTCATCGAGGACAACATCTACTCCAGGGCCTCCGGCTATGTGAGCAGCTACAGGATCATCGACGAAGGGCTGTCAGGGGGCCTTTACAGGGTTACCATCAGGGCTTCGGTAAAGACCGGGAGCATCGAGGACGACCTGGCCGCGGTTGGTCTCCTCCTGGCCGAGCAGGGAAGACCCCGTGTGATGGTGCTTGTGAGGGAACTGGCCGGCGGCCAGGACCTGGACGATGTGACCATGGGCGCATCCATGTTCGAGACCCAGGTCATGGACCATTTCCGTGCCAGGGGCTTCCCGGTGGTGGACGCCGCAACGGTTCAGAGCATAATGGAAGCCGACCAGCTCAGGCTTGTCCTTGAGGGCGACGACCGCACAGCGGCACTGCTGGGTCTCCGGGCCGGGGCTGAGATAGTTGTGTCGGGGACCGCGCTCCACGACAGCGAAAACAGGCTCATTGCAGGTTCCGAGAGATCGGTTCATGAGTACAGGGTAAGCTCCAGGGCGGTGAACACCGCAACCGGAGCCCTCCTTGCCGCATCCGCCATAACGGTGGAACTGCCCTTCAGCGAGAGCCAGGCCCGTTCCCGCGCCGCCGACAGCACCGCCAGCTACCTGGAGTCGGTGATACTCCAGGGCTGGACGCAAAACGACAATCTCACCGAGATCGTTGCGGTGAACGCAGATTTCTCCAGGGTACAGACCCTCCGTTCCAGGATACTCAACTCCGTCAGGGGCGTATCCGATGTGGTCACAAGGGACCTGACCGGGGGCAGGGCCACCCTTGAGGTGGTGTCCTCCACGTCATCCAGCGAGGTGATGGACGGCCTTTCCCTCATGGAGGATCTGCTGACCATCACGGGCTTCTCGGGGAACAGGGTGGAGATAGATTTCCTCTAGCACTGGTTCCAGGCCGCCCCGGTTCCCAGGGGCGGCCTTTTTTATCCTATCGGAACACCATGAACTTCCTGGTGATCTGGTCTTCGCCGCAGGAAAGACGCGCCATGAAGACCCCGCTGCACGGTGGAGACCATGTCAGTGTTCCCTCCGGGAGACAGCATATTGAGGTCAGCCGCCTTCCGCTGCAGTCGAACACCTCCAGTGTCGCCGTTCCCTGGTAACTGGATGAATAAGACAGTGTAACCTGGCCCGGGGAGGGGTTCGCGCCTGAGACCTCCAGGCTCATTCCCTCCCCTCGGCCATCTCCTGAAATGCCGGTTTCATCAGCGTCCCTGACGCACCTTACAAAGTTGTATATCCGCACCACGTCTCCCTGGGGGCCGTGGCCGTGGGGGTACTGACCGGGATCGCCGGCCTTCGGGTCGCTTCTCTGAGCGCCTGCTCCGTGTACATCCGCGAGAACAAACGAGGAGTCCGGGGTCATCAGCCAGCCCAGGGCCTCTCCGAAGGCTATGTAAACGGCGAACTCCCCGCTCTCAACGGGCACCGCAGCCTCGTGGGTGGTTCCGGTCCAGTAGAACCCATAGTTAGCGTCGCCTCCCTCGTCAGTTATCTGTGTGCAGGAGAACACAGGATCGATGGATGGGCTTCCGGTTGCCTGCATGGATCTCTGGTAGTCCACGATGCTCTGCAGCTCATGGGCGTTTGGAAGCCTCCAGTCATCGTACCCCGCCAGGCTCAGTTCTTCGGCATAGGCAAGGGCGTCCTCCCAGTTCCTGCCGTTCCCGTCGTCGGCCTGCTGCCACATGAGACCGGTGGCCAGATCGGTTACGGTTCCGTCGCCGTTGTCATGGAACTGGTTCTCGCCGTAGTCTTCTCCCCGGACGTACCTTACGAAGGCGGTCATCTGAAAGGAGCGGCCCCGTGGACCCGCTTCGTCCCTGGGATATCCCTTGATCCTCCCGTCGGCAAGGTCGACAGCGGCCCTCTCACCATCGGACAG
>CAYLXG010000126.1:4499-7381 GCA_964387445.1 uncultured bacterium
AATACGAAGGCAGTGGAATCGCCCCCCATGGTCAGCCCCTGATACACGGTGGAGGACCAGTACTGGGCATCTATGAGCCTTTCACCTGAAAGGGTGTCCCCGTACTCGAACTGGAAGAAGTCCGTGTCGATGAAAGGTATGATGTTCACCGGAGAGGGTCCGCTGGGGTCGGTCCCGCTGAACTGAATAAGAGAGTAGAGTTCCTTTATCGTGGGGAGCCTCCAGTCGGAATAGCCCCCTGTGCCGCATGTGTCCGCCCCAGCTGCAGCCTCTTCCCATGTCATCTTGTCGCAGAACCCCTGCTGCCACATGAGCCCGGTGTTCAGGTCGGTCACCGTTCCGTCGCCGTTGTCCTGATACGACTGCTGAGGCCCGGGGTATTGGGCGTCCTGCCCGTGGAAGGGCTCCCCCTCTTCAGGAGCCGGGATCACCTCCAGGCTGTCGAAACAGAGCGACTGGCCGGTGTCCGTCACCGGATAGGGTTCTCCCCTGGATTCAGACGCCAGCGCCAGAACTGACATCAGCAGTAGCAGGACTGATATGGATAGCCATTGCTTTCCTTCGATCTTCATGATCACCTCCCTGTGGATTTCCCAGGGGATAGCATCGGATGTCTATTTCTACCGGGAGTGAACGATTTGTAACGTATCGTAACAGGAGCGGGAGGTCAGAACTCCCTGAGGAGCGAGTCGACCTGAAGGATGAACTCCGTTTCAGCGGGATCTTGCGGGCAGGCGGTCTCCGCCGTCCAGAGGAAGACCGGCTGGAAGGAGTACTCCCTTCCCAGTGCTTCAAGCACAGTCCGGTTCACATTCTGGGTCCAGGCTGCAGCCTCCGCCAGGTCACTTCCTGAAAGGCCCATGGAAAGAGAAGAGTCGGAACCGGTGGCCGCCATCCAGTTGGAATAGCCCGCGTGAAACCTCGGGTCGCCTGTTTCCAGGGCTGAACGGGCATCGGCTGGTCCTGCGGTCAGGATCACCGTATCGGGGGGATCGCTGCCCCTGAGATCCATCATAAGAAGGATGATGGACTGTGTTGAGTTGTAACCGGGCTGTCTTCTGTCGGCGAAAGAGGTGCAGTATCCGGGCGGAACAGCATCTGAGGACCCGTAAAGCCAGGTACGCTGGCCCGGCAAGGGAGCCGTGAAGCCAGGGGCAGTCCACATCACATGGGGGGAGAAGACTAGAGGCGAATCAACCCCGGGGACGAGGCCCTCCCTTAGCAGCATCTCCTCACTCCCGGGTGTCTTAAGGGAACGAACCAGCGATGTAAGGGACTTCATTCCCAGAATAACGATCAGCATCAGCAGCATCGATCTTCCAAGAACCCTCCACAGCGAACCTGCCCTCCTCCATGCAAGGGATGCAAGCAGCGTGAGGAGACCCAGCGCTCCGGCAAGTATCTGACCCTCGGGGAAGCCCCCGCCCCTGCTCAGGCCCAGTGTTTCCGCCAGAAGTGATACCGCTATGAGAAGGATCCCTGCGGCTATCAGCAGGAAACGCATTCACTCACCTTCCTTCAGAAGCGGCAGGAGGCTTTCGGCGATGGCACCGGCGACCAGGGAATTGCCGTACACGTTCATGTGGCAGTAATCATCATACACCGACGAATCCGCACCGGCGGTGGCGTCCCCGATCCAGGCGTCGCCTCCCTGAAAGGACTCACGGGCGAGCGCCCATACCCTGCGCTGGAACTCCACCTGGTCCTGATCCATTGTGGCCAGATACTCCCTTTCATAGGGGAACAGAGGCCTGATCTCACCGGCGAGGGCAGGCTGCCACAGAACGAGCACCTCTACTCCGAATGCATCCGCAGCTGCCCTGATCTGACGTTCGTTGGAGAGGAAAACCTCAATGGTTCCCCTGGCGAGGGCGTCAATGTCCATGCCGCGGCTCAGCGGAATGCTTTCGATAAGTTCCGGGGCCTCCGAATCCTTCGGGATCAGAGAGAGGCCAAGCCTCACCAGGGAGATGTTCTCGGCCACGGGCCATCCGGGTTCCCTGTATGCCCTTTCAGGGCCCAGGAGTTCCCTCATCCTCCGGAGACCCATGATCGCGCCGGGTTCCGCTTCGTACCAGGTGGTAGCCGCCTCGTTGTAGCCCTGATAGAATACAGCGGCATCAGGGATATCTCCCGCCTGCAGCGCCAGGATGAATTCAAGCATTGAATGAGTGGAGTTCCTGGTGGCCGCAGCACGGTTGCATACCCTGACTGGAGCTGCAAGGCCGTCTGCAAGGGATCTCTGCAGGAAAGACGTTATGGTGCTGGAATCATCAAGGAACCATCCATAGGCGGTAGATCCGCCGTACACATGAACCGATGTCGCACCTTCCTCAGCTGAGGCACCCGGGGTGATCCTGAAGCCTTCCCCATCCGTATGAACGCCCGGGGCGGAGTAGCCGGGCTGAAGCCTGAGCAGCACATAGGGACAGTAGCAGGATGGAGGAGGGTGGAAAACGGCTTCCTCCGGATCAGCCATGCCAGGCTCTGCCTGGGGAGGCCGCGATGCCATCCTCCTGGATACCAGGAAGGCTGCGGAGTCGAGAACCAGGACGAGGACGATGGTGTTCATCAGGATTACTGGAAGGTCGTTCCACAGGAACCTCCTTCCCCCTGGAGATCCAGCAGCAATGGCCAGCAGCGATAGAACGGCTCCTGAGATCTGACCCAGCCCTGTCCCCGGTGAAGGGGAGGGAAGGATCGAGTCTGCAGCAAGGGAGAGTACGAAGCCGGCGAAACCGCAGACTGCCGCAGCCCTGAACAGGAACTTATCGGGCAAAACACCTCCCTCGGATCGATGAATGGTTGACGATACATACATTCAGAGAAGGCAGTCAATACGGCAAGCGATTGCGCCTGTTCCGGTACTCATTTATGATTTT
>CAYLXG010000127.1:0-7346 GCA_964387445.1 uncultured bacterium
GTCCACAGTCCGGTCCCGCCGCCGCCAGGAACAGGGGCTGGAGGGCCGTGGATGCACCATTCGTTCTCTTCACCGACGGTGACTGCATTCCGGAGGATGACTGGGTGGAGAAGATGCTCGCAGGGCTCCGGGGTGAGTACCAGGGGGTCAAGGGAGTATATTCCCACGGCGGTTCCAGGCTGATACAGCGCCTTGCACAGGTGGAGTTCAGCGAAAGGTATCGCATCATGGCCCGAAGGGGATCCATATGCCTTGCGGACACGTATTCCGCAGGGTTCAGAAGGGAGTGGCTGGAGAGGCTCCACGGTTTCGATGAAGCCTTCCCGTTCCCGGAACACGAGGATGTGGATCTCTCGTGGAGGCTTGTACGCGCCGGTGGAAGGATCGGCTTCCTTCCGGAGGCCAGGGTCGCCCATGTACACAGGGGAAGCTGGATCGGTTACTTCAGGCTCAAGCTCCGCAGGGGGAAATGGAGGATCATTCTTCTGAAAAGGTTCCCGGAAATGGCAGTCGATGACGGCTATACGCCCCAGACAATGAAGGTTCAGATAGCCCTCGTCCCGATCGTGGCGGTCACCTTTCTGCTCCTGCCTCTCTACCCCTGGCCCTTTATTGCTCTGGCATCCCTCTTCCTGCTGTCATGCCTGCCCCTGGCGAGAGCGGCTTCGTCCACGGACCCCGGCACGCTTCCCCTGGTCCCGGTGTTCGCGTTCTGGCGGGGGAGCGCCCTGTTTGCCGGAGCCTTGGCAGGAGTCATGAATCGGAGGCGAAATTGTTCGCGCCCATAAGGAAGCAGCAGCGGATACTCATGGCCTTCATGGTGGCCGCGGACATAGTGACCGTTCCGGTCTCCCTGCTCCTGACCTGGTTCCTCAGGACTCAGCCCTTCAGAGGATACCTCCCCTCCTTTGCCCATACCCTGGACACCTACCTGAGCACCCTTCCCTTCCTGATCTCGATCTGGGTCGCCTCATGGTGGGCAGCCGGCCTTTATACGATCTCTTCCCAGACAGGCCCCTTCGCCGGAATAACCAGGAGGATCAGGGGAGCTTTCTATCTCGCCGTGTCCATCATGGCGGTGAGCTATCTGGTGAAGATGGACTACTCCAGGGTAATGCTTCTCATGTTCGTTCTCGTTTCAGTTCCAATGAACATCATATTCAGGGCCATACTTGGAAAGCTTGCTTTCCTGGTAGCTCCATTCAAGACCGCCCCATCCACCCTGATAATAGGCTCCGGCGAGTTTGCTGAAAGGGTCATTCGTTCACTTGGCCGCCTTCCGGAACCCAGGCACAGGATAAGGGGGGTACTCACCGAGACCGATACCGGCCTTCACAGCATTGCAGGGGTCAAGGTGATCGGAACCGCCAACGATCTGCCCAGGCTTGCGGAGAGCCTCTCCATTGACGAAGTGTTCTTTGCCAGCGGTTCCATGAGCCGGTCGGAGATGCTCAGGCTGGTGAATTCCGTGGACAAGGACGACATAGTCTACATGCTGGTCACAGACCTCTTCGAGATAGCCACCGGCATAGCGGACCTGAACAGCCTTTCAAGGATCCCTGTGGTAGAACTCGGCTCCGGAGGAAGGAGCGGATTCTACGCATTCGTGAAGAGAGCCTCCGACCTTTTCCTTTCCGCAGCGCTCATCGTGTTCCTCTCTCCGCTCATGGCGGTCATATGGCTGGTGCTGGCCGTCACGGGCAAGGGCTCGCCGGTCTTCAGGCAGCGCAGGGTGGGTCGACACGGTAACACCTTCATTCTCTACAAGTTCAGAACGATGAAACCGGAGGCGGACGAGTACGAAGTAGCTCCGGTGGAGAGGGACGACCCGAGGATCACCAGGATGGGCAGGTTCCTGAGAAGGACCAGCCTGGACGAGCTTCCACAGCTTTTCAACGTTCTCAAGGGTTCGATGAGCATGGTCGGCCCGCGACCTGAAATGGACTTCATAGTAAAGGACTACAATGCCTGGCAGCGGAGAAGGCTGGATGTGAAACCCGGGATCACCGGCCTCTGGCAGATAATGGGAAGGAAGGACCTGCCCCTTCACGAGAACCTGGAGTATGATTTCTATTACATGAGGAACCAGTCACTGATGCTTGACCTGGCCATACTGGCCCGTACCCTGGTAACCGTTTTCAAAGGAAGGGGGGCATACTGAGCACGACCATCCTTACCTTGTTCGCCGCGGTGGTCTGTTCCGCCTGGAATGGAGGTCCGCTGGGGCAGGCCCTGGGTGTACACCCGGCTTCCTGGAGCAGCGATCCCCTGTCCTGCGCCGTTTCTCCCGCCGGATACGGAAGGATAGAAGGCATGGCCCTGCAGGCATCCGGAACCCTCAGCAAGGATGCGGGAACATATGCCGCCGCCGCTTCGCTGCCCCTTGGAAGGGGCTTCACAGGGGCTGTTTCAGGGTTCTTCAGCACTGAAGGAGAAGACGACCGTGGCACGGTTCAGCTCTCCGGATGCTATGTGGTTACCGGTGACCCCATCGGTTTCATGGAAGGTTTGTACGGCCCCAGCGTAACCGCCGGGGTTTCGGTGGCCGGTGTCTTTGGCGACTCAGCCGATTCACCGGATCAGAGGGTTGATCTGGGGGTGCAGTTCTCACTTTTTCCATCATTCGCCGTTGGCGTGCAGAACACCGACCTTTTCGGCGAAGCGGTCTTCAACACCGGTTTCAGCCATGTTTTCAACCGCAGCCTGGAGATACACGTGAACTACGGCGATGATACCTGGCAGGGCGGAGCTGAGCTCACCGTATCCTCCCTTTTGTCCATCCTGGCCGGCACCGACGGGAACAGCCTCAGCGCAGGATTCGAACTGGCGCCGGGCACAGCGTGGAAGGCGGGATACGCCGTTGAGTTCCGGGAAGATTCGCTGACCCACACCCTGGGCATTCAAAGGAGTTTCCAGTGACCCTTCTCCTTGCCTTCGTTCTGGTCCTGCAGTCCGGGGAGTCCACTGCCCCCGGGCCAGGGATGGGGATACTGATCCGGGGCGCGGCTTCCGCAGACCTGCGGGAGGGGCTCTCCACCCTTTCTGCGGATACGGTTGCCGCTTACCCGGAAGCTTCCTGGAGGGATGATCTGTTCGAACTTGAGGTCTCCGCCAGGGTGGATTACCCACCGGATTCGCAGGATGTCACCATCGAACCCCTCACCGCCGGGGCCTTTTTCAGATGGCCAGGTTCACCATGGATCTCAGCAGGTGTATTCCGCGGCATCAGGGACCCGTTCGTCTATGGCGTATCGGAGCCTGTACTTGAGTGGAACTCCACAGGAACTGAGGATATGAACGGAGCCTCCCTGGAGGCCGGGGGAGTGCTGGGATTCAGCGGCTGGTGGAACAGGTATTCAGACAGCCTTTCCTGGTACGGCATCAGTTCCCCTTGGCTGGGCTTCGCCCAGGTGAAGTGGAACTGCCTTGATCCCGATTCCTCCTCGCCCAAGGTGGACAACATATCGGGATTCGCCGATCTGAGGTTCGTTCAGCCGTGGCTGTCCTTCACCTCACAGGGTGAAACATGGAGCGGCGAAGGGGAGCTGAGGGGCTGGAAGCCTGTTTCGAACGCCTTCCTCACCCTTGAGATAGTTCCAATGGCCTCCTGGGCTCCGGATACGCTTGGCGCCGGTCTGGGAGCCTATCTAAAAGGCCGCTCGAGGTCCTTTTCCGGTTATTTCAGGGCTTTTGCTCCCGATTTGGACACAGTTGATGACGCCACCCTCTCAGCGGGTTTCGATATGCTTTCCAAAGCGGGGGTACACTGGTCAGTGAACGCTTTCCTCGAGGAGATGGAGTCTCCGGGGGTCACGGCATCCGGCATTTACAGGGCTTCCCCAGCGGGATGCGGAGCAGCGGTGCACGCAGGGGAGGACACCCTGGCGGTAACGGTATCGGCGCTCTAGTCACCGGTGAGGGGCGTCTCCTCCGCTCTTTCGGTGTTCACCGACCTGGACTCGGATTCCCCCGACCCGGGATGCGCCCTGGAGGTGCATGGCGCAGGCTCCATGGGGATAGCCGGATTAAGGGTCATCTGGAGAAAGGGCATTACCGAGCTGAGGCTGGGGGTATCCGCATGGATAGACTGATTGCATTATCTTTGGTTCTCTGTTCCTGCTCCATTTTCGTTCCTGCGGAAAGGGAGGGCGGAGGACAGCTTGTGCTCCACGATCCCTCTGCGGCCGCGGTGCAGCTCGTCGGCGACTGGAACCGATGGGGCGGGCTTGAGGACCCCGGGGGCTTGTCCGATCCCAGGAGCGGAGCCATGGAGTATTCCGGCGGATACTGGCGGGGGGCCCCGCCGCCGGACCTGGAAAGGGGAAGGTACAGATACGCTTTCCTTGTTAACGGGGGAGAACTGCGCAGGGACCCGGCCAACCCGGAAACCGCCCTTTACCGGGGGCACACTGTTTCCCTGCTGGTGATAGACTGAATTATCCATTCAAGGGGGTATCAATTGGCTTCCGTCAGGTTCGACTCTGTGGGGAAAATTTACGACTCCAGTTCCGTCGCCCTCTCCGACTTCACCCTTGATATATCCGATGGGGAGTTCGTGGTTCTGGTGGGGCCCAGCGGCTGCGGCAAATCCACCACCCTGAGGGTGCTTGCGGGGCTCGAGGAACCCACCGCGGGCCGGGTCTTCGTCGACGGGCGCGACATCACCGGCGTTGAACCGTCAAAGCGCGACATCGCCATGGTCTTCCAGAACTACGCCCTCTATCCCCACATGACCGTTTTCGACAACATGGCGTTCTCGCTCAGGATGAAGAAGGCCTCCCGTGAGGAGACGGCAAGGGCCGTGGAGGAGGCTGCGGACATTCTGGGCATATCCGAATACCTGCAGAGGAAACCCAGGGAGCTTTCAGGCGGTCAGCGGCAGAGGGTGGCGGTGGGCCGGGCCATAGTAAGGCACCCGAAAGTGTTCCTCTTCGACGAGCCCCTCTCCAACCTCGATGCCAAGCTCAGGGTACAGATGCGGAACGAACTTGCCAGGCTTCACTCGAAGCTGGGGGCCACCATGATCTACGTTACCCACGACCAGGCTGAGGCCATGACCCTGGGCGACAGGATCGTGGTTCTGAAGGACGGCTTCATTCAGCAGGTGGCGCCCCCCCTGGAGGTATACGACGAACCGGTCAACAGATTCGTAGCAGGATTCATAGGAAGCCCCGCCATGAACTTCTTCCAGGCCGAGATATCAGGCGGTTCGGTGAAAGCCCTGGGGCAGGTCCTTGGCCGGGTCCAGGCGGCCGACGGCGAATGCACTCTTGGAATACGCCCCGAGGACGTTGAGCCATGGGAGTCCGGGATAGAGGCCGATGTGGAGGTGGTGGAGACCCTGGGCAACGAAAAGGTGGTGATCGGAACGGTGCATGGCCAGCCGGTCACCGCAAGGACCGCCCCCGATCTTCCGGTAAGCCCGGGCGGGGTCTTCCGTTTCAGGCTCCGCACTGAGAAGATGCACTTCTTCGCCACTGACGGTTCGGAGAGCAGGATATGATCCTGTTCACTTCGATGATGGTCGCTTTGATATCAACCCTGATCCTTACCCCGCTCTCAAGCCGCGCGGCCCACAGGCTGGGGATAGTGGACAAAAGCAACGGTATGCGGATACCATCCACCGGCGGGCTGGCGATCTTCTTCGGCTTTGCCGCATCCATCGCAGCAGGCATGATCATCTTTCCGGTGCTGCCCGGCCACAGCGTGACCGACACCGGCATTTCCTGGAGAGCGCTCTGTACCCTGATACTTGCATCCGGTGCCCTGATGACCCTTACGGGGTTCATTGACGACAGGATAGAGCTCAGGCCCGTTACGAAGCTCCTTCTTCATTCGCTGGTGGCCGTTGTGGCAGGGGCTTTTTTCGTGATGAAAGGGGCTCAGATAAGGCTTTTCCTGGACTCAGGCGGAGTAAACTGGCTCGCCGCTCCCATAACGATGATCTGGCTTCTGGGCATAACCAACTCGGTGAACCTGCTTGATCACGCCGACGGGGTCACTGGAGGCGTTTCCGCCATTTCCGCCTTCTTCTTCGCCGTTCTGAACTACATCAACGGAAGCCCGGACATAGCGTTCATATCCATTGCCCTGGCCGGGGCCTGCATAGGGTTCCTCTTCTACAATTTTCCTCCGGCATCCACCTACATGGGAGACAGCGGTTCGAATTTCCTGGGCTTCACTCTGGGTCTTCTGGCGGTTCTGGGGGTTTACGCACCCACAGGCTCCATTCCATGGCTCGCCCTTATGTCTCCGCTTCTTATCCTGGCGGTTCCCCTGGTGGACACGGTGATGGTCCTGCTTTACAGAAGACGCATGGGAACCCCTCTTTTCCAGGGCGACAAGAACCACCTCGCCCACAGGTTGTCCAGGATGGGTTATTCAAGAAGGACCACCGTGATCATCCTTTACCTTATCTCCATCGTAATGGGAACCACGGCTCTGCTCCTTCCCACGCTGAGGCCGTTCCAGGCTGTCCTGGCATTCGTGAACGCAGCTGGTGTGATAGCCGTGTTCGCGGTGTTCATCGCCAACGGCGAGAGGAGGGCCGCCGAATGAGGATCACCCTGTCAACAACGTTCACGGTTCTGTTCGCCCTGGTGATGCTGGGAGTGATCTTCGGCGTACTCACCGACAGCAGGAACAGCATACTGATCAAGGAGATATACTACGTGGCAGGCGGTTCACTCGCGGCGCTGCTCGGGGGGATACTCCTTCTCGCCGGGGCTCCCGCCCACAGGGACAGGCTTCCCCGTTTCCTCTTTCCTGTCCTTGCGTCGGTGATCCTGCTCACCCTGCTCCGTCACTTCACGGGAATTGCGTCGGTGAACGGCCCGTTTACCTTCCTGATGCTCCTTTCCCTGTCGGTGATCACATTTACAGGGGTTCTCTACCTCGACCGCAGGGGGCTGGAGTTACTCATCGGACTCCTTGTTGCGTCTTCCTTCGTGCTCTTCCTTTACGCCGTTCTGCAGTGGCAGGGGGTGAACATCTTCCAGTGGGACGCGTCCCTTACAAGGAGCGGAAGGAGCGCCGGCAGCCTGGGAAACACCAATCTCCTTGGCGGGTTCTCATAGGCGGTGCTTCCCCTGGGGGTTGCCGCCCTTCTGGTCTGGAAGAAGCCGGGGAAGACCCTCCGATACCTCCTGACAGCTCTTTTCGCCGCAGGTTCCGTCGCCGCGGTCATTGCCAGCGGAACCAGGGGAAGCCTTCTGGGTCTTGCAGGGGGCGCGGTCTTCATCACCATCTGGTACCTGAGGAAGTCCGGAGGCTCCGGGAAGAGGCTCCTCACTGCGGTCCTGATCCTGGGTGCGGTTGTAGCCGCCGCAGCGCTTCCTTTGTCGTCC
>CAYLXG010000128.1:0-7315 GCA_964387445.1 uncultured bacterium
GAATACATGTTCCTCAGGATAAGAGATCTTGTGGATGCAAAATTATGAAGGGCCAGAAAAATGAGATTTCCGGTGGCTGTTCTGTGCGCTTTCACTTCCCTCTCCATTGCATCGCCCCAGGACGACATGAACGAGCTCATCGACGCTGTCTACAGGGCCGATGGAGAGGCGGTGTTCAGAAGCCTTACCCTCGAGAACCGCCAGGCCCTCTCCATGATGGTCACCATGTTCAGGCTTGCCCCCGGGGAGGTCGCGGAGCAGCTCAGGCAGGAGCTTCAGGTTCAGCTGTCAACCTCCGAGATCTCCTGCATGCGGGAGGAAGACCTGGTAAGGGTTATCCTGGATTCCCCAATGTTCAGGAACGAGATCCCCTGGCCCAGGCACATGGTCTCAATTGAAAGCTGCTCCATGGCCGGCGACACAGCACTGGTAACCGTGACCATCGAAGGGGAGCCCAACTCATACAGCTACCCCATGATCCTCCAGGAAGGCAGCTGGAAGCTGGCAACGGAGTTCTTCCCGGAAAACTGAAGAGCGGGCATTGACCCATCCTCCCCTTTTGCTTCTACTATTCCCCACGTAAGCACAGAGGGAGGTTGCATATGTTCGCGTTCTTTTTCTCGATCACAACATTGCTCACAGCGGGGTACATAGCCCCTGAGACCGGCTGTGTTCTGCCAATGGCTGAATACGGTATGGAATACTCCTCCGTGGAGGTTCTCCCTCCGGGGGCAGGGGAATGGACAAGGGTAGGCCCGTGGGGCGGCAATTTGAAAGCCCTGGCGGTCTCCCCGGTGGATCCTGACCTGGTTCTCGCAGGCTGCGGTTTTTCCATGGCTTCCGATGCCGGGGGGCTTTACAGGAGCACCGACGGCGGAGCGACATGGGCCGAGGCCGATCCCTTTCCCATACAGGTCAACGATGTCTGCGCCGCTGGACCCATGGCCCCTGAAACCTTTTACGCAGCCACCAGGACCGGCCTGTACAGATCCACCGACGACGGGGTCACCTGGGAGACCGTATCCGGGATGGCCTCCAGCTATGTGATAGGCATAGGGGTTCATTCAGGGAACACCGACATACTCATTGCAGGGCTTTCATCCAACAACGGCGTCAGAAGGTCCGACGACGGCGGGGTTACCTGGACGGAGGTCGGCATGGGCAGCGGATACATGAAGGGCCTTGGCTGCGACCCGGAGCATCCCGATACCATGTACCTGGCAATGTCCGGTCTCGACAACTCGCTTTACCGCTCCACCGACGCAGGGATATCATGGGATCCCATCGGCCCGGCCGGATCAGGATGGGCCGTTCTCGTGGCTCCCTTCGGCACCGGAGAAACCCTGATCGTAACCACATCAGACGGCTTCTACATGTCACAGGACAACGGAACGAGCTGGGATCTGGCCGTTGCCGGATCCAGCTACGCCCCTGCGGTAACCGACGGTTCGAACCTCTACGCTCCGGTGATCTCCTCGGGGGGTGTCTATGAGAGCACCGACCAGGGAGCTTCCTGGACGCTGAACACCCAGGGGATCGTCGCATCCTACTGGCAGGCGGGGTGCGCCTCATCGCAGGGATACCTGGCAGGCCATTATGGAGGGGTCTACCGGACACCCGCCGCAGGCGGAACCTACACGGTATCCCAGCAGGGCATCAGCAACGGATTCTTCCACGCGGTGAGCTATCTGGCCGGATCGGGAACCCTCTTTGCAGGTGGTGACCATCACGGCCTCTGGCGGAGCACCGATCTCGGCGAAACCTGGGAGATAGTCTTCCCCGGCCCGGCGAACTGGAGCATCTACGACATTGCTCCCCAGTCAGACCTTCATTACGCCGGTCAGGTGATGTACGCAGCCACGGCGGACGGAGTCTACCGGTCCAATGACGGGGGAGACAGCTGGGCTCCTGCTGGTCTTTCGGGAACACAGGTCTCCAGCGTGGCCTTCGATCCCTCCGACCCCGACAACGCCTGGGCGGGAACCGCATCTTCCGGGGTGCACTACACCACCGACGGAGGAGGCACCTGGACTCCGGGAAGCGGCTTCCCCTTTGCCCTCTATCCCTCCATTGAACTCATCGAGAACGGTTCAGGGGACATCAGGGTCCTGGTTTCCTTCCAGCAGAACGGGGAGGGGGTCTACTACTCAGACGACGGCGGGGTGAACTACACCGCGGCGGCGGTTCCGGGTTCCTATCACCCTGACCTGTCCGCCAGGTACGGACCTGGCCTGGCACCCATGGCCTATCTGGCAACGGACAACGGGGTTTACAGGTCCGACGATCTGGGCGAGAACTGGTCTCCCTGTCCCGGATCCTCCGGGCTCATGTGGGAGGTACAGGGCGAGTATGACTCGAATGTCTTCGCCGGAACCAACGGAAGCGGCATAAGGCGCAGCCCGGACGGCGGGTCCACCTGGGAGTCGCTGAGCGAAGGCATAGAGGACAAGGTGGTATGGGACATAGTCTATGGAGCTTCGTCGATACAGCTCTTTGCCAGTTTACGGGGCTTCGGTCTTGCCGAGCTCACCGATGAGCAGCTGGGTGTTGGCGAAGAGGAATACAGCGGAACCCTGTCTGTAACCCCTTCCGTGAACCCCGTATCCTCTTCCGTTTCATTTGCTGTGGCGGGTACCGGAGACATTTCAGGCGTGCTCAGCATTCATTCCGCGGATGGCCGGCTGGTTCACCGGATCCAGGTCGAAGGTACCGAGGCCCTCTGGACACCGTCGGAACGAGAACCCTCGGGTCTTTACCTGGTCAGGTACAGGACCCTCTCCGGAAACTGCTCCTCCACACGTGTAGTTCTGGTAAGATAGATACGGAAAGGCCCCCTCCGCCGAGGGGGCCTTGACAAGACCCCGCTAGACCGGGAACTCCACTCCCTGGGAAAGGGGAATGTCATTTCCGTAATTCACAGTTACGGTCTGCCTCCTGGCATAGTACTTCCAGGCATCGCTGCCGCTCTCGCGTCCCCCGCCGGTTTCCTTCTCGCCGCCGAAGGCTCCCCCGATCTCCGCTCCCGCAGTGGAAGTGTTCACATTGGCGATGCCGCAGTCGGAACCCCTGTATGAGAGGAAGAATTCGGTTTCCCTCATATCGGTGGAGAAGATGGCGGAGGAAAGGCCCTGGGGAACGTCGTTATGGAGCTTCATGGCCTCTTCAAGGTCACTGTACTTCAGCACGTAGAGCACAGGAGCGAAGGTCTCCGTAAGGATTATCCCCTCCTGGGCCGGCATCTCGATAAGGGTGGGGGCTACGAAGAAGCCGTTCTCGCACCCTTCGACCTTGTTCAGGGTTCCGCCGTGGACCACGCGGCCGCCCTGGGCCTTTGCCTTCTCGACGGTGGACATGAATGCTTCAACGGCGGAACCGTCCACAAGCGGGCCCACTATGGTGGAGGGATCCAGGGGGCTGCCGATGTTCACCTTGCGGTAAACATTGGAAAGGGCTTTGAGGAACTCGTCATACACATCCTCGTGAACGATGACCCTTCTGGTGGAGGTGCACCTCTGTCCGGCGGTGGCCATGGCGCCGAAGGCCACCCCCTTCACCGCCATTGGAAGGTCGGCGGAGGGTGTGATTATGGCGCAGTTGTTGCCGCCCAGCTCGAGAATGGACTTGCCGAACCTGGCGGCGGTCCGCTCTCCCACGACCCTGCCCACTCCGGTGGAACCGGTGAAGGAGATAAGGGGGAGCCGCTGGTCGTTTATCATCCTGTCGCCGATGGTCCTTCCGCTTCCGGAGCAGAGGAAGAATATCGATGGCAGACCGTGCCTCTCCATGACCCTGTTGGCCACTTTGGTAACAGCGACTGCGGTGAGCAGGGCGCTGCTGGAGGGCTTCCAAACGGTGACATCGCCTACGACCGCTGCGATAAGGGCGTTCCATGCCCATACAGCCGCGGGGAAGTTGAAGGAGGTGATGATGCCGATGGTCCCCAGGGGCAGCCACTGCTCCATGAGCCTGTGATCCGGTCTTTCACTGGCGATGTTCAGACCGTAGAGCTGCCTTGAAAGGCCGATGGAGAAGTTGGCGATGTCCACGGCCTCCTGGATCTCCCCGGCGCCTTCGGTGAGTGTCTTGCCCACCTCGATGGTCACCAGCAGACCCAGGAGTTCCTTGTTCCTGAGCAGTTCCTGACCGATCTCTCCGACTATCTCTCCGCGCCTGGGGGAGGGTATCTTCGACCATTCGACACAGGACTTGGCCGCGGCGGCCATTACCCGCTCGTAGTCTTCCTCTTCGCCCTGGGCAACGGCGCCGAGCACCGAGCCGTCTATGGGGCTCACCGACTCGATTACCTTCCTGCCCTCCACCGGCATCCATTCACCGTGGAACACTCCTGATACGGTCTCCTCCAGGCCAAGTCCTTCAAATAACTTTTTCTTAGCATCAGCGACGGTCATTGCTGCTCCAATACTGGTTGTGATTCGGGGTTATGTCTGATGTTCATAACGGTCCCGGGAATATACAAGGAAAACCCTCCTTCGCGGAAATGGCATGCTCCCATGGAATGGGGTTATGTTTCAGGGACACCCTGAACAGCATCGAATCGAGTCCTTTTGCGAAACTCTGCCATAAAGGGCAACATAGACATGACCACCGGGTCCGTGCGCCGGAAGCTCCTTCTTCTTGCATGGCCGGTGATGCTCTCCCACCTTCTGCAGACACTATACAACCTGGCCGATGCTTTCTGGCTGGGGAAGCTGGGCAGGCAGGCCCTCACCGCGCCCACCATAACCATGCATGTATTCTTCCTGGGCTTTGCCCTGGCGATGGGAATAGGAGCTGCGGGTACTACCCTGGTAAGCCAGTACAAAGGAGCGGGTGACCAGAAGAAGGCCTCCCGGGTCGGAGGCCAGCTCTTCACCCTGCTCACTGTGCTGGGCACGGCCCTGGGGATCGCGGGGTTCTTCCTTACCCCGGCAATCCTCGATCTGCTCCAGACCCCGGCAGACTCCTGGCAGATGACATATGACTACATGAGATGGATCTTCACCGGTTTCCCGCTGATGTTCTCATTCTTCGTTTACCAGAGCATCAGGACGGGTCTGGGCGACACCATGGGTCCCATGCAGGTCAACCTTATATCCGTTCTGGTGAACGTGATCCTGGATCCGGTGCTGATCTTCGGACTGGGTCCTTTCCCTGAAATGGGCGTTGTGGGAGCCGCCGTTGCAACGGTGTTCAGCAGGGCCCTGGCATCTGTGGTGGGTATGATCAGACTGTTCAGAGGCGACGGCGGAATAACTATCAGCGTCTCGGACATGATACCCAGGCGAGAGATGATGAACAAGATACTGAAGGTGGGTATGCCGATAGGGCTGGGTCAGCTTGGCACCAGCTTCGGCTTCACCTTCATGATAGGGATAGTGAACTCCTTCGGCAGCGCAGTCACCGCAGCATTCGGCGTGGGGAACAGGATAATACACATGGCCATGGTACCCGCCATGGGCCTCAGCCAGGCCAATGCCACCGCAGTGGGGCAGAACCTGGGGGCAGGGAGGCCGGACAGGGCCGAGCGGTCCTCATATTCAGCCCTGCTTCTCATAGGGGTGATACTGCTGCCAATGACCCTGTGCATGTTCTTCTTCGGAGGGGACATCGCCAGGGCTTTCGTAGACGACCCGGAGGTAATCGCCCTGGGAAGGACCATGTTCAGGGTGACCACCCCGTCTGTGTTCGTTTTCGGATTCCTTCTGGTTCTTCTGGGCAGTTTCCAGGGTTCAGGTTATACGGTTCCGGTGATGGTCCTTAACATGTCCCGGCTCTGGGCGCTCCGTATCCCGGGGGCCTATCTGCTTGCCTACACTGCGGGTATGGGTCCCATGGGCATCTGGTGGGCCATGTTCATATCGAACACGGTAACGGCAATATCCGGTTTTATCTGGTTCAGAACCGGAACATGGAAGACCAAAGCCGATCACCTTGTGAGCGATGCCGAGGGTGTGATCACAGGAACCGATCTGGACTAGCCCAGGGCCTGCACCGCTCCGAACACTCCCAGAAGCGCCAGGACCACCAGGGCGATCCGGCGGAAAGCCGAACTGTCAACCTTTCTCGAGATGAAGATCCCAAGAAGACCTCCCGCTCCAGCCGCGGGCAGGTACAGCGTTGCGTGGAGCAGCCCGGGGCCGTCCACCACCCCGGTTCCCAGGAAAGAGGGAACGCTCACGAGGGTTAGAGCAAGGAAATAGGCCGACAGGCTTCCCCTGAAGGTATCCTTCTCCGTTTCCGTGGCGGATAGGTATATGACCGCCGGAGGACCGCTGAAGGTGGTAAGCCCGTTGAAAAGCCCGGACAGAACCCCGGTTACCGCCATCCCGGCCGAGGATCGGGTCATATGCGGCGACCAGCGTGACAGGGAGAACACCGCGGAAACGGCAACGATGACTCCTATCATGAACCGCACAGTCATATCCGGAAGCGACTTAAGAAGCAGCGCTCCCAGCGGGGTGAAGGCCATTCCGCATATCACCATGGGAAGCAGGCCTCGGAACAGGATCTTCTTCCGGGAGGAGAGAAGCACCAGGGAGTTCACCGTGATGCTGGAGACCGCGAGAACAGGCACGGCCCACTGGGCAGGGGCGTACAGGCATATCAGCGGCAGGGCCACCAGGGAGTACCCGAACCCGCAGAATCCCTGAAGGACTCCAGCGGCAAAGAGTATCGCCAGGGTTGCAGAGACCATTTTCCCTTTCCTTCGAAGAAGCAGAATTATAGTATGATAGCCCGGCACCGGTGAAAGGCGGCTGAAATGAAGTGGTGGATAGACGAACCAAAGCTCATGGGTTCCCATAACCCGAAGCAGAGCGAGCTGAAGATAAAGGACCTTTCCCTGATCATATCCCTTATTGATCCCAGGGAATCATCCCTTAAATACAATCCGGCCATTCCCGGCGTTAAATGGACAGAAATACCCGTAAGGGACTTCACCGCCCCCTCCATGGAGAACCTTCAGCTTTTCATAAGGCTGGTGGAAGAAGCCGCTGGCACTGTGCTCGTTCACTGCGAGGGCGGCAGCGGAAGGACCGGCACCTTCGGCGCCGCATGGCTCATGCGCAACGGCGACCTCACCGCCGCGAATGCCCTGGAGATACTCAGGCAAAGAAATCCCTCAGCCGTGGAGACCGAAGAACAGGAATCCCTCCTGAGCCGATTCCAGAAGGCCGCCCGCAAGTCTGTCAATCAAAATCTGTAATTACCCAGATTAAGGCGCATTAGCCGGTATCAGGCCTGGGTGTTCGAATTCGCTTCGGGGTGCCAGAAAGAATCTGCAGTGAAATGATGAAAATACTACAGCTCACTTTTA
>CAYLXG010000129.1:0-4089 GCA_964387445.1 uncultured bacterium
GAATGAAAATGAAACTGGCTAAATGCTCTTCCAAGCCGCCACTGGTGGCCTTTCTTGTTTTCTCAGCCGCATCGGTCGCATTCTCCAACGGAGGTCCGGTTGCCACATCCCAGGTGCATAGCGCAGGGGGAGCCGGGCCTTTCTATCAGCAGACCGGCGTGGAGCTTGTGGCCGAGGATCTTACCTTCTCCCCGGGCATGGACTTCGTGGATGTGACCGCCGTTTACACCCTGTACAACCCGGGTGAATACCTCGAGACAGCCTACTCTTTCCCGGTGTACGCAATGGTGTACCCGGAAGAGGAATGGAACATGGGGGAGTTCGTTCCCGAGGAGAACATCCTGGATTTCACAATGAAGCAGAACGGCACGGAACTCCAGAGCGAGTGCTCCATTTTCGGCGACGACCAGTCGGCGGTGCGGGAGTACGGGATGACACTGCCCCTGATGATCTGCGGCCATGTGACGGAGCTCTCTGTCCAGGCAGGGGACACCTCGGTGGTTGAGGTGCATTACTCCGTGAGGGCCACCTACCAGGACTGGGAAACATCTAAGGAGTTCTTCCCCGGGTGTGAGGACCGCAGGTTCACCTACGACCTTAGCCCTGCTTCATTCTGGGGCAGCGGAAGGGCCGGCTCCTTCACCTTCACACTGGACTGCAGGGAGCTCTTCGCAATGGGTGGAACCGTTGTGGAGACCCCAGAAGGGGGAAGGTGGATAACGGAGAAGCTCTACCGGATAGAAGCTCTGGACTTCCCCATGGATTCCCTGCCCACCCTGTGCCTTTCGTGGGAATCCAGGATGGCTTCAAAGGCGATTCATCTGGAGAACCACAGGATATCGCCGGATGACTACACCATCACCGTCTCCTCCAGCCTTGGGGAAGGCTACGGGCCGGAGAACCTCTCCGACGGAAACCCGGAGACTGCCTGGTGCGAGGGGGAGAACGGCATCACAGGAAGCTGGATACTCATCGAACCGGCCCCCGGGGTGAACGTTTCCTGGGTGGGCATCGTCCCTGGCTACGGCAAGAGCGAGCACCTCTACCACGCCAACGCAAGGCCCATAGCCGCCGAGGTGGTACTTTCAACTGAAGGCAGGGAGCTGACCTGGGACAACGATATTAACCGGATCGAATGGGAAGACATCCAGTGGGGCCCAGGGATGGCCAGGTACGCCTATGTATTCAACCGGGGAGAGTCTTTCCATTATGACTGGATACGGATAACCTTCACCGAGGCCCTCCCCGGGGAGGAATACGAGGATCTCTGCGTTTCGGAACTCGTTCTGGCCGGGTGGAACTGAGCATATCCATGGTTCCGCTGCTCTCCGCGACCCTTGCGGTTATCACGGTGGATCCCGTAGCCCTGGCGGGTGGATCCCTCTCCTTCAGCACGCCATGCACCCTTGAAGTACAGGGTTCCCTGCTGATCGAACCGGTGAGGGCCGTCCACTGGAACATGAATCCCGGAGAAGGCCCCACCGGCCTGGGAACCGATACCCTGAGCTTCACAGTGTGCGGGATAGAGCCAGGAACCTATGTGTTTCCCGATTCGGGAAACATCTTTCCCGATATGGGAACCTTCTACATAACGGCGGACGCCTCGGTTCACCCGGGGGATACCCTCAGGAGCCAGGAGCCGCCGCATTACGCGTTCTGCAGTACCGTTCAGGTCTCCCTGAGGCCCCACGACAGCTATACCGGGTACATGTTCGAACTGATCAACACACCGTTCATAATGGCGCCCAGGACCACCCCGGGAGGAGCCCACCAGTCCGACGATAGGCTGGGCACCGACTGCGCCGGTCTGGCGGTTTACGGCAGGCGGCGGATGGGGTATGAAACCGCACTGTACCTGGGCCCCCGGGGCATCATTCCCATGCTGGAGAGGATCACGCCGGAGGAATACCTGTTCACCGATGGGGTCTTCGTCACAGAAGGGGGAGAACCCGCCCCGGCTCCGGAGAGGGGAGAGCTGCTCCACTTCGCCGAGCAGGTGTCGGTGTTCCTTGAGGACCGGGGAGAGGAAGGCATCCTGGACGGTGAGGACCTGCTGCTGCAGAGCTGGTTCACAGGGCCCCATGTATGCCCCGCTGAAAGCTGCGGGTTCACAGGGAACCCCGTGGTCCTGTACAGGTGGCTGTGAGATCATGGCGCTGAGGATCGTAAAGGCGCATGTTTCCGGCAAAGATGATTTTCTTTAAGGGAGGAACATGGATAAGGTGAGGAACGGAGAGGACCTCCGTCAGAGGCTGGTGATGGCCGCCGGGGAAGATGTGGTGGCCTGGGGCTGGGGAACACTGGGAGTGGGGAACGTTTTCACCGGGGTCACCCCCTCGGCTGTGGTGCTGGAGTTCGTTACCATGGGCATGAAGACCAGGGAACTGAGAAGGATCCCCTTCGAGGAGCTGGAGTTCATATACGCTGCGAAGGGCGATGCCTCCACCCCGGGCTTCCTTAAGCTGAACCTCGAGTCCAGGGTGGCGGACTCAATGACCGGCACCCTGATTCTCAAGGCCCAGGCAGGGGACCTGATGTACATCAAGTTCAGCAAGCTGCCCAGGCACGAAAAGAATGATCAGGCCCCGTTCAGGATAACGGAGTACATCACCCAGATAACCCCTGAGAAGGTCTACCTCCCGGATCTGAGCCAGTACCGGCCGAAGGGTTCGTTCGGAGGCTGTATGAAGACCTTCATGATAATCGCTTCCATCACCACCGTTGTGATAGCCCTGGCTATGGGCCTGGGCACCGGCGAGTGGGCCATAGCGGTCTACGGAGGAATAGGCACAGGGGTGGTGCTCGGCGCGGTGTTCGCACCGCTGGTGCCTCTGTTCAAGAGGATGTTCTCAGGCAGGGAATGACAGCCCGGTTCCGCAGAAAGGGAGCTGATAATGAAAAGACTCATGTTTGCCGCGATCCTGCTGGCCGCCGCCTGCGGAGAGAGCACCGGTCCTGGGGAGGAGGGCTACACGGTATTACAGCCCGTGAATCCCCAGCCCAGGGGAGAAAGGCTTTTCGGCATCAACCCCACCGAGAGCGAACAGGGCTTCATGGCATCCTATGAAGAGGCTCAGGAGGCGGGGATACAAGTTGTTGAGATCAACCTCAGGTGGGAAGACATAGAGACCTCCCAGGGTGTGTACCAGGACCCATACGGAACACTTGAGGCGATAACCTTCTACGGCTATGAGAACATCCAGGTGCTTCTCACCATATCCGTGATCAACACCGTGAAGAGCACCTTGCCGGAGTATCTCCAGGGGTACCAGTTCAGCTCACCGGATGTGGTGGCGGCATTCAACGACATGGCCGACTGGGTGTTTGCACAGATCCACCCCTCGGTAACCGTTGCCGGTTTCGCCATCGGGAACGAGATAAACATCTACCTTGAGGGTCAGGCGGCATGGAACGACTACTCCCAGTTCTACCAGGAGACAGCTGCCTATTCACAGGCCCTGCGCCCCACCATCCCGGTGGGGGTGAAGTGCACCGTCACCGAGGGGGTTCTGGGCGGCGAGCTTTCGGAGATACAGGGGATAAACGCCTTCAGCGACGTCGTGATGCTGAACTACTACCCCAACGGCAGCCAGTTCATGGTGCTTGACCCCGATGTCGTGCATGAACACTTCGACACCGTCACCGGGAGCTTTCCCGGGAAGGAGATATGGTTCACGGAGCTGGGGTACCAGTCGGGCTCCGCCCACTGCGGAAGCTCGGAAACGAAGCAGGCCCAGTTCTACCACTCGATGTTCACGGCCTGGGACGACCACCGCGATCAGATCATGCTGGTTTTAGTGGACTGGCTCCACGACGTAACCCCTGAGCAGGTGGAGGAGTGGACCGAATACTACGGCCTTTCAGACCCTGCGTTCATCGAGTTCCTCTCCACACTGGGTCTCAGGAACTACAACCACACCGACAAGTACGCCTGGCTCCAGGTGCTTGCGGAAACCCAGGCCAGGGGGTGGCAGTAGGAACCCGCTCACCGGGCCTGATTAGTGAACAGGCACAGGCCCCGGTCCTCCGACTGGTACTCGTACCTGAAAACCGCGACTCATGGCACTCTCGAGACTTTCCAACAACAAC
>CAYLXG010000129.1:4099-7102 GCA_964387445.1 uncultured bacterium
GGCTGGATGTTCAGGGCGAGTACCTTCACATAGGCATTCTTACCGCCAACGAAGGGCAGCTTGAGGAAGACAACGCTGTCGCTGGGGTACAAAGCGTAACTCGCTCCATACCAGATTCCTTCCGGGTCACAGCTTCCGTACATACCCTGCTGGGGTTCCTGGAAGTATGTCTGATTACCGGTGCTGAACGGTCCGTAGTTCCCGCTGTAGAACCAGATCTCAAGATCACCCTTCAAGGATTCATCGTATGCGTATATGTCCTGAACGAAGGCCGTTGATGGAGCATAGCCTGTCTGCCCGGAGGTTTCTCCGAAGATGAACGCCGTATGGTACTGCGCAGGGGAGTAGTTGTCGTAAATGGTGTATGTGGTGTTTACTATGCTGGGCATGGTGGATACGGAAGCGGAAAAGTTCTCTGAGTACTGCGTACCAATGTAGGCCCTTACGGAGTAGTACCCGGCGCAGCTGGCTGTGATAGTGGCTCCCGTATCCTGAACGATCTGCTCCACCTCCCAGCTGGATGATTCGTCTTCCCTGAAGTACACCTCGTATCCGTCAACGGGCACGCCCACGTCCGACCAGGTAAGCACCACCGTCCTTCCGGAGGAAGCCGCTTCCAGAACAAGGTTCTGCACCGTGGGGATTGAATCGATGATTGTCACCGCTTCTTCGTTGCTCCAACTGTAGAGATCAGCTTCATTGGCGGTTTTCAGGGCGTAGTAGTAGTCGCCAGCGAGAAGCCCCGCATCGGTGAACAAGGTGTCCTCCGACGTTTCTGAGCTGTAGATGATGGTTGCGAATTCAGGATTGGACTCGATCCCAGGTTCATCGGACCTGTAAAGGGTATAGGAGAGGAAGTCCCCGTCGGGGCATTCCGTCCAGCTGAGCACTGCATCGTTCTCAAGGAGTGCCGCGGTAAGAACTGAGGGAGTGGGGCCGCACGACTCGGGGATATCAAGTGAGTCCTCGTTGCTCCAGGCGAAATCGTAATGATCGCCCACGGTCATCAGCGCATAGTAATACTCCACGCCCATTTCCACCGTATCATCCGCGTACTGCAGGTAACCGCTGTCGGCGAACTCTCCGAGAAGCTGTGCCCCGGAGAGATTTCCCTCTATGTCAGGTGTTTCGCTTCTGTAGAGCAGATAGCTCTCGAACGAACCCTCGGTACACTGAGTCCAGCTTGCGTTTACCTGGAATCCGGAGATCTGGTCACCGGACAGTTCCAGGGAAAGCACCGAGGCGGACACGTCCTCTTCCGACGGTTCGGTCCCGCATGAAAGAACGGCAATGGCCAGAAGCGCTGCTGTGGCTGCTGAAAGCAATTTCATACCAATCTCCTCTGTAAATAGACATAAAAGATCATATTCCTGAGTTCATTATATCCAACAGCACAGAAATGTTCCACTTATAAATCATGAGAATGGAAGCCGGTGACGCTGATAAGGGAAAAAACTCATAGCATCACCGGCTTGTAGCCTCTGGCTTCAGATTGGCAGCTGCTCTCAGAGATCCGCAATGGCTTCAGCAAAGGCCTTCACCACCGCATCAACCTCCTGTTCGGTTATCACCAGCGGCGGCATGAGCCGCATGGTCGCTCCAGTGGAGAGGGAGGAGTGGGCACCCAGGGCCTTCATCTTCTCCTGGGCCTTCTTTACATTCTCCGGGGAGTCCATGTCCAGCGCCACCATCAGCCCCATTGTCCTGAAGCCCTTCAGGTGGGGCGAGTCTATTTCAGAGAGCTTCCCGGCGAAGCGCTCGCTCATCTCCTTCACCCTGTTCGTGAGGTCCATGGCCCTCATCTGCCTGGTGGCAATAAGGGCCGAGACCATTGCCATGGGCGTCCCCCCGAAGGTGGAGCCGTCGTAGCCCGGCTTCATGGATTCCGACACCTCCTGCGTGGTAACCACCGCAGTTACCGGATAACCACCGCCGAAGGACTTTCCGATGGTCATTATGTCCGGGGTTATTCCGTACCGCTGGCATGCGAACCATTGGCCCGGGCCATCGGAAACCCTGGCGAAACCGGTCTGCACCTCGTCGGTTATCATCACCGCTCCATAACGGTCGCACAGTTCCCTGAGACCCCGGGCGAACTCCGGTGTGGCCGGGCGCATTCCCGCTTCCTCACCCTGGATGAGTTCCAGGATAACGCTCTTCGCAGAACCGGCCTTCAGCAGCTTCTCAACGGGTTCAAGCTCGTTGAATGGGGCGAAGTGCACCCAGCTCTCCTTATGGAGTCCGAAGGGCTTCCTGTAGCTTTCGTTGTGGGTTACGGCCACCGCCCCGTGGGTCCTGCCGTGGACCCCGCCCTTGAAGGCGATAACTCCGGTGTGGCCGGTGTGGGCCTTGGCTATCTTCAGGGCCTTGTCCACCGCTTCTCCGCCGGAGTTCTGCCAGTAGAAGCGGCAGAGGCCTGGGGGCATCATGGGGGTTATTTCCTTCAGGAACCTTGCCCTTGCAACCTGGATCCTGTCCTCCTTCTGGGAGATGAGCAGCCTTGCCTGGTTGTAGAGGCCCCGGGCGATGGCGTCGTTGGAGTTGCCCAGGTTCGTGGCGCTGTAGTTCGAGTCAAGGTCTATGTAGACCCTTCCCTTGGAGTCCTGTATCCGGGCCCCTTCTCCGTTCACAGGCAGCAGGTCGTCCTCGAGGTGGGAAACCGGTATCTTGAACTTCCTGTGAAGCTCCACCACTTCCCTGGTTGACAGCTCCGACTCCATGATGAGATCCGATGCCGCGGCGATCTCTTCAGGGGAGAGACCCTCGAGCATTGCAGCGGCCACCGAGGTTGCGGAATGTGGCGCCAGGGGCTGGAAGGGCATGGGGTTTCCCGCCGCCTCCCTGCATTTCCTCACCAGGGAATCAATGTCCTTTTCCGGGTTCACCACTATTCCCAGCACCTCTATCACCCTGGCAAGGGTCGTGGCCGAGCGTTCCGGGTGGTTCAGGGGGTCCAGCACCATTGCCTCCAGGAGGCTGTGCTGAAGCGACTTGGCGTCTTCA
>CAYLXG010000130.1:0-7024 GCA_964387445.1 uncultured bacterium
AAAAGTTATTCTGTCATCCTCAAAAGTTTTATCCCGGGGCTGGATATCTATTTCTCCCGGCTGCCGTCCCTGTAGACGGTCACCCCCTTGCAGCCAAGCTGCCTGGCCAGTCTGAACACCTGGGACACATCTTCCCTGGTGGCTCCGGAGGGAAGGTTCACGGTTTTGGAAACGGCGTTGTCCGTGAACTTCTGAAAGGCCGCCTGCATCCTGACATGGAACGAGGGACTGATGTCGTGGGAGGTTACGAACACCCTCTTGACCTCCTGGGGAATACCCTCGATGCTCCTGCACGAGCCCTTCTCTGCAAGCCTTGAGATAAGCTCCCTGGAGTGGAAGCCCCTCTCCATGGCAACCCGGGAGAACTCGGGTACCACTTCATGGAGTTCATCGCCCTGATCCAGAAGGTTCTTCCTGGTGTAGGCCAGGGCGAAAACAGGCTCTATCCCGCTGGAGCATCCGGCAAGGATGCTTATGGAACCGGTGGGGGCGATGGTGGTCACGGTGGCGTTCCTCATGCCCGGGAGGTTCCTGGTGTCATAGAGGCTGCCCTTGAAATTGGGGAATACCCCCCTCTCCCTGGCCAGGTCCACGCTGGCCTGCCTGCCCTTGTCGGCTATGAAGCTCATCAGCTCCTCGGCAAGGGCAAGGGCCCTTTCGCTGTCATAGGGCACCTCAAGCCGGAAAAGAAGGTCGGCGAAACCCATAACCCCAAGCCCTATCTTCCTGTTGCCCTCCACCATTTCCGTTATCTCCGGGAGGGGGTAACGGTTGATCTCTATCACGTCGTCAAGGAACCTCACCGCATTCCTGACGGTCTTCTCCAGCCTGCTCCAGGCTATCTCCAGATGCCCCCTGCTGCCCCTTCGGACCATCAGAGCAAGGTTAATGGAGCCCAGGTTGCAGGCCTCGTATGGAAGGAGCGGCTGCTCCCCGCAGGGATTGGTGGCCTCTATGGCGCCCACGTTGGGCGTGGGGTTTGCGTCGTTCATCCTGTCTATGAAGATCAGTCCCGGTTCGCCGCTGGACCAGGCGCAGTCGACTATCCTGTCGAACACCTGTCCAGCGGGCAGGTTTTCCGTAACCTCACCGTTCCTGGGGTTGATCAGCGGGTAGTCGGTTCCCATCTCCACGGCGTTCATGAATGTGTCGGTTACCGCTATGGAAAGGTTGAAGTTGTTCAGCAGGCTCATGTCCTGCTTGACCGAAATGAACTCCTGTATGTCCGGGTGGTCGATCCTGAGAACGGCCATGTTGGCCCCCCTGCGGACCCCTCCCTGCTTGACCGTTTCCGTTGCGTGGTCGAAGACGGTCATGAAGGATATGGGACCGCTGGATATGCCCCTGGTGGAGTGAACGCAGTCGTTGGCCGGCCTTATCCTGGAAAAGGAGAAACCCGTTCCTCCCCCGCTCTTGTGGATCAGCGCGGTGTTTTTCACGGCGTTGAAGATGCTGTCCATGCTGTCCTCCACCGGCAGCACGAAACAGGCAGAGAGCTGGCCCAGCTCCCTCCCGGCGTTCATCAGGGTTGGGGAGTTGGGAAAGAACTCCTTCCTTGCCATCATGTTGTAGAACAGAGCCGCCCACTGGCCCCTGTCGCCGTCCCATCTGGTTTCCGCCTCCGCAACCGAGCTGGCCACACGCCAGAGCATCTCGGAGGGGGTTTCCAGGATCCGGCCCTCTTCGTCCCTCCTCAGGTAACGCTTAGCCAGAACGGTTTCCGCGTTAGGGGTGAACGAGGGGGTAACGAGGTTCTCCACCAGCGGCTGCTCCCTCTCCTCCCTGCTCTCCACCTCCTGGAAAAACTCGCTGAACAAGCCGTTGTCGCCCAAACCGAGGCCCCCCCTTGAATCTGTATAGATAACAACATTTTGTGCCATGCCCGCTAACGAAACACAACAGATTGTGCAATTGCAATTGTATTACAAAACGAATCCTTCCGCAAGGAGCACGGGGTTGCAGATTCACTCTGGATTCGCAATGTTTGTTTTCGGGGAGGGAGCAGGCGCTTGGAAAAATCAGAAAAAAGACTGCACTTCGAGAATGAGATACTGTCCAGTCTGGACAGCATGTACAGGTATGCCCTGCACCTGACCAGGAACCCCGAGGACGCTTCAGACCTTGTCCAGGAAACCTGCGCCAGGGCTTTGAAGGCGGCGGGCCGTTTCCGCACGGGAACCAATGCCAGGGCGTGGTTGTTTGCCATCATGAAGAACGTGTTCCTCAACCAGCGCAGGGCAAAGAGCACCGGAGAGATCCCCAGCGACTGGACGGAAGACGTTGAAACAGGGGATCAGAGGTTCTCGGGAAGCATATGGCCCCAGCCTTTCGAGATATTCCTCAAGGACCTTATGAGGGAAGACATAGAGAGGGCCATGAGCGAGCTGAGCGACGATTTCAGGAGTGTATTCGTGTTGTGCGACGTTGAAGGGTTTTCATACGCAGAAACCGCTGAACTGCTTCAGATCCCGGTGGGAACGGTGAGATCCCGGCTCCACAGGGCAAGGGCTTCCCTGCAGAGCATGCTGAGTCAGTGGTACAGCGAAGGACTGGGGGGTTGATGGGTCCTGAATGTCTTTTTGTTCTTGACAATTACAACGACTACGTCTCCGGTGAACTTGACCGGGACAGCAGCGCAAGGGTGGAGAGGCACATCAGCGTCTGCCCCAACTGCGAAACCTTCCTGGGACGGTACATGGCACTCCACGGGAAAACGGTGCAGCTTTTGAGGATACCCGCCCCAACTTCCCTCAGGGACTCCATAGCCCGCATGATGGAAAAGGTCTGAAGCTGGGAAGGGCCGCCGTTCTTCTCTGTTCATTGCTCTCCGTTGCGGCGGCGGGGGCGGCATTCCGCAAACCCCCTTCCGTGATAAGGTCCGGCAACGAGATCACCGCCCTTTCATGGGCCTTTGCCGGGGAGTTCGGGCCGGGAACCTACTCCCTTTTTCCCCTTGATTTCACGGTAATGATCGAAGACGGCACCGTGTCGGCGGTAATATCACCATCCATCACCACCGTTCCGCCTGATGTCCGGCTTCCGGAGCATGTTCCATTCCCATCCAGCTACCGTCAGACCGGGGAAACGGTAACGGTGGTATTCCCATTGGAGCCCTAGAATGTCATTCAGGATAATCTGCCTCCTCTCCTCTGCCCTGCTCCTGGCCGCATGCTCGGAAGCCCCGCCGGAACCACAGGCGGGGTCCATCCCGGAACCGGTGCTTTCGGTTCCAGGCGTTATAAGCATTCCCGGCGAACAGGGCTTTGTCGAAATGGAAGAGGAAGCGTGTGAAGCCATCCTTCTCTACTGCTGGATACCCATGGGTCAGTACCCCGAAGGAGAGTCCGACCTTGTGTTCATGGCCTCCCTGGATCCCGTGGAGATAACACCCGTTCCCGTCCAGTTCTCCTCCCAGGTCAGGAACGCGTCACAGAACCTGCTGAACCAGATGGGCATAGCAATACCGGTGGCCCTGGGAGACGACTCTCTCAAGGCTTTCATGGACATCACCGCCCTTCCGGCGGCGGTGCTGGTAACCGCCTCCGGGGATGTGCTGAGGGCCCGGGGGTTCGGCTGTGCGGAAAGGCTCGTCAGGAGCCTCAGGTGACCGACTACTTCATAAGCGACGCCCATCTCTATCCCGCAGGGAAGCACCATCCTGGAACCCTTCCCCTGCAGTCCTTCCTGAAAAGGCTCTCCACTGAGGAACCGGGCCGCCTCTGGATACTGGGGGACCTTTTCGACTACTGGTTCGAGTACCGGGGGCTGATCCCCTCAGGGTACTCCGGCACCCTCTGCCTCCTTCGCAGCCTGCACTCATCCGGCTGGGATACCCGTTTCATCCCCGGGAATCACGACTGGTGGTGCGGCCCTGGGCTCGCCGGGGCCACAGGGATGAACCTGATGAAGGCATCCGTCGTGGAGGCTGAGATACAGGGCATGAAGTGTCTGCTTGCCCATGGGGACGGTCTGGGCAGGGGGGATACCGGATACCGCATGATCAAACCGGTACTGAGGTCGCCTGTGAGCGTGACCCTGTTCTCCCTGGTTCACCCCGCCCTGGCAACCGGCTTCGCCAGGATGTTCTCCGGCACCAGCAGAAGGATACTCAGGAAACAGGTGGATACCGTTCCTGAATACCTCACGGGATGGGTTCAGGAACAGGGAATGAAGGGCTTCGACCTGGCGGTCACCGGTCATACCCACTGTCCGATGGTCAGCAGGCTTGACGGCATAGTGCACGTTTCCCTTGGCGACTGGATTTCCCACTTCACATACTTGGTCATACAGGGAGGGGAGATCAGTCTGAATGAATTCCGGGGATAAGGGCTCAATTACGGTGGTGATACCGGTCTGGAACGAGGCCGAAAGCCTGGACGAACTGATCGGCGAAACCGCCGCAGCGCTCCGGGAAGAGTCGTGGAACGCCATCCTGGTGGACGACGGAAGCACCGACGGAACCTGGGGGAAAATAGTCGAGCTCTCCCGGAAGTATCCAGTCACGGGGATAAGGTTCGGAGCCAACTGCGGCAAGGCTGCGGCACTCTCCGCCGGCTTCGCCGAGGCCCGGGGAGATTACATCGCCACCATGGACGGCGACCTGCAGGACGATCCAGCGGAGATCCCCCTGCTCATCAAGGCAATGCGCAGCCAGGGGCTCGACCTTATCAGCGGCTGGAAGAAGGTTCGCCACGATCCCGCCGGCAAGAGGATCCCCTCGAGGCTGTTCAACGCCGTGGTAGGCATATCCACCGGCATCAGGCTCCACGATTTCAACTGCGGTCTGAAGGTCTACAGGAATCAGGCGGCCAAGTCTCTGGAGCTTTACGGGGAAATGCACAGATACACCCCTGTGCTTGCCGCCAGGAAAGGCTTCCGCGTGGGAGAGAAGCCGGTGAACCACCGGCCCAGGAAGCACGGGACCAGCAAGTACGGCATGGCACGGTTCTTCAGGGGCTACAGCGACCTGATCACCGTTCTCTTCCTTGGCAGATACTCCTTCCGCCCCCTTCACTTCTTCGGGGGCATTGGCACGGTGCTGAGCCTCGCAGGGTTCGCGGTGACCCTCTATCTGTCCATACTGTGGTTCGGAGGCGAGCCCATAGGGAGAAGGCCCCTTCTCCTTCTGGGGGTCTTCCTCATGCTTGCGGGTTTCCAGTTCATTTCAATGGGTCTTCTCGGGGAGATGATCCTCCGTTTCAACCCGGGCAGGCCCTACTCGATTACCAGCAGAACGGAATGAGACTCCTTCTTCTCGGCCCCCTCCCCCCCCACAGGGGAGGC
This sequence comes from uncultured bacterium, assembly GCA_964387445.1. Classification (GTDB taxonomy): domain Bacteria; phylum Fermentibacterota; class Fermentibacteria; order Fermentibacterales; family JCC-6; genus Sabulitectum. The sequence goes on from CAYLXG010000130.1 coordinate 5,284, forward strand.
ATCGCCCAGTTCGGCTCAAGACTGTCCGGAGAGCTGGAGAAGCTGGGCCATTCGGTATTCGCAGCCGGCTTCTCAAAACTCTATCCGGGATTTCTCTTTCCGGGCAAGAGTCAGCTTGAAAAGGGAGCCCGGGCCCCCGACGGAATCCTTCACGGCTACGACCCCTTCGCATGGTCCCGGGCCAGGAGGGCTCTTTCCGCCCTGGACCCCGATGCGGTGATCACCCAGTGGTGGCATCCCTTCTTCGCACCCTGCCTTGCCTTCTCCACCCCGAAGGGGACAAGGTCAGCCGCGGTGTGCCATAACGTGGTCCCCCACGAGTCGATGCCCCTGGCAGGTCCCCTGAGCAGATTCTTCCTGCGGAGGCAGGACCTTCTCGCCGTGCACTCCACCCCTTCGGCGGTGGAAGCGGAAATGATGGGCCCCAGGGTCCTGAAGCTGTTCCATCCGGTATACGACCAGTACCTTTCCACGGGTCTGCCCAGGGAAAGGGCACGGGAGGTCCTGGGGATCGAACCCGGGGAGACCGCCCTTCTTTTCTTCGGGCTGGTCAGGGAGTACAAGGGCTTCGACCTTCTGCTTGACGCCTGCAGCCTGCTGCCGGAACGCTGCAGGGTGATTGCGGCCGGCGAGAACTACACAGGAAAAACCTTCTCTTCGCCCCGTCTGCTGTGGAAGAACGAGTTCATTCCAGACCGGGAGGTGGGAACGTGGTTCAACGCAGCTGACATTGTCGTCCTTCCCTACAGGTCAGCCTCCCAGAGCGGCATCGCCCAGATCGCGCTTTCATTCCGCAAACCCCTGGTGGTGACCCCGGTGGGGGGGCTCCCCGAAGTTGTGGAACACGGTGTTACGGGAACGGTTGCCGGTGATGTCACCCCGGAAGCACTTGCCAGGGCCGTGGAGGAATGCGCCGGTTTCGCCTTCGAGAAGGGCACGGCCGCGGCCATCGAAGACAAGGCCCGGGGGTATTCCTGGCAGACATATGCCAGGGAACTGGCGGAGGCCCTGGAATGAAGGTCCTCCTGGCGGGATCAACGGGATTCATAGGCACCCATGCCGCGGAAGCTCTCATGGAAGCGGGACACCGTCCGATCCCGTACGGCTCCCAGGAAGAGGGAATCGACGCGGTGGTGAACTGCGCCGGCAGGCTGGGAGGCCCTGGCATCACCCGGGAGGAGCTTGAGCGATCGAACCTTCACCTGCCCCTGAGGCTGGGAGAGATCTCCGTCCAGCGGGGAATCCCCATGGTTCACCTGAGCACTCCCGGGGTCTGCGGGTTGAGGGCCGGCGGGATGGAAACCGATGAGTACGATCCGGAGGGCCCCTACGAGGAAACCAAGGCAATGGCGGAGAGAGAGCTCCTCAAATCCGTACCCGGAGTTACCATCCTCCGTCCTGATTTCGTTTTCGGAAGGGGTGACATGCACAAGTACCCCCTGTTCCGGCAGGTTTCCAGGGGCTGGTTTCCGCTGGTGGGAACGGGGGGGGCAATGACGAGGCCCACCGACGCCAGGGATGTTGCCGCCGCGGTGCTCCAGGCCCTGCCCGGGGGAAATCTCCATGGCGGGATCTTCAACATAGGCGGTCCTGAGGTACTCTCCGTGTCGGAAACGGCCTCCGTCATTGCACGTGAACTGGGAAGAAGGGTCTTGAAGGTGCCGGTTCCCAGGCTGCTCTTCAGGGCGGCGCTGATGCTGGGTCCCCTCTGCCCGGGGGCCCTGTCACGGAGCAGATACAG
>CAYLXG010000131.1:0-6965 GCA_964387445.1 uncultured bacterium
AACCGCTCATCTCTCGTTGTCCCGGGTGTATGCAATGGCCTCACGGACCATTCCCACAAGGGCCGATGCCGTGAAGGGCTTCCTCAGGAAACCCTGCAGCTTCAGCGTGCCGAACCTCTTCCTGATCTCATCCTCTCCGTATCCGGTGGTGAGGATTATCCCGAGACCAGGGGAGGATTTCCTGAGCATCCGGAATGCCTGCATTCCGTCCATCTTGGGCATTACAAGGTCAAGCACGACGCACTTAATCCTCTGCCGGTTCTGCTCGTAGGTGCCCACCGCCTCGCTGCCGTCGGAGGCCAGTATAACCTGGAAACCCTCCCTGGACAGTATCTTCTCGCCTATGCGGCGGATTATCTCCTCGTCGTCCACGAAGAGGACCGCCGGGGAATCGGAGGTTTCGGCGGCGGCTTCCGGAGAGAGGAGCTTGATGGATTCCCTTATCTCGGCAACGGCCTGCCTCAGCTCTGAGGCCATCACCCCCTCCAGATGGGACGCAACGAAGGCAACCCGCCTTTCCGCGGAGACCAGCTTGTTCTTCAACTCTTCCACTTGCTGTTCCTGCCTCCCTCCAAGGAATTTCATTCCCGCTTACTATTCAATTGCAGAGGGTTCTGTGCAAGGGCCGGGTCAAAGGAAAGGGTTGTTCCGGAGTTCCCTGTCCATGGTTGAGGAGGGCCCGTGTCCGGGATGAACGGCGACTTCTCCGGGTATCTCCCCTGCAAGCCTCTTCAGTGAGCGATCCATATCAGCCCGGGAGCTGCCCGGGAGGTCCGTCCTTCCGATGGAATCCCTGAACAGCGTGTCCCCCGAAAAGAGGTGACCATGACCGAAGAGGCATACGCACCCCGGTGAATGACCGGGTGTATGAAGCACTGAGAAGGTCAGCGATCCCACCTGTATCGTGTCCCCGTCCTCCAGAAGTCTCCCCGCCGGAGGTGGCGGCGTTATGGTGAAACCCCAGGCGGCAGCGGCGTTCGCGGCGTTCAGAAGCATATGCGCGTCCGCCTTGTGTATCAGGGTAAGGGGCGAGAACCTCTCCATAAGCCCCGCGGAGCCGCCGCAATGGTCGAAGTGACCATGTGTATGTACTATCAGGTCGAGCCTGGATATGCGGCTGGCTATCCTCTCCGCCTCTTCGCCGGGGTCCACCGCCATGACCTCCCCGGTTTCCGGGCAGGTCACCAGGTAGCAGTTCGTCATGATGGGTCCCACCTCTAGGCGTTCTATCACAGGCTCATTCATGGACTGCCTCCAGTTCCGCTATCCTGGCCGTCACTCCTGAGGTTCCGGAACTGTCCGGAAGCATGGAGAGGAAAAACCTGTACTGATCCAGAGCCTCTTCCCCCCGTCCCATGGAGTAAAGGCACTCTGCCCTGCCCAGGATGCTCCTGAGGTGATCCGGACGGAGGGCCAGAATGGCGTCAAGCACCTCCAGGGCTTCCGCATACCTCTCCTGCCCGGCAAGTGCGAGGGCCAGTATCTCCATTGCTTCTGTCTCACCGGGCTGCTCCGCGGTGAGAACAAGGGCAATCCTCTCAGCTTCGATGTGATCGCCGGTCATTCCCAGTGTCCTGGCCGTCTCCAGCCTTGCTCCGTAATGGTGCGGATCTATCTGGGAAACCCTCCGGAAGAAAGCCAGCGCACCCTCCAGATTCCCTGCCATTTCCGATAGCCTGCCGCAGTTGTAGAGGATCGAAGGGTTCTCAGGAGCCCTCCTCAAGGCGGTATTCATCATTTCCGCGGCCCCGGCGGGATCCCCGGACTCAAGCAGGGCCCTCCCGTAGTTGTTGAAGGCCATTCCGTCGGTGGGGTTGCAGATGACCGCCAGGCTTCCGGCCTCCAGGGCTTCCCGGTACATGCCGGCTCCGGTTAAGGCGGCGGTGAGGTCGGTGAGGGCGTCAACCCTGCATGCGTCGACGTCTATGACGGTGCTGTAGGCTTCAGCGGCGGCCTCGTACTCCCCCCGGCTCATCCGGACAGTACCCAGGTTGTACCAGGCGTTGGCATTCCCCGGCTCCAGCGCCGTCACAAGCACCAGCAGCGACTCCGCTTCAGCCAGGTTCCCCGCGGAAAAGGCCTCGCCGGCCCGGCTGAAAAGAAGGCTGGGGTCCTCTGAAGCCACGTCTTCGCAGGCGGCGGCCATCATGAACACCATCAGCGCCTGAAGGGCTATATTGCGCAGGAACCTGAACTGGAGGTCTGATCTGTACTTCATTTCCGTTGCGGCCATTTTTCTTTCCGTTGTGGATGGATACACACCGGCTGATCCCTACGAGGCATTCAGGACCGCCGATTCGATCCTGACTTCATCCGGGGGCTACAGCTATGATTTCCGATACTCAGGCACCGGTTCCCTGGCAAACATAATACCTGCTGTCCTTGGCAGCGCAAACCTCAGCTGGTCCCCGGAAGCCTCCCATCCGCTGATGATACTGAACTTCGACTCCATGGAGAACGGAGGCGGATCATCCCCGTTCCCCGTTCCCTCTTCCTATGCCGCATCCGCAGACAGCCTCTACCGCTTCGACCATGCAGGCGGAACGATGACCTCAGCCCCGGCCACCCCGGAGGGAGCTTCCATCTTCGACTTTCCCCCATCCGCCGTGATGATGGAACTGGTCCTGCCGCATCCGTTCAGCGACGAACTCCAGGCAGATTCCATTGCGGTCCTCTTTCCGGATACCATAGAGGGGGAACCCTGCCATGCATTCATGGTGCACTACAACGGCGGGACCAGCACGGCGGTATGGCATCTGTCCATGGAAGACCTGCTTCCCAGGGCTGTAACAAGGGGCGGCGAGCTGCTTGAGATATGGAACCTGCGAAGGACAGGCAGGCTTCCTGACCCTGGGGATGAGGCCCCTGATGTGTTCCTTGCCGACAGGAGCGGCTTCGTAAGGAGGCTCGTGTTTCCCCTGGAGAGGCACATCCTTCTTCTGTTCTTCACTTCCGGTGGTTCGAACTCCCTCTCAGCCCTGGGAACCGTGTCGGAGTACCGGTCCGAACTGCTTGATGTATACGCCATATCCGTAATGGAACAGGGAGATGTCTCCCATCGTCTCGACGGCCTTGATATATCCGTACCCATACTGGTTCACGGAGAGGATGCCGCCGGGGATTACGGGGTGGACCTTCTCCCCGCCGCAGTTCTCATAAGCCCCTCGGGGCGCGTTGTCACCGCCGCAGCCGGCCTTAATGAGATAAGGTCACGGTACTTCACGGATCATCTCCCCGCGAACTGAAAAAGGGAGCCCGAAAAGCTCCCTTATCCATATAGTACTTATGGGCTGGTACCGGGGGCGGGACTTGAACCCGCACAGGCTATTGCCCACCAGGTCCTTAACCTGGCGTGTCTGCCAATTCCACCACCCCGGCACCGATCCCTAGAAGATCGCCAGGAGAAACGAAGTTACCATGAAGAGAACGGCCAGAATGCTTGTAGCCTTGCTGAGAAGGCTTGCAGCGCCCCTGTTCCCGAAGGATGCCGTAAGCGCCCCGCCGCCTCCGAAGGCTCCCGAGAGGCCGTCGCCCTTGGACTTCTGAAGAAGGACCACGGAAACGAGAAGAACGCAGATCACAAAGTGCAGGAACGTAAGTACCGTTATCATTCAAAACTCCTTCATTTCGAAGCCGATATATACAAACTCGTAAAAGCACTGGCAAGCCCGTAAGACAAGTGGTTATTTGTCAACATATTCCCATATTTCCTCCAGGGTAAGGCGCTTCCCTGGACACTCCGTGGAGGAGCCTCTCACGAGCCTGTGGAGCGTAATGCCGGATGGGAGAAGGTCCCAGCTGCGCATGAGCTGGCGAAGCAGTTCTCCCAGGGCCTCCATCTGCTCCCGGGAAGGCTTTGTCTCATTGAAGTTCCCAACCAGGCAGATACCCAGTGTATCGTGGTTGGCCCCCCTTGCGTGGGCGCCCCGGCGGGGCACCCTGCGGCCTTCTTCCACCTGCCCGTTCCCGGAATGGGTGCCGTTCCCGATGACGAAGTGGTAGCCTATGTCGTTCCAGTGGTTGATTCCCCTGTGGAGCACCCTGAAGCATCCGGCGCTTCCAGAGCCGGTGGCCGAATGGTGCACCACCAGACCCTTCACCTCGATCAGGGGAGTTCCGGGATCCGCCACGGGTTCCGCCAGCTGCGCTGCCTTCACCTCGGTGAGCTCCCCGGGGTCGAAGCGAATGCCCTGTTCCTTAAGCCATGTTGTGTAGTTCATGTATATTCGCCCGGTTCCCTTTGTTTTGTACGACGGACTTATTGCGGGGGTAATATCATGCCTGAAAGATATCTTGGTACAAGGGTCGGTGTTTATGTGGACGTTTCAAACCTTACGATGAACGGCGGCTACGGGATGCGCTACGAAGTGCTCCGTGAGTTCGCCTGCAGGAACGGAGCCCGTCCGGTGAGGCTCAATGCCTATGTGAGCTACGATGAGCAGAGGGCCAAGACCGACAACGACTACCGCGACGGCCAGAGACGGTTCCACAGCGCCCTGAGGGACATGGGATTCAAGGTTATCAGGAAGGTCACCAAGTGGTACACCGACGAGACCGGAGCCAAGTTCGGCAAGGCCAACGTGGACCTGGACCTTGCGGTGGACGCCCTCCTCCAGTCGGACAAGCTGGACAAGGTGCTGCTGGCCACCGGAGACGGCGACTTCACCAGGGTGGTGAGCACCATCCAGAACAAGGGGTGCCGTGTGGAGGTGCTGGCCTTCGACAACGTCTCAAGGGAACTCAGGGACGAGGCCGACCTGTACATCTCCGGCTACCTGGTGCCCAACCTGCTTCCCTTCAAGGGACTGGACGACTATTCCAGCTGGGGCGAGAAGGGCTCCTTCGTAAGGGGCGTCTGCGTCAGCCACGACAAGGGATTCGGTTTCTTCCGGTATCTGAAGAACTTCAAGGGCGAGCTGTGGAGGATAGACAACAGGGACCCCCTCTCACCCTACAACAACATCTTCTTCCACGATTCGAACCTCCCGGTGAACGTGGACTACTTCAGGCTGCCGGACAGGGACCTCATATTCGAGTTCGAGATAGCCGACGGCACGGAACCAGGCAAGAACCAGGCCCTGAACATCGGAGCCCTCCGGTCACTCACCTGATCGATCAGGCTCCGGAAGCGGGATCACGAAGATCTGGGGATAGAGTTCAGGGCTGTCGGACCAGCCCACCGCCAGGGAATCGCCGAAGGCGAAGTTCCAGAACAGCCCCTCGTATCCAACGCCGGGGATATGCGCGGTGAAAAGGAACTCCCCCGACGATGTATCGAACACGTCGAACGTGGGATCCTCCGAGGTTCCGCGGAGCGCCCAGAGACGGCGGGAGCCGTCCACCGCAAGCTGACGGACCTGGTTCCTGAACGGCTGAGGTTCGTAGTCCCTGATTCCCCAGTTGGCGTCCCAGCCCTCCAGCTTGGCGAGTATCCAGGCCTCCTCGTCGGCGATCTCCCAGGGGGTCTTCTCCACCTCGACGATCTCCCGGGAAGCTTCCATGAACTCCGTCCCGTCCTCCCGGAGCCCTGTGATCGTGTAGTCATCCGGTTCCATGAGGGCGAAATACACGTTCCCGGAGCGGTCGGCGGTGAAACATCCCCAGAACAGGCTCTGCTCCAGGGTGTTCGTAAGGTCCATGAAGTCGAAGGTGAACGAGTTCTCCATGTAGACCCGGGAGGGTTCCGGAGCCAGATCGTATCTAACGAAGCGGACCGATGCTATTATGTCGTCGCCTGAGAACGAGTATCCAACCTGCCCCGCCACGAAGCCGGAGTCGCTTGTTCCCTGCATCAGCGCCGGGGCATTCTCGGTTACCTGAACCTTGAGTCCTTCGAAGGAATAGTCCGGCAGCCATGTCATGAGGCCCCCGCGCCAGGGGTCGCACACGCATATCCTGCCGTCCCCCAGCACGGCGAAGCTTATGGGGTTCTCGAGCTCTCCCGGGGCCGTTCCCCTGCGGGATATGCGGGTCAGGAACTCCCCGGACGGGTGGTAGACCCTTATGCAGGCGGCGCTTCGGTCAAGGACCAGGATCTCTCCCGCGGAACCGAACGCAACACCTTCTATGGCCCCCAGGACATAGTTCGAGTCGCCCATCTCCACCCCGATGGAGTCGGTTATCTCAAGCTCGATCATATCCCCGGGATCATCCACCGGAGCGGTCTCACCCCCGGCACATCCGGCGGCGATGGCCAGGAAAAGGAAGAAAAGGAACAACAGCATGGTCTTCAAGAGGACTCCTTCCGGTTTTCGGGGATGTATGCCGAATCGGTGTCTAAGGTTCCCGATCGCCGTACTCCAGAAGTTCCACCGGCGCTCCGTTCACTTCTATGAAGGCAACCGTGACGCCGTCACTGGGGCTGTTTGGCGGTATGATGACCTTCTGCCCCTTCAGCGCCTCCTCCAGGTCGTCCACCGCAAAGGCAACGTGGGGAAGCTCCTTCACTATGTCCGGGTACGGGGCGTCCTCCCAGTACCGCTGCCACTGGATGCCGAAGGGATTGCTCAGATGGTCGCTTACCGTGATCTTCAGGTGGGGAAGGTCGATCTCCCCTGGGAACTCCCCCTTCACCGGGATGCCTATGTGATCGTACCTCATTCCAGGGTCTTCTTCAGGATCACGGTGAAGGTTGTCCCCTGGTCGGGAGCGCTCTCCACCGACACCTCCCCTCCGTAAAGCGATGCGATCTTCCTTATGATGGAAAGGCCCAGGCCGCTGCCCAGGATGTTCCTTGTCCTGTCGTTCTTTATCCTCACGAACTCCCCGAAGAGCCTGTTCACCTCTTCCTCAGTCATTCCTATTCCTGTGTCGGTGACGGCGATCCTCACCTCGCCGGGGGTCTCCTCCAGCCTGACCGTTACCCTTCCGTTGTCCCTGTTGTACTTCACCGCATTGGAGACAAGGTTGTTGAAGATTATCTCAAGCTCTCCCCTGTCGGCTTCAAGGGTTATCTCCCCTTCAGC
>CAYLXG010000132.1:0-3806 GCA_964387445.1 uncultured bacterium
GGTGGTGGCGAGGTCGAGCCCCCCCAGCAGCGTAAGGCTGAATATGATAAGGTACCCGGTTCCCGCCTGAATGAGGCCTCCGTAGAAGCCTATGAAAAGGAAGATGCCCGCCTGGAGCCATTTCCTTCTGAGAACCGTGCCGCAGCACCTTTTCGGGTGGTGGAAGACCACAACCGACAGCCCCAGTACTATGGCTCCGGCGAGTATTCCCCTGAAAACGGGGTCAGGCAGCGAGAGGGCGGTGAAAGCTCCGGCAACCGCTCCGGGAACGGCAGCCAGCCCCAGCAGAAGCCCTGATCTCAGGTTTTTCCTTCCGCTCCTTCTGAAGTTGCCTGCGGCCAGGAGATTCTGAACCAGAACGGCCACCCTGTTGGTTCCGTTTGCGGTGACAGGGTCCATCCCGGTGAGTATGAGGAGGGGAAGGGTAATGAGGGAACCGCCGCCGGCGGTGACGTTCATGAAGCCGGCAACGATTCCCGCTGTGAGAAGCAGAAGGTTGTACACCATTGCGGAAGTATATGGATTTCACGGCGCGGGAGCGAGATTACTCTCCGGAAGCGGCGGGTTCGATGAGCTTCATTCTCTCGAGCCTGGCCAGGACAGAGCCCTGGCTCCTGCCGAACTCCCTGGAGAGGGCCTCTATGTCGGTGCCTTTCCTGAAGAGCTTCTCAAGCTTCTTCTCTTCTTCCTCTTCCCACTTCATGAAGGCGCGGGGGTGGGTCTTGCGGATCTCGGCGATCTCCTCTTTCCGGCGGTCTCCGTAGAGGCTTCCTATGATCTTGCCGGCCTCGGACACCGCATCGGCGAACTCCTTCACCGACTCTTCGAAAACGATGACCTTCTGCTGCTGGAAGGTGCCGTCCTCCTGCCTTCTGGAATCGGTGACCGAGATGTAGTAGTGGCCGTTCACCGCCTGCCTGGCGTCGATGAAGAAGGTGTTCCTTCCGGCGGAGACCCTTGCCTCGAACAGTGTTTTTCTCTCTTCCTGCATTTTTGCTCCTCCTTTGAGCGTGTGAACATGGGTTTACATATCCAGGTACCACCAGGTCCCGTAGGTTTTCAAGTGCACCTGCATCGCTTGACAACCAGTTGCTTTTCACGCACACTAGCCAGATGAAAAAGCCTCTTCCCATGAGCCGCCGCGAGATGGAACTGCTGGGCTGGAATGAACTCGACGTACTCCTGGTTACCGGGGACGCCTATGTGGACCATCCCTCATTCGGCGCCGCGGTGATAGGAAGGGTTCTCCTTGCGGCGGGTTACAGGGTCGGGATCATCGCCCAGCCCGACTGCGGCCGTCCTGATGCCCTGGAGGCGATGGGAAGGCCGCTCCTCTTCGCCGGGGTCACCTCCGGCAACATGGACTCCATGGTGAACCACTACACCTCACTGGGGCGAATTCGTACCAACGACGCCTACACGGAGGGTGGAGCAGCGGGCAGGAGGCCCGACAGGGCCCTGCTGAAGTACACTAACGCGGTTCAGAGGGTGTTCAAGGGGCTACCCGTGGTGATCGGGGGAATAGAGGCCAGCCTGCGCAGGGTGAGTCACTACGACTTCTGGAGCAGCAGGCTTAAGAAGTCGATCCTTCTGGACTCCAAGGCCACCATACTCGTTTACGGCATGGGGGAGAGGCAGATACTGGAGATAGCCGGAAGGCTCTCACGGGGGGAGGACCTTTCGGGGATACGGGGAACCGCCGTGGCGATGCATCGGAACTCATATGAGGGAGCGCCAGGCGACATTCACCTTCCATCCCACGAAGAGATTCTGGAGAACCCTCCCTCACTTATCGGATTGACGGCTCAGGTGGAGGAAAACCAGAATCCATGGCTTGGCGGGCGTCTCGTGCAGGAGGCGGACACGAGGGTGGTGGTCGTCGAGCCGCCCTGCTTTCCCATGTCACAGGAGGAACTCGACGCGGTCTACGACCTTCCGTACACCAGGCTTCCCCACCCGTCCTATTCCGGGGAGATCCCGGCCTACACCATGATAAGGGATTCCATAACCGTGGTGAGGGGGTGCAGCGGCGGCTGCAGCTTCTGCGCCATAGGCCTTCACCAGGGAAAGTACCCGGTGAGCCGGTCCCTCGAATCGGTGGTCAGGGAAGCTGAGGCAGTTTCAGATACACCGGGTTTCCAGGGCACCGTTTCCGATCTGGGAGGCCCAACAGCCAACCTGTACGGTCTGGGGTGTTCCTCAGACGAAGCCTGTCGTGCCTGTCTTCGTCCATCTTGCCTGTACCCCGACATCTGCCCGGCGTTCAGCACCGATCACAGAAGCTACATGGAACTCCTCGACGCGGTGGAGCAGTTGCCCGGGGTGAAAAGGGTTTTCATCTCCAGCGGCATAAGGCACGATCTGGCGGTGAAGGACCCCGCCTTCGTGGAGAGGCTGGCCAGGAGGAACGTGTCGGGCCATCTGAGGATAGCGCCGGAGCACACTGTGGACAGAATACTGGAACTGATGAGGAAACCCGGCAGGGAGGCCTGGGAAGAGTTCGCCGCCATGTTCCAGCGGGCCGTCGGGGAGGCAAGGGCGGAGGAAAGGTACCTCATGCCCTACATAATAGCCGCCTTCCCCGGCTGCACCCTGGGAGACATGCAGGCGGCCAGGAGCGTGATAGGAAGGCTGGGACCACTGCCCAGGCAGGTGCAGATATTCCTGCCCACCCCAATGACCCCCGCAACGGCAATGTACTTCACCAGGCGTTCATACCCCGACGGCGCTCCGCTGAGGATCCCCCTGAAGCCTTCTGAGAAGCAGAAGCAGAAGGAAGCCGTGCTCGGGGGCACTCAGACCGAGAGAAGTACCCCGGGAAGGACCAGATGAAAAGCGCCGTCGATCCACGGTATCTTTCTGTCTGCGGTTCTGAACGACAGCCAGGTGAAGAGCGCCCTAGCCCGAATTTCTCATCAGCATAGTTGAAAAGGCCGTTTCAGCAGGGGATTCCCCCCGGGCGGGATACTGCCGCTTTCAAGGAAGTCACCCGCTCCCCTGGTTAGCCCGCAGAACGGGCACTCCTGACCTGAAGCCGCCTTCCAGTGACATCGCCAGAGGGAGGGAAATGCCCTCTCCATGGCAGGTGAGATCAGAGGGAAAACCGGAGCGAACAGCAGAAGCCCGAGCAGAACCAGGTTGACGGTTCGGTAAGCCCCCATGGGGTGCTCTACTTGATTGTCATGTCATTTATTGTGGAGGCGTCGGCTCCGATCCCCACGAAAATGGCAAGGGCGGTCATCACCAGCAGCGGTATGGCATTCAGGATGATCCCGGCCAGTGCGGTACCGGTCGGCTCCTCCACCTGCCTCTTCCTTATGAAAGACACCACCCCCAGGATCAGCCCCACCAGAGCCGGAAGGAATACGAAGACCTGTATGCAGGGTATGAATCCTATTATCACGGAAATTATGCCTATCACCAGCGATGCGGTATCCATAGCTCAGCCTCCCTCCACTTCTTCAACGACATCGACATAAGCGGAAGCGGATGCCATGCACTCCTCGCTTCCCATTACCACCAGGCTCAGTCCATCGGCGGAGCCGCTGAGCCAGGCGCCGAACTCCTCGACTGTTCCGGCGGTAACCTCCAGCAGGGCCTCCCTGTACTCCCGGGCCCTCTCCCTGGTGACGCCCCTGAAGTGCCTGGCAAGGGCGAGGCCGTTGGCCATGGCGGGTCTCGCCGGGGGGTCTGTTCCCCTCATTCCGGCCACAATGGAATCTTCTATGGACCTTCTTGTAAGGTCAACCTCACCGATGCCGCCGAACGCGCCGAGGAACTGCGCGTCGCCGAGGGCCTGACCTATG
>CAYLXG010000132.1:3816-6866 GCA_964387445.1 uncultured bacterium
TTCCTGAAGAAGCCTATGCTCTCCGCAGGGGAAGGATCCCTGTAAGAATAGAAGCTGACAGTGCCTCCAGTGATAGAGGCCCCGGCTCCATATGCACCCCTCTGAACCCTTATGGAGTCCCAGAGATAACCCTCGGAAAGCAGCCTGAGCAGCACTGTTCCAGGGGCATAGAGCCGGTGCCCCATGGGCAGTCCCGGCAGGGCGGCGGCGGCGAAGCAGGTTCCCGGCCCGGTTAAGAGGCCCAGCCTGGCCGGTCTGCCGGCAGACTCCAAACCATGTTCGCCCTCCCGCGCCCCGCCCGGATGGAATGGAAGGCCCTTCAGCCAGTTGCGCATTACTCCCTCTCTCGAGGACGGACCCGTCCATGCCGCGGTGGCTGGAACTCCCGCGGAGATCCGGCTCCTTATGGAACCCAGGACTTCGGCGTGCTTCCCGGCGCTGCTTTCCTCCACCGAATCAAGGAGCTTCAGCGACGGGGTTCCGTGGAGAAGGTTCGAAACACCATGCCCCCTTGAGAGGGGAGCCCTGGCGGCAAGCATGGCGAAGGTGTGTCCCCTGGGTATCAGTGAGCTTCTCTCGTGCTCCGCAGTTTCGCCGGCTACGGTGACTATCCTTCCATGGTGGGTCACATCCGGGTGGAGTATCCGCTGCTCCATGACGGCCAGCATCTTTTCCAGGTCGTTCTCCAGACAGTATCCGGACACCCTCAGGATAACCGATGACCTTCCGATGGAGCAGAAGTCGTCGGTGACGCATTTCACCGAAGCGCTGATTCCGCCGGAGCAGCAGAGTTCCGCCTCCGCCAGTTCCAGGTGATCCCTCCCGCCGGCTCCGGTTCGGGTGATGAGGTCCCCGTAGAATGCGGCCCAGGGGATGAGGTCTTCCGGCAGCTCGGACAGGTCCAGGGCCAGGTCCACGTAGCATACACCCCGGCTGTCGATCTCCGTGGAGAGAAAGTCAGCGGTTACCGTGTTTTCAAGTGTGTGGAATATTGCGCCGCTTGATGGGGGAATGTCGGACAGGTTCCAGCTTGGGCAGCGTGGCCAGGGCATCGGGAGTGTTCGTGGCGGCGGCGTATTCCCCGAGTCTCTCGGTACGTTCCCGGATACTCTCAAGTTCCTTCCGGGAGGTGTTCTCAAGTCTGTGGCGAAGCTTCTGCTCCTCCACTTCCTCCATGTGTTTGAAGTGTCCGCTGTTGGGGTAGAAGACGGCGTCGGCCCTATGGGGGTTCTCAATGAGCCACCTGCGGATCATCTGCTCGAGGAAACGGGGGTTCTCCATGAGCTTCCCCTTCAGGTCCTCCAGGAGCCCGTCAAGGTTCAGGGTGCGGCATATGTCCTCACCATGGGTCCAGGCGGCTGTAACCGCCCCCATGAGCGCCATGGGCCAGCCGGAACCGGTGTGCTTGAGATGGAGTTCCTTCCGGTGCAGCATGTCCCTGACCAGTTCGCCTTTCAGCCCATTGACGGATAGGTCCTCAAGTGTCCTGTTGATGAGCTCATGGACCTGGGGTGCCTTCTTTCTCCGCACTCCCTTCAGCCCTATGATGAAATTCCTCTGCACGGGGTCGGAATCGTAGCCGCACACGGACAGGCCCGTTCCCAGACCTGAATCCATAAGGGCCTGCTTCACCGGCGATGAGTCGTCCTCGAGGAGTATCTCCTCAAGCAGGGAGAAGGCCAGCGCTTCCCCGGGGTCCCCGGCCTGGTTGACCATCCATGCGCTCAAGACCGTGCATCCGTCACCGCTTCCCGGCACAGGTATCTCCCTGCGGACCGGTTCGGTGAACGGTTCCTGCATGATCTGCTTCACCGAACCCTTTCTTCCCCTTGGGAGCCTGCTATCAATGAAACCGGCGAACTCGTCATAAGGGATGGAAGTAAGGGCGAAAATGCAGCAGTTGTCAGGTGTGTAGTGGTTTTGGTAGAAATCCCTGAAAGCCTCCCATGTGAGTCCCGCCACAGCCGGCGGATCGCCTCCGGAGTCCTTTCCGCACGAGCCCCCGGGGTAGAGAAGCCTTGCAACCTCCCTCTCCATCAGGCTGTCGGGATCGGTGTAGGCTCCCTTCATCTCGTTGTAGACGACTCCGTTGTGAACGAGCCTGCCCGACTCCTCTGAATAATCCAGCCTGTAGCCCTCCTGCATGAAGGATTCCTCCAGGAGAGGGTAAAACACCGCATCCATGTAGACGGAGACCAGGTTCCTGAAGTCCTTACTGTTCAGGCTGCCGCAGGGGTACACGGTCCTGTCGCCGTAGGTCATGGCGTTAATGAAGGTGGCCATGCTGCTCTTCACCATTTCCATGAACGGGTCCTTCACCGGGTATTTACTGGAGCCGTTGAGGACGGTGTGCTCGATGATATGGGGAACACCGGTGTCGTCCGCCGGGGGTGTCCTGAAGCACGCGGCGAAGAAGTTCTCCCGCTCTTCAGGGCAGTCGAGGTGGACCAGAAGGGCCCCGGTGGGGTTATGAACCGCCTGTGTCACCGTGCTTCTGACCGACTGCAGGAAGCTGGTGTTCTGTATCTGGAAACCGTGTTCAGCCATTTCGCCTGCTCTTTCGGTGTTTCATTTTACGAAGTTAGCGGTTGCCTGGAGGTATATCCCCTGTTCATCCATCGATTCGCCGGTCTGATGTCCGGCGTTCTCGGTGGTCGTGGGATAATTCACCGACCTTATCTCCAGAAAGCTGCCCCTGTACCAGGCCAGGTCCAGTGATAGACTGGAGGTCTTCTCGACTATGCCCGAGGGGAATGGGCCGCCTGTGCTCACCGAGTCGGGCCAGCCCTCGTAAACATCGGCCTCCCCGTTCCTCAGGTAGCTTCCGGTGAGTTCCGCGGTTATTCCGGGCATTCCGCACCAGGAGAGGGAGGCGGTGGCCATGTCGGCGTCGGGACCGAGCTGACACCCGATTATCCTTCCGTCGTGGAGGTAGAAGTTGGCCTCTTTCCGCTGGCTGTACACGTATCTCTGCACGGCGGTGTACTCAAGGACCGCGCCCAGGCCGCTGGTCCTGTGGAAGCCGTGGGCCCCTGCGGTCCAGCCCAGCT
>CAYLXG010000133.1:0-6786 GCA_964387445.1 uncultured bacterium
GAACCTGTTGGTAATGGCGGCGTCTGCCTGGCCTTCCGCAACCATCTCGAAGATCGTCCCATAGTCCGGAAGGGCCACCAGATTCACCTGCATGGCGAACTCGTCCACCAGCTGAAGGAATGCCTCCTGCTGCACCGACCTCTCCAGAACGGCGATCCTCATGTCCTGAAGGTCCACCACCGACCTTATGCCGCTTCCCGTACGGGCGTATACGTGAAACCAGTCAGAAAGCACCGGTTCTTCATGAAAGTCGAACTCCTCTTCCCTGGATGCCGTGCAGGCCACGTCGGGCATGAGGTGTATCTCGCTGTCCTCAAGCCTCTGCAGCCCCTCGGCCCAGGTGCCGAAGCGGTATTCAAGCTCCCACCCCTCAATGGAGGCGATCTCCTCTATGATGTCAACGAAGATGCCGGCGGGTTCGCCGTTCTCATCGATGAAAACTTTCGGGGAATTGTCGTACAGCCCAACGATCACTGTTTCGGCGGCATTACCGCCGGGGGCGGCCAGAAGAAAGGCCATCAGCCAGATGCCAGGCATACAGGTCATTACTTCCCCGTTCTCAAGGGAAACTCAGAGCGTTCACGGAATCTGAACAGGGTGGTAAGGTAGGGCTGGAATCCCATCTTCCGCCAGAAGGAGCTGGAGACCGGATTGGCGTTCACCAGCCGCATCTCCATCCTGGTGAGCCCCTTTTCCCTGAACCATTCAGCGGCCTTCTCCACCAGGGCCTCCCCGGTGCCTTGCCTTCTTCTGGAGGCTGTGACCACCGCGTCGGTGATCATGCCGTAGTTCTCCTCCATGAACACGGGAGGATACTTGCTCACCGTGGCCAGGAGGTATCCCGTAAGCTCTCCGTCCTCCTCAGAGACGAAGAGGGCTGCGTCGGGTCTGTCCATCAGTTCCATGAGGAACTTCGTGAAGTTATCCGCTCCACGGGGGTGCCTGGTGAACATGGGATCGATCTCCCTGTGGAAGTCCATGAGTTCCTTCCAGAGCTCTATCACTCCGTGAAGGTCCTTTGCGTCTCCCCTTCTGATCCGCATTATCACCGGACCCCTTCCCTGTATATGGACAGTATGGTGCTGAAGCACCTGTCCCAGGTGAACTCCCTGGCGAACTCCCTGAACCCGGCCCTTTTCTCCGGCGGCTCGTTCACCGCCTTTATGATAGCCCCGGCCAGGGCCTCCCCGCTGTACCATGGGGCATAGACGGAACCTCCTCCGGCCTGGGTCACCAGTTCCGCCGCGGCGGCTTCGCCGCATGCGGCCACCGGCGTGCCGCAGTTGAGCGCTTCAAGGGTCACAAGGGAAAAGGTCTCACAGGGCCCGGCGGAGATGAAGGCGTCGGCGCTTGCCATGAGCTCCGCCGCCCTGTGGCGGCTGGTGACCCTGTTTATGAGCTTGAGCTTGTCCGGGTGCGTGGCGGCTGCCCTCTCCAGCCTTCTGGAGTAGTGCCCCCCGCCGGCCACCACGGTTATGATGTTCTCCTCCTCGAAGAGCCTTCTGAATGCCGCCAGAAGCACATGGATGCCCTTTTCCGGGGCGAGCCTTCCCATGTAGAGGGCTATCTTCCTTCCGGTGCCGGCTCCCAGCCCTTCCCGCACATCCTCGGAGCGTTTCCCGGGCCGGAAGATTTCCGGATCGGCTCCCAGGCGGACCTTCCTGATGTTGGAGATCCCGGCCTCCGCCAGCCTCTCCCGGGAGTAGTCGCTGGCGGCCATCACCGCTTTCAGGTCCCTGTATCCTCTTCCCATCCTGGGCAGGGCGAATGCCCTGAACAGGGAGTGAACCGGCCCCTTCCTTATGCCCAGGACGCTCAGTGGGAGCGCTTCAGGCCAGTTGGAGTGGTAGAAGGCGAAGGAGGGTGTTGCCCGGGTTTCCTCTTTCAGCATGCCGGGAACCACTATCCCGCTGCCGAGTTCGATGACGTCGGGCCTGAGTTCCCTGACAAGTGCCCTTAGAGGCTCTCCCCTGGTGAAGAAGTTGTAGCCGCTGTTACCCAGGCCGGGGGACCTGAGTCCTATGGCAAGGCCTCCATGGACAGGCGTTCTCGTATTGGCCGGTGCGGGATATGCAAGGAAGCTCTCGATGCCGTTCCGGTGGAGCCAGTTCATCTTCTCGTGGTGGTAGACTCGTATCCCTCCCCCTGTGGGGGAGTACAGGTTGTTGATATCGAGGACCCTCAATTGCCGCCCTTCGATGCTAGAGAAACCTGCCGCCCTGGACGAAGCGGCTGGCATAGTACGGGTGACTGAGAAGGTCCCTCACCACACCCCTGCTGCTGGAGGCGTGCACGAACTCGCCGTTCCCAAGATATATGCCGCAGTGGGAGATCCCGGACCCCGAGGTGTTGAAGAACACAAGGTCACCGTATCTCAGGCTTGCCCGGGATACGGTCTGCGCCGCGGCGGCCTGCCGTGACGCCCTCCTGGGGATCTCGATGTCTATCGCCCTGAAAACGGCCTGTGTGAATGCGCTGCAGTCCACGCCGTGCTTCGTGGTTCCTCCGTAAACATAGGGTGTTCCCATCCAGCTGTCTATCTCAGCCTGCATCCTGTGCTCCACTGAGGATGACGGAGCCGGCGGCCCCGCTGCGGTCTGGTCCCCGGAAGAGCCGATGGTGACTGGCATCGGCCCTCTGCAGCTGATCCCCCTGCCTCTGTAGACAGGAGCGGAAGAACAGCCCGCCGCCAGGGCTATGATGCATGCTGCCGCCAGGATGCCTGAGGCCTTGTTTATCTTTGCCTCCCCTTTACATGTCCTTCTTCAGAATGGTATCCGTAACCACAGGCGACGGTTCCGGGCAGTCCGTCAGGAAATGGAGTCCCACGCTCTCCCTCCTTTTGAGGGCGCTTCTCACTATTATCCTGGCCACGGTGGTGAGGTTGCGGAGTTCCAGCTGTTCCACCGTGGGCAGAAGGGTCCAGTAGTCCTCCTCCACCTCCTCGGAGAGCACCTCCAGTAACCTCAGAGCCCTGCGGAGCCTCCTGTCCGTCCGCACTATTCCGACATAGTCCCACATGGTGCTCCTGAGACTTGCCCAGGAATGGTCCACGAGAACGCTCTCCTCCAGGGGTTCCGCCCTGCCGAAGGACCAGTCCCTGACCAAGCGCTCCTCGGCGGGCTTCCTCAGCCCTTTTCTCATCTCTCCGGCTGCAAGCAGTCCCATCACGCCGGCCTCCAGGAGACTGTTGCTTCCCAACCTGTTGGCGCCGTGGAAACCGGTGGAGGCCGCTTCGCCTATTACCCGGAGCCCCGCCATCTCAGTTCCGCCGGCGGTGTCGGCCACGACCCCTCCCACGCAGTAATGGGCCGCCGGGACCACCGGGATGGGCATTTCCCAGGGCCGTATCCCCACGCTCATCACCCCCGCAGTGACCTCCGGGAAGTGCTCCTCAAGGAACTCCTTTCCAAGGGCGGTGGCGTCCAGAAGCATATGGTCGGTTCCGTGGCGTTTCATCTCGCTGTCGATGGCCCTTGCCACCACATCCCTGGGGGCCAGCTCCATCCGCTTTTCGTCGTAGTACTTCATGAACCGCTTCCCCGCCCGGTTGACCAGAACGGCCCCTTCCCCCCTGAGTGCCTCGGTTATCAGGAAGTTCCTCTTCTCCGGGTGGTACAGGCAGGTGGGATGGAACTGGTAGAACTCCATGTTCCTTACGGTAAGACCGGCCCTGTAAGCCATCGCAATGCCGTCACCGGTGGCGGAATCCTGGTTCGACGTGTACCTGTATACCTTCCCTGCTCCGCCTGTGGCGATAACCGTTTCACCGGCCAGGCAGGTTATGACCTTCCCGTCAATAAGGACATATGAGCCAAGGCAGAGGTCGCTTCCCTGCAGGACCAGCTCCGGAGCCTCCCGGGAAGCGGTTATGAGATTGATGGCAAAAGCGTTCTCCAGAACGGTTATGTTGCTCCTGCTCCGGCAGAGTTCCGCCAGATGGCTGGATATGAACCTTCCCGTCTGGTCGAAGTAGTGCAGGACCCTCCGGAAGGAGTGTCCCCCCTCCATGCCTCCGCCGTCGCCGTCGGAACCCTCGAGGGAGATGCCCCATTCCCCCAGCCGGCTCACCAGGGCCGGCCCCATGGAGATTATCCTCTCCGCGACCTCCCTGTCCACCAGCCCGGCTCCGGCCCTGCAGGTGTCCTCGAGATGCTTTGCTATGCTGTCTTGGGGCGAGGTCACGGCGGCCATCCCACCCTGTGCAAGGTATGTGCTTCCCGCCGGGAGTTCGTTCTTGCTCAGCACGGTCACCGAGTATTCCTCCGGGAGCTCCAGGGCGCAGGCAAGGCCAGCCATTCCGCCGCCTATTATCAGAACGTCGGTACTACGGGTCATTTCCTCTCCCCGGCAAGTTCGAGTATCTGTCCTATCAGTTCGTCCTCGGCAAGGGGGTCGGTAACGGTGAGGGTAATGGGAAGCACCCTTATGTCCATGTCCTTCATCGTCTGGGATCCCAGCCTGGCGGCGTCCTTCTCGGTGGTGACAAGGTAGTCCGCAGCGGACTTGCCGAGGCTTGCCCTGAGCTTTGCCAGATCCTCCATGCGGTACTCCCAGTGGTCTGGAAAGATATGGAACCTCAGCACCTTGAAGCCGGTCTTCTCAAGGGTGTGCCTGAAACCCTCGGGCTTTCCTATGCCGCAGAACCCCACGACCTTGCCTATCCTGTCCCTGGTGCCGTCGTGCCTGAGCGGTTTTTCGGGAACGACCCCGCTGGAAATGAAGGGAGCCTTCCAGTTCCGGGATGCTATGAGCCTTTTTGCAAGGGAGAGCTGGGCCCTTGAGGTGACGCCGTTGATCCAGAGATAGTCGGCGTTCTTCAGGGCTCCGGCGGACTCCCTGAGGGTTCCGGTCGGGAGGACCCCTCCCAGCCCGAAGGGATGGTCCGCGTTCAGTACCACCACGTCTATGTCCCTCCTGAGCCTGTGGTGCTGAAATCCGTCGTCGACGATCACAACGTCGGGCTTCATCTCCCTCACGGCCCTTTCTACGGCGGCGGTCTTGTCGGGTCCGGCGTAAACGCCGCATTCCCTCCCCAGGGCCCTCTGGAGGAAGACCGGTTCGTCGCTAAGGGGAACGGCTCCGGATGAATGTCCGGGCCTTACGGCCACCGGAGGCAGGTTCTTCCCGGCAAGGTTCCTGGCCACCACAGCGGTCTTGAGACCGGTTCGGGCAAGCCTGGCTGCGATCCTTACCGTGACCGGGGTCTTCCCCACTCCACCCACTTCTATGTTGCCGATGCTCACCACCACGGAATCGAATCCCCTCCGGGGAAAGAGGCCCCTCGCGAACCGGAACCTGTTGAACCAGGCACCCAGGGCATAGAGCCACGAAAGGGGCAGAAGCAGCCAGGCGACCCAGAGCCAGGGCCCCTCCCGTCTTGTGATCCTTTCGTGTATCTCGTTAAGTCTCATTGGTCACTTCCAGCAGTTCCAGCAGCTTCCTGACAATTGCGCCAAAATCGTTCTTCAGCAACTCCCCGGGAGAACCTCCACGCTTTCCCGCCAGCTCAGCCGCGGCGGCCGCCGCCTCCGCTGGGGTGGTGAACACCCGGCACATGTCAGCCTCCGAGGCTTTCACCACCAGTTCGGAGAAGTGCTGGTGGTGGGGTCCTACTATTACCGGGATCCCATGGGAAAGGGGTTCCAGGATGTTGTGTCCCCCCACCGGGGCTATGGTTCCACCTACGAAGGCAAGGTCGCCCAGTGCATAGAGAGCTGCAAGGACACCTTTCACGTTCACAACGAGACACTCGGCATTCACCGGGGAATCGGTCCAGAGCGCCGGGGTGCAGCCGGCTTCCCGGCACAGCCCCAGTATCTCGTCTATCCTGGAATCGTGTCTCGGGACTATCACCGGGGTCATTCCAATAAGCTTTGCCGCCTCCAGGATCATCCTCTCCTCACCCTTCCTCGTGGATCCGGCAACGAGTATTCCCCGGGGGCCGGGTCTGATCATCCTGCTCCAGCCGGGGTCTGGTG
This sequence comes from uncultured bacterium, assembly GCA_964387445.1. Lineage (GTDB taxonomy): Bacteria > Fermentibacterota > Fermentibacteria > Fermentibacterales > JCC-6 > Sabulitectum. The sequence goes on from CAYLXG010000133.1 coordinate 5,982, forward strand.
CCGGTGGTCTCACCCACGACTTGCCGTCCCCGGCGGTAACCGCCGGAAGGCCCAGTTCGCCGAAGCGTTCCGTATCCCCGGCGGTTCTGGTCAGAAGGATGCGGAAACACCTGAGGATCCCCGTGAACAGCGGAGCTATCAGCCTGTATCCCCTCAGGCTGCCCTTTGAGAGCCTTCCGTTGATCAGCGCTGCGGGTATTCCCCTGATGGCGGTCTCCCGGAGGAGGATCGGCCAGAATTCAGTTTCCGCCAGGACCAGGGCCCTGGGGCAGAGCCTGTCCAGGAACCTGTTCACCGAAGAGGGAATGTCCAGTGGAAGGTACGATCCGTGAAAACCGTTCCTTTCTATGAAATCCCTGCCGGCTGGTGAAACGGCTGTTACGAAGAAGGGTATGTCCAGTTCCCGGAGCCGCTCGGTCACCGCCAGGAGTCCCTTGAGTTCGCCGAGGCTGGCGCCGTGGAGCCACACGGGGCGGTCGTGGCGCCGGGTGATCCGTCCCATGCGCTCCTTCCTTTCGGTGAAGGTCCTGGTGCGAAGTACGAGGGAGGCCGCGGGACAGGCCGCCGAACCTGCAAGGGCGGCGATGCCGCCGAGTATCCGCGCCCCGGGGGAAACAGCAAGCTCCGCCCTGGCCTGCTGCTGATGGATCGCCGCGGTGAGGACCTCCGGAGAGCAAAGTCCCGGTGGAACGGGTCTTCCCTCGGCCACCGCCAGGGAGGCAAAGGGAAGCGGGATCATGAACCTGTCCCAGCTGTGAAGCCTTACAGCCGGGAAGGCCCCGACTCCATATGGGACCACGGGTAC
>CAYLXG010000134.1:0-6720 GCA_964387445.1 uncultured bacterium
CGTGAGCGGCCTCAGCCTGGTGCCCAGACCACCCGCCAGTACAACGCCTTTCACCGTGTCACCCACCTCACCAGCGCGAACTTGAGCAGGGGGGCCGTAAAGGTCTCCCCCTGAACCGCGACCATGTAAACCCCGGAGGCCGCCGGCGATCCGTCGGCGGTTCGGCCATCCCAGGCGAAATCCTCCCTGCCCGGTGAAGAATACTCAAAAACCGCCGCTCCCGTAAGGTCGAATATGGTGACATCCATCGGTTCGTCTGGAACGCCGGATATGCCCAGCAGCTGCCCCTCACCGGGCATGAAGGGATTAGGGTAGAGCTTCGCGTCGGTTCCGTCGCCGGAAAGACCGGACTCCAGGGTGCCCCTCCAGAAACCGTGGTCGGTGGCCATCCAGATGAAGCCCTGATCACTGTCTATGGCAAAGTCGTAAAAGGTCGCTTCGGGTATGGGACTGTTAAAGGAGGTGTAGGACTCTATCTCCCCGGTGGCGGGGAAATACCTCCGGAGACCCTGGGAGGTTCCCAGCCAGAGCGAGCCCATGCCGTCGAAGGCCATGGACTGAACCTGTGAGGTGAGGCCGGAAACCGGAACGGCGCCCTGGTCGGAGAGCACCGCGAGTCCCCCGGCGGTCCCGGCGTAGACCGTACCTGAGCGGTCAGCGGCCAGTGCGGATATCAGCAGTGACGGCAGGCCGCTTCCCGCCCCCCATACACGGTCGACGGACTGGGTGTTCCCATCGATCAGCGCCACGCCTTCGTCCGTTCCCGCATATGCGTACCTCGAACCGGCGGCGAGAACGCAGTTCACCTCCTTGCTGGGCAGGCCCGAAGCGCCGGAGATGACCCTGAACACGGCAGTGCTGGGGTCCCCCGGGGTCCATGAGAGCCTGCTGACCCCTCCCTCCTCGTTCTCGAAAAGGGTCCTGTGTGCGAACCAGACAACACCCTGCCCTCCGGGCTCGCAATCGAAAACACGGTTGTTGGCAAGGCCGTCCTCGGCGGTGAAGTGCAGTGTGGAGACCACCTCCCCGGACTCCCAGTCGAGCCAGTCCATCCCGAAACCCAATGAGGAGACGAATGCGCCGTTCCCGGAGGGACACACCGCGAAGCACTGGCTTCTGGATGTAAGGTACAGGTTGAGGTTCCTCCACTGATCCTGATGGTACGCGGAAGCCCCGTTCCTGTTGCTGGTGACCCATACTGTACCGTCGGCCCCCAGGGCGCATGCCCTCAGGTCATTGGATACCGGGCCGAAATCAGGGAAGGTCCTTCTCCAGGTGCTGTCGGGAAGAAGAAGGGCCAGCCCTGAGCCGGAGGCCCTGTTGCTTGAATATGTGTTGGCGAGCACCCCGGCCAGACGGCCCTGGAACCATGTGAGACCGGTGAGGGCGTTGCCGTCGAGATTGGTGTCGTAGAGTAACCACTGCCCGCCGTCCCTTATGTAGCACCTGTTGGTGCATCCTACCGCAAGGGGGCCGTCGCCTGTGGAAAGGGAGGCGATGTTCCCCCCGGGGAAGGTGACCTCCTCCATCCACCCCGAGGCAGGAGGCAGGTAGAACAGCTTCTCCGCGGTTGCGGCCCAGAGCGTGTCGCCGCTCCACTGTAGGTCGACGATGGAGGTCTGATCCACCTGCTGTGGGATCCAGGAGTCCGGGTCCCCGGGAGGGGAGGAACTCCGGAGGAAGACCAGCCCGGCAACCGTTCCAACGAAGAGCCCCGAGTCCGCCTGCAGGATGCAGTTCACATTGTCACCGGGTAGACCGCCGCCGGTCTCATAGGTGTCCCATATCTCGAAATAGCCGAATTCCCTGATACAGAGCCCCTGGGTGGTGGCCGCGTATATGACGGTGTCCGGAATGGTCTGGTTTACCCCCAGGGAGAGGGGCAGACCGTCTATCTGATTGAAGTGGGTCATCCCGCCGTCGGGGTCCACCATGTCGATGCCCCCGCCGGACAGGGAGATCCACATGTTCCCCTGGGAGTCGAAGGCTATGTCGGAAACCCTGTCCCAGGAGAGTTCCCCGGGGGAGGTCCACCCGGAATCGGCAACCAGCTCGTCATCGGAGGGCGAGTAATGGGAGAAGAGGATGCCGCCGGAGGTGCCGGCCATTATCGTACCGTTCCTGGAAACGATGCATTGCCCGCCTCCGTAGTGGGGGTAATGTTCCCACTCGGTAACCCTTCCGGTGAGAACGGCAAGGATAAGAAACAGAGTCACAGTCTTTCCTCCCACCATTTGTAAAGCAGTTCGAGACCCCGTTCAAGGGGGATCTCACGCCGCCAGCCAAGACCCTCCAGCCGGGAAGGATCACCCACCTGGCAGTACTGGTCACGGTTCCTCAACAGGCCCGGGTCCGTAACCGCCTCAAGCTCTCCTCCGGCTATTCCCAGGAGCTTCTGAAGCAGCTCCCCGATGGAATGACCCGAACCGGAACATACGTTATAGACCTCTGCGCTGCGACCCCGGGCGAGAATGCAGCCGTAGGCCCTCACAACGTCCTCGATGTAAAGATAGTCCCTTACCGCCTCAAGGTTTCCGGTGCGTATCTCCCGGGAGCCGTCTTTCAGAGCATTCACTATCCTGCGGCAGAAGGAGGGCAGCACGAAATGCCCCTCCTGCCCCGGGCCGAAATGGGGAAATGACCTGCTCACCACCCAGTCGGTTCCGGAACCGGCCAGGATCTCCTCCGCCGCCAGCTTGCTCTTCCCATACGGGCTCCTGGGTTCCAGGGGGGAATCCTCGTGAAGCCTGCCCCTGTCCGGACGGTATACATCGGCGGAGCTGGCAAAGAGGATCCTCGCCCCGGGGGAGTGCTCCCTGACCCATCTTGCGACGCTTTCGGTTCCCCCGGCGTTCACCTGGAGAACGCTTTCCCCGCCTGAGGCGGAATGGGCAACGGAACTCAGACCGGCCAGGTGAACCACATACCGCACGGGGCCCGGGCTTCCCGAAGGCGGGCCCGGGAGCGGCCAGGCGAACTTCCTGACCCCTGGGGGAGCCTGGAACTCATCGGTCAGGTCGGCGGCGAAGTCCCCTGGACCCAGTTCGAAATGCTCCATGAGGGCCCTCCCCGCGAAACCCGCGGCGCCTGTGACCAGCACCGGGCCGTCCTTGGCCTGGAAACCGCAGAGATACCTTGACACTACCTCTCCCCCAGCAGTTCTACCTCCCTGCGAAGGTCGAATCCCGATCGTTCAAGGACCCTGTTTTGAACCAGTTCCATCAGCCTCATCACATCGCCGCTGGTGGCTCCTCCCCTGTTCTCGATGAAATTGGCGTGGATGTGCGAGACCATGGCTCCGCCCACGGAAAGACCCTTCAGTCCGCACTCCTCGATGAGCTTTCCAGGGGGAGGTCCGTCAACCGGCCTTTTGAAGACGCTTCCCGCATTGGGCATCCCCAGGGGGAACTTTGCCCTTCGAAGGGCGAGCACCTCGGAAGCCCGCTCCCTCAGGATGCCGGGTCCCCCGGGGCATCGGATGAGGTCCATCACCACCTTTGTGATCACCACCGGAGCGTTTTCCTGAAAACGGCTTGCCCTGTAAGCAAAGCCGCACTCCTCCATGGCAAGGGTCTGGAGATCCCCTGACTCTGACAAGAAGGTCACCTCCCTGATCACATCGGAAATGGATGATCCGTAGGCGCCGGCGTTCATGTATACTGCCCCCCCCGCTGATCCGGGTATTCCCACGGCGAAAACCAGACCGTCAAGGCCCAGTGAGCAGGCGGCTCCGGCCATGGAGGGCACCGGGGCTCCACCCCCTGCGGTGAGGGATGCTCCATTGAAATGGAACCGCTGGTATTCTCCTGAAAGCACTATCACCACTCCGTCCCAGCCCTCCGACGGAGCCAGGGTGTTGGATCCGCGGCCCAGGACGGTCCAGGGGATGGATGCCCTCTCAAGGTGCCTGACCGAGGCGGCAAGTTCTTCGTCGTTCCCGGGGAACACCGCCCTGGAAGGGCCGCCAATGCCCCAGGTGGTGAAACGGGAAAGCTCGATGATCCTGAAATCCGTCACAGCCCCAGATCCCTTCCCATGAGCCCCGCCAGGCATGCCCCTACGGAGAGATATGTGAACAGGGGACGGGGCCCCCCGGCCCTCTCGGCGAGGGAAAGTACTGCACGGTAGAGAGGCGGGATGGTGGCCGCCCTGGCAATAAGCCTCCCTGGAAGGAGATGGAGCGGAGGGAACAGGAGGGGCTCAGCAAGCCTGCTTCCCAGCAGACCCCTGGCCCCGGGATGCTTGTCAAGCGTGTAGGACAGGCCGCTTCCTCCGTACTCCAGCATCTTCCTGGAATGCTCTCTCACGGTCACATCATCCAGGTGGTTCACCGCCAGGGAAGGGTCCCAGTGGAAAGATGCCCCGGCCAGGTGAAGCCTGTATCCCGTTTCAGTGTCCTCCCCGCCGTACCTGTCTATCTTCGGGTCGAATCCTCCTGCGCTCTTCAGCAGGTTCGTGGATATGGAAAGATTCCCGGTTATGAAGTACTTCCACGGGAACGGCCCGGGGGGCGAGCTGCCCATTGCCCTGGTATCCATCCACCTCTGCCATGGGGTGGAGTTCCCGCTCCATGCGTTGACCCTCCTGCCCATGACCGCGTCGGCGCCGGTTCTTCCCCTGATCTCCAGATGGCGGCGAAGAAGCTCCGGTCCGAACTCCAGGTCGGCGTCCATGAGAAGGGCTACAGGTGCGCTGCCCCCCTCCATGGCCGCATTCCTGGCCGCGGGCCTGTTTCCACCGGGTACGACCCTGACTATCCTGACGGAACAGTTTTCAGGAAGCTCCGACAGCGACGCCGAGAACTCCATCTCGACAGGGACATCACTTCCATCATCGGCTATCACAAGCTCCCAGGGTTCGGCAATGTCCTGACAGGAAAGCGATGCAAGGAACTTCTCGAAGGGTTTTCCACCGTTCTTCACCGGAACCTGTACGGAGATCTCAGCCATCGTCATCCTCCGACTCCCGCCGGGGATCCAGCGGTCCGATGGGACCCAGGGAGCGAAGCAGGTGGATGATGAGCACCGTCAGGAGCGTTCCCCCTGCGATGATCCATGATCTCACCGGGGGTGTCATCCCAGCCAGGGGTCCGGAGAGGACCGGCACCGCCGCAAGGATGACGATGGCGAAGAAGTTCACCGGGAAGACCTTCCGTCCCAGCCAGAACAGGGAGACCGCCATGAACATGTTGGTGGCCAGTGTGGCGAATGCCGCTCCCACAGCGCCGGCCACAGGGATGAGCCTCAGGTTGAAGCCTATGTTGAGAACCGCTCCGAAGGCTGTCATCCAGCCTATGTACTTTGTCTGACCGGTGAGGAGGGGAGCTGTCTGGGAAACTGTAAAGAGGGCGTAGAGAGCCGCGGAACCAGCCAGCCAGGGAAGAACCGAGGCAGCGGGAAGCCAGGCGGCTCCCCCGAACACGGCGACTATCTCATTGGAAAGGAGTGCCAGGACCATCGCCGCCCAGTTGACCGTTACCATGAAGAGCAGCGCGCTCCTCCCCAGTTCCTCCATGCTGCCGCCCTGCTTCTTCTTCCTGTATATGTATCGCTGCCATGCCATTCCGAAACCAAGGGTAAGCGGCGTGAGGACCAGCACCGCCCTTCCAGCCCACTCGTACCAGCCGCTCTGGGCCATGTCCGGGGATATGGTGCGAAGCATGAACATATCGGCGCTGGAGAGCACCAGGAGGGCAAGGCTGGCGGGGACCAGGGGCAGGCTGAAGGCCAGTATCTCACCGGTGAACCCCCCGGGAACACTTCTCCCCGCGGATGAAGCCGTGAGTCTGTACATCATCCCGATGGTGAACAGTGCTGCGGCCACGGTGGGGATCCACCTTGCCTCCAGGAAAGCTACCAGGGAACCGCCGCCTGAGGTCCCCCTCAGAAGCAGGAAGAGGAGGCCCAGGGATATTATGCCCCTGGCGAACTGTACGGTGAAGTAGGTCCCCGCCATACCCCTGGCCCTGGGCATGGCGAGGGCCACCTGGAGCATTGCTACCCCTCCCCCCAGGGCGAGGGCGTGGAAAAGGAGAACCGGGTCGGAGAGCTTCAGGGTCCCGGCTATGCCGCCGCCCCAGAGGAATACGGCGATCACCCATAATCCCAGGGGGACCGCCGGAAGCAGCATCGACCTGGTCAGCAGGGCCCTGTGGGCGTCGGTGGAATGCCAGGCCCTCACCACCGCAGCGGGGAGACCCAGAACGACTATGCCGGCAATGATCTCGCTGAGTATTCTGATAACTCCCAGCTGACCTGCCTGGTCCGGTGTCAGGAAGGTGCTCATGAACGGCAGGAAGGCAAACTGAACAAGCCCGCTGACGATCATCGCCAGACCGTAAAGCAGTGTCTCCCTGGCCAGGTCCTTCTTCACTTCTCCCACCCCAGCTCACGGTATCTGCGGTGCATCGTCTCCGCAACTGTCTTCCAGTGGTGGGTCTTCCTTATCCAGGGAGGGCCCGCCGCGGCGTACCGTTGCCTGAGTTCCGGGTCGGAGGCCAGATCGCCCAGGACCTTTTCCAGGTCCCCGGGCCCCGCCACGGCGAAGGGATGGTCGGGGATGAAGTCGGTGTAGGCACGGGAGAGGCTTGTGACGGTGCATATCCCCATGGAAAGGGTCTCAAGGGAATTCACCCCGTAACCCATGTCTCCGGCGGCGACCTGATCCACCGCGATGTGGCAGGTGGCCTTAAGCTCCAGGGCCCTGGCGTGGGGCATGTTC